>JBDTKM010000056.1:0-19643 GCA_039935315.1 Rhodanobacter sp. | reverse complement strand
CGGCATGCAGGACTCAAAGCGCTGCGCGGCCACCGCCATCAACTCCGGCACCGCCTGCAGGTACCAGTAGGTGTTGGTCACCATCGCGTGACCGACGTAGGTCGACAACGACAGCATCGCCTCGTCCACGTCGATACCCTGCTGCTGCCACAACAGGATGCGCATGACCACAAAGGTGTGCCGGAGGTCGTGGATGCGCGGCGCGCGGCGCGTGCCGCGATTGATCCAACCCAGTTCGCTGCGCAGCGCGGCGAAGATGCGCTCCACTTGGCGCCCGTGCATCGGCCGGCCGAACAGGCGACCCCTTGTGCCGATGAAGAACGGCGCATCGTCCTCGCGCGAGGCGCCGGCTACGGCGCGTGCGCAGCGGTATTGGCCCAAGGCCTTCGCCGTGCTTGGATGCAGCGGCACCTGACGTGACTTGGCGAACTTCGTGCGCCGGATTGTCAACAGGCTACGTCTGAGATCAACGTCGCCCATGTTCAGCGACAGCGCCTCTGACAGACGTAGCCCGCAGCTGGCAATCAGGCCAAACAGCGTTTCGTAGACCAAGCCGCGCAGGCCGGGCTCCGGGCCAAGCTGGCGCGCGGCGACCAGCAATTGCTGCACTTCCACCCGGCTGTAGATGTGCGGCGCTTGTCGCGCGGGCAGCCGACCGAAGATCGTGTCGTCCGGTACTTCAGTGGCCGGCTCAAACTGTTGCATCCAGCGCGTAAAGGAGCGCAATGGCTTGAGCCGTCTCGCCCACGTCCGGGGGTCAACGCTTCCGTGGGCATCCAGACGCGCCCACTGGGCCATGACCTCCAGGGTCAGGGCTCCGTGGTGACGCGTACGGCGGACGTACTTGGCCAAGCTACGCAGGCTGTACGCGGTCGACCGTAGTTGGAAACCCAGAGTGCGGCGTTCCGTGAGGTAGCGCTCGACGAGCGCGGTCATGCCGATCGTCATGACGGCCTCCCGGTCGCGGCAGCGGCGGACGTTCCGGGCCAAGGTAGTGCCACTTCCGACGAGTCGACTGCTGTCGAGCTTGGCGTAGATCAGCGTCGTGTTCAGCGAGCGGTGCCGTAGTACGTCGGCCACCTCCTTAAGCGAAGATCCGCTGGCCAGCAGGCGGCTGGCCATCGTGTGACGCAACAGGTGCGAACGGGTATACGGGAGACCGGCGCGCGCATAGGCTTGGCAGATGGTCTTGCGCACGAGGTCCGGCCCGATCGGCCGCTCCCGCGGCGTCACATGCCGAGCGAATACCATCCGGTGCTGGGTCGCGGGCCGCTCGTCGCGCAGGTAGGCGGCGATGGCCTGGCCAGTGGCTTCAGGCAAGGGCATGACGTCTTCACGTCGGCCTTTGGTACGGCGCAATGTGATCGTGCCGGCGTCCCATTCGATATCGTCCAGGCTCAAGCGCGCGATCTCGCCGCTTCGCAGGCCCAGATCAAGCGCGCAACGCACCATAGCGTCGGCGCGTCGCATCGACGGGCCGCTCTGGCCGAAGGCGGCTTCGAGCTGTTCGACCTCCGCTGGCTGCAGCGACTTGGGCAACGATGCCAGCTGCCAGTTCGCCGGATAGGCCAGGACGTCAACCAACGCATGGGTACGATCGCCCAGCGTCGCGCGCCAGCGGAAGTAGCCGCGCAAGGCCGAGACCACGACGCCAAGGCTCGACGGCGTCTTGTAGTTCTTGGCCTGCGTGACAAAGAAGCGGCGTACCTGCTCGGCTGTGATGATTTCGAACCGAATGGCGCCATCGCCAAAGTGCTTGCGCAACAACGCTTCGACCAGACGCAGTGCACCCTCGCGTGTCTTCGCCGCAAGCCCTTGCACCTGTTCCATGTACTGGTCGTAGCGGTCCAGTTCCAGCCCCACTGGCGTCATGTCCGGCGCCTTTGGTGCGATGGCGTCGGCTGCACGCAGTACGACCAGAAGATGGGCCAGTGCGGCTCGCACCGTGGCCGGGTAACGCGCAGTCATCGGGCAACGGCAGCCGGGAAGATGACGCTCGATGAACTCGGCCACGAGTCCCTCGCCGACGTCGGCCAACCGCTTGTTGGTCTGCTTCATCCACGTCGACAGATGGACCACCGCCGTTTCGCACCTGCGCACGTAGCCGACAGCGTTGCCGCGGTCGAGCAGGTACTCGCGATACGACTGTATGTGCCGCTCCAACTGCGCGCCGCCACGGGCGCGGCCAGAAGATTCGGATCGAGAAGGACGCTTGATGCTCATGGCAGTCTCCAGGTTGTGGGGACGCCAGTGCACCTCAGGTGCGAGAACGATGTATAGATGCTCATGGCATCGAGCTCACAGCGACCACGTACTTGCTCATCACCAGACATCTACAGACGGCAACTACGCATAGTTGAGATCTACGCATAGGGGTCGATAGCCGCCGTTGATCCAGCGTCGTTGTCGGCCCATCGCTGGTCGCGAAGGTCAGGGAACTCGATCGAAAAACCTGGCCACGTTCACTTGCGACGTTAACAGGCAAACCTGGCCTGGATTGTTTCTGCCACGGGGAACAGCAGCTTTCGAAATGGCCAGGCAAACCCATGGCAACGCGGGGCGCTGCCCGCAGCCTGCGCACCCCAACACACTGAAGCGCCAGTGCGGAGCGCGGCTCAGGCTATGCAAACCTGGCAGGAGAAAGCCGGCTACGGACGGGCGGTCACACTCCAGATATCGAGCACGCCGCTGCTGGCGTGATTGTTGGCGTTGCCCTCGGGGAGGATGATCTTGCCCTGCACGACGATGGGGCTGTTCCAGTGGCCCGGGCCGCAAGGCAGCGAGGTGACGAGTTTGCCTGAGGCCGCTTGATAAACATTCAGTCCGCCCTGGCGCGCGTAGACGAATAGCAGGCCGTCCGCTTCGAATGGACTGGTGCCGCCGGTGCCGTTTTTCCACCGTTGGGTCAGCTTGCCATGTTCCAGTTGCCAGGCCGCCGTGCCCCCGTTGTCCGCCGCAAACATCCAGGTCTGGCCGTCGTGTTTCCAGACCGCCGGTTGGGTGAACAGATCTTTGCCGCTCGGCGTGGAGACGATCTGCAACTCGTGGTCTTTGTGTGGGGCGGTGCCGGCGATGGCTTTGCGACTGAGCAAGCGGATCTTGCCATCCTTGCCGCCTTGGGCGATCAAGTTGCCCCCCAGCAGCACGGGGGAGGTGGAGCCCAGGTCCTTGTCATCGGCATCCAGCGCCGCCGTGTTGGTCGGTGCGTAATTGCCCAGCATTTTCGTGGCGTCGGCGTCGAGCCAGATCACCGCATCGCCCCAGTCGGTCGTGCCGTTCCAGTCGGCATTGCCGGTGGCGACAAGGATTTCGCCATGGGCGGAATCGATTACGGCGCCTGCCCGCCCCCATATGGCTGAGTCACTCTGCGGGCAGGATGCAGGCTGCAACAATCCGCTGCGGTTGCTGCACAGCGAGTTCCACACGTGCAGCAGATCGCCGGACTTGCCATCGAGAATGGCAACGTGCCCTTGATAGGGTGAGTGATCGCCGATGTAGCCCGCCGTCACCGCAATCACATGGCCCCGGAAGAACTTCAGCGGCGAGTCCATTTTCTCCCGCTGCGGCAGCCTGGTGATGGCGGTGCGCCATACCAGCTGGCCATCGTTGACGGCAAGTTTTTGAATGGTGCCGTCCGGCGCGGCAGCGTAGATGAATTGTCGATCGGGATCGGCCACCGGAGTGCTGTTGGTGATCTGGCGTGTACCGGCCAGCCGCCGATAGCTGTGCGGCGTGTATTCCCACAAGATGTCGTCGCTGTCGGCGTCGATCGCCACCGTCTTGCCGTACGTGGTGGTGACGAAAATGGCGTTGTGGGAAGTGCCGTGAACGCTGACGCCGTGCAGGTAAATGGCGCTGGCATCGACGGTGCCATCGAGCTTGACCTGCCGGCGCGTGAGGTGGGCGACGCCGGCCGCCGTGATGCCGGTGGGCATCGGATTGGCGCTGGTGCTTTCCAGATTGCCGCCAAACATGGGCCAGTCTTGCGGCGGTACGCGTTGCGCGGCGACCGGAAAGGCCGCGCCACCGCAAAGCAGAAAGAAGATGGCAAGCCGGTACATCATGCCGGAAGTATGCGCCCATTGACGCTTGCCTTGCAGCCGACGCGGTGGGCGCCATTCCCGCCATTTGCACCGACGGCCTGAGCTGTGCCGGGACTGAGATAACAGGAGTCGAACGTCGGTGGGGGTGGTGGAAAGGCTCGCTCCAGTCGAGCACGCCGACAGTCCGCTATCGCGCTATGGTTTCCGACAATGACGCTTGCGGGAACTCTGATGCAACGGCTCACCCGACGATTCGTGATCGCCATCTGCGCGCTGCAGGCCGGCACGTCTCCGTGTGTGGCCGGTCCGCCATTTCTGACCGATGATCCGGTACCGGTGGATTTCGCACACAACGAGTTCTACCTGTTCGGAACGCTTGATCACACGGGCGAAACCGGCGCGATCGCGGGCCCGGCGATTGAATACAACCGCGGCATCGCACCGGGAACGCAGTTCCACATCGTGGTGCCGGTGGCGTGGAACGTACCAGCGCACGGTAGCGCTGCGGCCGGCTTCGGCGACGTCGAGCTGGGCATCAAGTACCGTTTTGTGGACGACGCGGGTGGCGGCCCTCAGGTCGGCATCTTCCCGATGGTGGAAATTGCCACCGGCAATGCACGGCGCGGACTCGGCAACGGCCGCACCTGGTACCGGTTGCCGCTGTGGGTGCAGCAGAGCGCCGGAGCCTGGACTTTCGACGGCGGCGGTGGCGTGGTCGTCAACCCAGCCACAGGGATGAACAACGCGACTTTCGGCGGCCTGCTGGCGCAATACACGTTCAGTCCACGCTGGACACTCGGTGCCGAAGTGTTTCGACAGAATGCACTGGCCGCGGATCAGCCGGGCTACACGCTGTTGAACGCGGGTGGCTATCTCAACTTTTCGCAAAATTTCAGCGTGCTGTTCTCGCTCGGCGCCAGCGTGGCCGGAGCGCGCCACAACGTGGCGTACTTTGGCTTGTACTGGACTTGGGACGCTCCCGGCGACGACGTGAAAGCGCCTCAATCTGGCAGCCTGCGGGGCCCGCATCCCTGGCAGAACGATCGATGACGCCCGCTGCATGGCTTCCTGTTACTGGCAACCACCGCCGCTCAGGCATGATCCTGGCAGTGGCCATCGACCCGTCGCTGACGTTCGCCCATTTGCGTGCTTCCGCACATCTGCAGCAGAGGGGTTTGGTTGCTGCCCGACACCAAAGCGCGGTGTCGGGAAAATTTGAATCGGAAGCCCGGGATCTTCCCTCGACATTTCTTCCGGCAGCTTGTTCGAATGCGGATAAATCATCCTGATCGCCACTGCGCAAAGTTACGCCAGGATGAAATGCACCGCGTCGAGCGCCTCCTCGACCAGCGCGCCTGGCGCACGCCCGATTCTGAACATACGCGCCCGTCCACCGGCCGCATCCCTGGCACGAATGGCAATCAACCCAGCTTTTCAGGCGTGACAGGTGCCGCGGAAAGGTCAAAAGACACATCCTGCACGTGTCTTGGACATGGCAACTGCCACGATTCCGGCATGCATGATCCAGCCACCATTTTTTTTAACTTGTCACTTGAAGCAAACTCACTGGGCTTGTGGAGCATGACGTCGGCAAGTGGGGCGTTTCGCTATTTCAATTCGAGGACCGAGGCGCTGGAATTTGCGCTGCACGAAGCGCGCAAAATTCACCCACGGACTCCGGTGGCGATCAGGGTCGAAGGGGCCGATCTCAGATGGCGTTCGTTCGATGATGAGTTCAAACCCGTGCTGGATGAAAAGTCATTCCTGGCAAGAGGCCGGCGATCGGATTGAGCGTTACCGATGAGCTGCCCGAACCAAGGACAGGGTCACCGTGAAAGCACCGCCAAGGTCACGGCCTGCCCTGCGCGCAACGACGGCCCACCCTACCGGCCTGCGCCAGGTCACGTGAGAAGCCGATGTCCGGTGCGTCGCTCGAATGCGCAAGGACGCGCGCGTTCCTGTACCAGCAATTCAAGAATGAGCGGCAGCATGTGAACGGCGATGCCCAGACCATTGAGTCGCGTGGGAATCGAGAGAGCGTTTCCGGCCGAGGGCTCTCCAGGCGATGGCTCGCCGTCTTCGAGCTGCACTTGCGGGCATCGTCCAGCAGGTTGTTGTAGCGCCGGGCACGCCGGATCAGAGTGCTGCGTACGTTCAACGGACGCGCGGCAAGTCAACGCTGAAGCGCGGCAGCCGTGCCTGCAGTTTCGACCAACAGGCCACGGCGGCGCCTGCGCGGACGCGAACGACATCCATCGCGCCAGACTCCTGCCGCAGCTTGCCCATGCACCAATGAACTGACTGCGGTGGAGCTGCCGCTCAACAAGTCTCCATGGACGGCCAGCACTTGATCGCCCTTGATGGCGTCACCGCCGACAAGGAACCGGCGCCGCTCGGTCGAATCGTCGCCGACACGGATCTTCACTACCACCATGATACGCCGCAGCCGCAGGGGCCAACGGGAGCAGGGCCATCTCAGCGGAACCTGGATGCCAACCGCAGCGGCGTCCACCAATCGCCACGTCAATGGGGCGCCAGTGCACATACCCAACCAGCCGGCATGTGTGCCGCCGCCATGGCCTCAACCAGCGTCGCATCCGGGTGGGCCGGTTCGTAGCGATCAGCCGCCGCGTAAACGATCTGCTCTTCCTTGGGGTTGTGGATCTTGAGTTGCTGCAGAAGCTGGCGGGCGTCATCGCGCAGCGTGTCGGCGTCACGGCCTGCTGCGCAAGCCGCTTCGAGGCGCAGGATCAGCGGCCACATCTGACCGTGTTCGCGCTTCATCACGAAAACCGGCATCGCCAGGCCGGTCTTGGCGAGCACGGGAAACAGGGCTTCTTCTTCCACATACAGATGTTCGCGCAAAAGCTTGAGTGCGGCCGCCAGTGCCTGGGGGTCGCCGCGGCCGTCCACGATACCGGCGACGCCCTGGTCAATTTGATGGTGCTGGACGGCAAGCAGGCTGCTGGGAAGCGCGGTGTGCATGTTCTGTCCTTCTCTTTGCGCAAGCGTCAATTATGGAGCGCGCATTCCGCACGCCTTCACATCGCAACCAGGCGAACACGATCGGGAACGACGGCGCGGCGCCCGGGCGATCTGCGCAGAAGTCAGGGCACCACTAGCGCCAGGTGCCCTTGGCGAAGTGTTCGGCCAGTTCGCGGTGATCCGCGGGCGTGGGCGGCGGACTCGCCACGACCAGCAGAATGGTGCGCTTGTCGGCGTGAACTCCACGCGCCTCGCCGGCTTTGGCGTGCAGCACGGCGCCCGGGCCGGCATGGGCCAGCTCTTCATCACCTGCCACCAGGGTAGCCTCGCCTTCGATGATCACCATCGTCAGGTCGCTGTCGGGGTGGTGCACCGGAATGGCCTGGCCAGCCTCAAGGCCAACGACTTTCATGTCGCTGTGCTCGGTACGAGCCAGGGTGATGGGTGTGAAGTGCTCGGCGCCAAACTGCGCCAGCGCACGGATCGATTCGATCAGCATGGATTGCCTCCGGTTCGGGAGATGGCTGCGCGGTCGTGATCAAGACACGGTCGGCGCGGCCGCGGGTACATGCATCCGATGGGTGGGACGCGATCGCCAGCATCGTACGTCGATGCCACGCGCGCCTTGACCGGTATCAGTGCGCCTGCCGTCAGTTGCGCTAGGTTGGAACGGATTCGCTGCGACAAGCGCTCGTTATCCTGAGAACGGCATGCTGACGGACATCCACCTGAAACACCTGCATCGCTGCAGCGAGCTGGCGCGCGAGGCGCGGGCGACCGGCAATCCGCCATTCGGCTCGTTGCGGGTGAGCGCCGATGGCAAAGTACTGGGCGAGGATTGCAACCAGCTCCGCAGTGGCGACCGCACCCGCCATCCCGAAATGAGCATGCCGCGCTGCGCCACCACGCATCTGGCTCCTGCCGAGCGGGTGCAAACGACGGTCTACCCGTCCGGTGAACATTGCGCCATGTGCGCGGCGGCGCACGGCTGGGCAGGGCTGGAACGCATGGTTTACGCGACGTTTTCGGTGCAATTGGCCGGTTGGCTGGCGCAGTGGAAGATCCCGTGCTTGCGGGCGCATGATTTGTCCATCCAGCAGGTATCGGACGGGATCGAGGTCGATGGCCCCGCGCCGGGGCTGGTGGACCCGATCGACCAACTTCATCGTCAGTTCCTCGAGACGGCGCGCGCTACGGAGTGACTTTGGACTCTTCTACCAACCCTGACCCGATGCGCGATCCCGCGGCGCCGCCGGCCGCAGTGACAACCGGGCACGACCAACCCGAGCAGCCGCGCCTGCTGGGTCGCTCGCGCGCATACACGCTGGCCAATTTGCCGGAGCGCCTGCGCCAGTGGCACGCGCCGCGCATCAACCGGTGGGAAAAACTGTGGGTGACCGGCGGCGTGCTCGTGATCGAAACCCTCGGTGTCGCCGGAGCGACGCGCGTGGAGTTGAGCACGCGTGAGAACCTCTGGTTTTCGCCCGGCACCCGCTGGCGCGTGCTGCGCATGGAAGCGGACAGTCACTTCGAACTGGAGATCTACGCCGACGTCAAAGGCCAGGCCGAGGCACCTCAGCCGCTGCGCTCGACGTTGTTGGAGGAGGCCATAACCGTCACTGCGGCAGACGCCCCCGCGCTGGCGGCGTTGCTGCTCTCATTGCCCGCCGGCGAGCGGCGGATCGTGCATGCGCGTTTCGACTTTGGAACGTGGTCGGGGGCAGCGAGCGATGCAGATACGTTGTTCTGGCACCCGCTGGCGGCGGCACCCGGGAGCTTCACCGTACTGGTCGCGCGCAGCGATGAGTCGTTCGACTTGGCCGCCTATCTTGGTCGTGACCATGCGGTGATCGAGGCCGCACTGGGCGGCGCGTTGGCTGACGATGCCGGGTACGACGCCTGGCTGCGCGCCACCCTGGAACGACACCTGCAGATCGAGGAAGAGCTGATTTTTCCGGCGTGGCTCGCAGCCGGCGGGCGCGAGGCCTGGGTCAAGGGGCTGAAGCTCGAACACGTCTGGCTGCGTCAATACCTGGGCGAGCTTGAGCAACCGGCCAGTCGGCGCCGGCTGCTGCGCCTGCTCGACGGTCACGATGAGAAGGAAGAGCGCGTCATCTATCCGGACGTCCTGGCGCGGGTGGGCGCGGGTGCCCGCGCGCTGCTGGACGCTGCGATAGCGTGGCCTGCACCGACCACCGCGTGACCGAGGTGGCAATTTGCCGGAGGGCACAACCCCGCAGGCGCGCAAGGCTGCCTGTCACGAGAGCATGGCGATGCTTGCCCGCGTATCGGAGCGTGACCATCGGCAAAAAGTGGGTTTGCAGGGAGCGACCTCACGGCAAGCCGGCAGGTTTCTGTCCGACCGGCTGGTGCCGGGTCGACTGGATTGGCAGGGGCACCTCGCCGCGGGCTTTGCGGGTGGTTCTATCCCGCCGCAAAAGGCATGAGGCGCCTTGACGCGGCGTGAGTCCCGCGAACGGGACTGCCAAACAGGCTCGGGGCGCGAACCAGGTACATAAGCGGGATCAGATTCATGTACCAAAGACGGGAAGTCGCCCTGACTGTGTCTGATTCTGCGGAAATGCAGCGCGTGTGCGAGGGGCACGGAAACATGCCGTTTTCTTATTTGATCGGAAGACTTTCAAATGTTATTGCGTTCCGGGGATTTCGTCGCAAAGCCTGGATGATCCGGCCTGCAATAGGCAGCAAAGTCAGTTTGATGGTCTTGACCGTCGAAGAGCTTTGCACTTCTTGAGGCTGCTTCCAAAACCAGGAAGCAAACCGCCAGCGCCCGTGCCACGCTCAGACATGAGTCGTGCGCAGTGCTGGCATTCCGGCCTTTCTGCCGCGAGCGCGGCCATCGGGCAATGTCTGACGCTGGCGAAACGCGGCACGAGCTTGAACCGGGGGCCGCCGTTACCCAATTACGCCAGGATCAATCGGCAGGGGCCGTGGAAGTCGAATCAACGGCAGGCATCGCGTTGGTCGAAGCAGCCCTCGGTGGCGGCTGCGTTCCCAACAAACCAACATGCAGGACGGGGGACGCCTGTGCCGTCTCGCGTTGGAAATACGCGATGCGGCTTCCGGGGAAGCGATACGACAGCGACACCGCCGACGCAGCGCGGCCGTCTCCGATCACGCCGGGCACGGTGAACAAGAGCGCGGTCTGCCTGGCCCAAGATCCCATCAGATGGTAACTCGCCACCTGGGTTTCGCCGGCCACCATCTGAGTGACCAAAAGATGACCCCGATGGAACGTGAACCAGGTCGGCTTGATGCGCTGTTGCCCGGTCAGATTCTGCACCTTGCCGCTACTGCCCACCAGGCGGTAGAGATCGCCACCGGTGGCCGAATGGTCGCCCGCCAGTCTGCCGAGGAAGAAGATCTGGCTATCAGGCGACCACCGCGGCAAGGTGATCCGCAGGCCGCGGGCAGAACCCTGCGCGCTCCCTGGGTCGAAGGCCTGCACCGGTGTGGCGTTGGCAATCGCTTGTTGGGTGTACAAGCTGCGCGGTGCCGAGTGATCGCTGACGGACGCTGGTGTTGCGGTATACGCGACGGCGCGGCCAATCCGCGACAAGCGGAATTCATGGACATAGAGTGCGGAAGGGGTCAGTACTTGAAGCGGGCCCCCAGGCAGCATCACGGCGACGATCACACTCCGGCCACCTGATCTTCTGACTGGCGCCGCGTTGATCGAACCGGCTCTCGCTGCAGGAAGCACATCGGGCCGGTATAAAAACGCAATCCGCTTGCCATCACTGGTCCATTGCAAGCCTTCGGCGAGTCCGTCGATATTCGCAAGCTTTCGCGGCGGCGTCCCGGCAGCGGCGTCCAGCAGCCAGATCGCCCTCTGGATCGGCTTGGTGTGGTCGGAGCCGCTCGGGCAACGCGCAAGCACGGCGAGTTCATTCTGGCGGTGTGCCCAGCGGATGCCCTCCGCACCGCAATGAGCGGGAAGAGCCACGCTACGCGGATGGCTGGCACTCCCCGAGGCGAGCACCAGTTCGGTGTTGTCCTGGTGCGGCATGATCCACGCGAGATAGCGGCCGTCATATGACAACGCAACCGCAGGAAGCCGCTCGGCATGCTCGTGCTGTGCCGGTATCTGCGCCGTGCCCAAGTGCTCTTCGCCACTGGGTTGCGCCCAGCACGCCGCGGTGACAGCGAACATCGCGATGCCGGCCAGCAGCCGGACAGTTGAACAGCGGATCTGCATGGTGGTTCCGTGCGTAGCAGCTTCGTTCACTGTATCACTGCGATCCACCGGGTTATTCAACCGCCACATAGGCGGAGCGGGTGCTCGGCGCAAACCGCCTTCAAGCGTCAAGCGGCGTACTCTTTCTCGTTACTCAGCGCATCGTGCCATCCGCGCGTCGCGCCGGGGTCAGCGTCGACAGCGGGAGTCTGGAGGCTCCTGGGCACGCTCATGCCTGCGAATGTCATGGTCGCTGCTGAGGAACAACTCACTTTTCAGGCTTGGAGGTAGAAATGAACTTCGACATCATCGGCGATATCCACGGCCATGCCGACGCACTCGTCGAACTGCTTGCAAAGATGGGCTACCACAAGCAAGGCGGTGTCTGGCACCAGAATGGACACACGGCGATCTTTGTCGGCGACTTCATCGATCGCGGTCCCGCTCAATTGAGCACGCTGGATATCGTGCGGCCGATGGTCGACGAAGGTGCCGCCATGGCGGTCATGGGCAACCACGAGTTCAATGCGATCGCGTGGCACACGCCGGATCCCGAACGACCAGGCCATTACCTGCGCGAGCACAGCGAAAAAAACCGGAACCAACATCAGGCATTTCTCGACGATACCGCCGGTAACCCGGAAATCGTGGAAGACGTGCTGAACTGGTTCCTCAAGCTGCCACTGTGGATCGATCTGCCCGACCTGCGCGTCGTGCACGCCTGCTGGCACCCTGCGCACATGGAGGTGTTGGCGCCGCAACTCGAGCGAGGTCGAAGACTGAGCAGGCAATTGATCGAGGCCGCCAGCCGGCGCGGGTCGCCCCAGTTCGAAGCCATCGAGGCGATACTCAAGGGCCCTGAGGCCAAACTTCCGGATGGCTTGTCTTTCAGGGCAGGCGACGAAGAGCGGCACGAGGCGCGGACCCGCTGGTGGGACGCGGATGCCATCACTTTTCGTGAATCGGCGATTGTCGACGAAACGATCCGCCCGCTGTTGCCCGACACCGAGGTGCCGGCGGAGCTGCGTTTTGGCTACCGGGGTTACAAGCCGGTCTTCATCGGCCACTACTGGATGCGCGGCCCGCACCAACCACTCACCCCACGCGTCGCCTGCGTCGATTACAGCGTGGGCAAAGGCGGCCCGCTGGTGGCTTACCGCTGCCGCGGTGAGCCTGAGCTCAACTCCGCCCACTTCATCAGCACCTGAGAAAACTGCCGTATTCGACGCCGCGCATGTCACGGGCCCCGTGAGTTGTGATTGCCCGTGATCAACATGCGGTTCGCCATGATGGCCACTGACACGGCATGACCCGGCACCGCTCGCGGTTGAGAGCATTACGGTTGCCGGCCACCACCGTCGGGCAGACGACGGAGCATGCTTCTGTTTGAACGCGGCTCAGGCTCTTCGGGAAATTTCGCGACCGCTTTGCGGCCGCGAGAACTGGAAGCCACCCACTGCAGCAGGAAGCGACACGCGACAGATACTTCGAAGCCCGCGGCCGGCAACTAGCCGATACCCGTCTGCTGCCACTTTGCCACGGCGACGGCGCCGTGTGAGGGACTCGCGCGGTAACGCTCCGGGCGGCCCCAGAATTGACACGATCATTGCCCTGGCGCAGCTGGCCAAGCCATGCTTTCGCCCTAAAAGCGGTGCAGAATCACTTTCTGCTGCGGACTTATAGTGACGGGTGCCATGAAGACAGTGTCGATCGTGGTCGCGTTCGCCCTGCTGGGCGTGGCTGCCGCGGCTCTATGCGCTCCTCCGAGTCCGACCGAGGATCGCCTCGTCAAGACGATGGCGCTGCAGGCTTTCTTTCACGCGCCGCACCCTTGGCAGCTGGCGATCTACGAACCAAGGGGAGATGACTTCCTGGTGGGGCGCCCCGTGCGCGCGTGCTTTACTGGCCCGCAACTCAACCACCCGGGAGCAGGCACTCATTGTTCCGAGCTGTACGAAAACGGCTCCGTGCAAGGAGTGCCCCGGTATCCGTGCCAACGGTTCCAGAGTGCAAAGCTTGAAATGCTGCCGGGCCCGTCGGGCACTCCACCCCGGCCCTCCTTGGTGGTGCGGGCCAGATACGTCAGTGGGACCAACGGAGAACTACGCTGCACCTTCGTCTGGAATTTTGACAATCCATCAACACGGAAAAAGACGTTCCCGAACAACCCGGGGTACTTCATCCGGATGTTTCAATCCGACACCAATCAAACGGGCCAGCAGGAGTTCATGAAACGCGGGCCGCTTGCGGGCGCGTTCATACGCGTTGGCCAGGTTTGGCAACCAGGCCCCGCCGAGTCCAGCCTCGAGTCACCGATGCGTTTCGAGATTGATGTCTACGAACCTGCCAAGTTCGGCTATCTGAAGGTGCTGAGTTTCCTCAGCAAAGATCGCTACGCCAGCAACAACTCGGACCGGGGCACCCCGGATCCCATTTCCGTCCTGACCCCGGAGATCGAGCGTGCGCTGAAGGCCGTCTACCCCGATGGCAAGTCATCGGTGTTGGGGCAGTAACAGCATCCAACGAGGCCAGTGTGTTTACGCTGGCATGCTGTGTGCGGCCGGCCGCTGTGGCTGGCCGATTCAGCCGGCCGAAGCCCGAGACATTCGACCCACGGCACTGCACACAACCCGCTGCGACTGGGGGTTTCATTCACCGTTGCCGTCCGCGCCACTCATTGGCGCTCGCGCACGAGCTTCGTCGAGCGTGCTGCTGAGGCGCGCTGCACTGGCGAAGAATGCCGTCTCCGATTGCGCGTGTACGATACGCAACGCCGGCGGCTCCAGGCGTTGCAGAGTCACCGCCTGGCCTGAACTTGCACGGTGCCCGGACTGCAGCAGGCCTTGCATCGTGATGCCCGCTACGGCCAGCAGCATGACGCCGACCGCCTTGAGCGGCAACTGCACGCGGTCAAGAGCGCGCAAATGTGCAAAGCAGATCGCAGCGCATGCAAGCCACCCAACGACGTAAGTGTGGGTTGCCAGGGCTGTCCATGACAACGCAAACGCCGCCATTTCGCTGAGCTGCGCATACAGCGTAAAAAGCAACAGGCCCAAGCCAATAATCAACAAATGCAGGCTGTAGCGCGCCTTGCCGGTGAAGATGCGCGACAGCACGCTCCACGCCGAAGCCCACACCGTTGCGACGATTACGCAAAGCAACAGCGGCCCCAGATAGTCGATCAGTTTCGGTTCACCCGTTTTCCCGAGCCAGCTTTGGAGCGCCACGAGGGCGAACAGCAAGGCAAGCGATATGAGCGCGGCTGGCCAACGTGAGCGCACGCGCACAACCGGCATCTCAGCCGCAACGACATGGGCCGAGGTGCGCACACGCATCGCGGTTTGGCCAACCTGCAGGATCGTGTCATCGTCGAGCACGACGCGCTGGTGCCGTACTCCATCGACATGGATGCCGTTGATGCTGCCGAGATCCTCGACAAACCAGCTGCCGCCATCTTCTCGCGCGAGCCGCGCATGATGCGCCGCCATGTGTGGGTCATCGAATACGATGTCGTTGTCATAGGCACGACCGATCGTCACGGTGCTCGCGCTCGCGCGTTGCCGTGAAACCACGTCGCGCTTGCGCGACAGCACCTCGACCCACGTCACTTCTTCCATGCAATGGCTCCCATCACACGCTTGGACAAGCCCATTGCATTGTCATAACTGACGCCCTGCAGGGTGAGGCGCGATACCAGCGCCGCCCTGCCTTTGTCCTGCGTAACCGTGGTCAGCATGACGTCATAAATACCAGCAAAATCCCGGTAGGCTCGCGCGCACCACATCACGCGCAGGACTGGCGCCCGTGCCACATCGGAGGGAGCGACGAAACCCTCGCGGCATTCGGGTTGGGTCATGCGCTTGAGCGCCCCCAATGAGGCCAGCGAAGCAGAATCGTAGTAGCGCGAAACGAATGCGGCGAACTGGAACGCGTTCAGGTCACCATTACGCAAGTAGATATGGGTGAGTTCGACACGTCCGATTTGCAAATCTTCAGCTATAGGAAGCCAGTTTTTCGACTCACAGACTGAGCTGTCCATCTGCGCGCGTGGTTTGGGCGTCTGTTCGATGTTGGTTTGCGCCCAGCAATCGAACCACGGCGCAGCGCTTTCCGGCGCCACATACGGCCCAAACGTGGCGCTGCGAAAGCCGTGACTCTCGACCGCTTTGTAGAAGCCGCTCTGCCACGCAAGCATCTGATGATCGATCGCTCCGCGCATCTGTGCGAAAGCCAACGGCGCACTCGTGCGTACGCGTGCCAGCAACGCGACGGCCTTGCTTGCCGGCACCAAGACGCTCGTCAACTGCCCATCCGTCACCACGGCCTCATTGATGCCGACAACCTGACCGCCGTCACTCACTGTGGGGCCGCCGCTCATGCCGGGGTTGAGCGCGCCGGTAAACCGCAAGCGCCTGTTGTAGCTGCGCTCGACAAATCCGCTGTAACTGCCATCGACGATCGTGAAGCCGCGGTTCAACGGATTGCCCATGGAGTAGACCGATTCGCCGAGTTGCAGATTGGCGGCGGCAGGGTCGAAGTCCAGATGTGGTAGATGGGCACCTTCCAGTCGAACCACGGCCAAGTCGTCAGCGACGTCAACGGCGATCAAGATCAATGCACCATGAGTCCCATCCGGTCGAGCGAATTCAAGGTGATAGGTCTTCGGATCAAGCGCGTACTGCGAAACCACGTGGTAGTTCGTGATCGCCAGACCATCTTCACTCACCAGGAAACCGGAGCCGTACGAGATTGCCCGACCGGCTGCGTCGACCAGCGTGCGCACCTGGAGCAGGCTCGTTCGGGTCGCCGCATAAATGTGCGCTGCCGCCGCCGACATCAGGACGGGTGCAGTCGATGGATTGACGACCAGATTTGGCGGCACGGGTCGCGCGAACGCGATCCCTCCCGCCAGAGCCCACAGCACAAGCGCGCCGAAGCGCTTCCTCCATGAACACCATTGACGACCCATCAGGTTATTTTCCTTGTCCCAACCGCAGACTATAAGCTCTGCGCCAGCGATCCGGAACAAGCACCCGGTGTTCGTCGCGCCAATGAATCAACGCGTGACATCACAAGCTGTTCCCGCAGCGGGCGCTACCCGCGGAAACTGCGATTGCCAGCGCGGACACGTGCTGGCTCGCGCACCGCTGCCGTCGCGCTGCCTGCTCACATGCTCCGGGGGTGGCTCTCGCGGGCGTTCCTTCTCAGCGGCCAACAGATCGAGTCGCAGAGGGCAGAGGAAACCAGTCATATGACGTTGCGTCAGCAGCCTTGCGGAAACCAGACAAGCGCACGAAAGCCCTTGCTCCACTCAGGCGTTACGGCTGCTTCAAGCCTGCGCGGCTACCCGCAACACCAACTTCCCCCGGTGGCTCCCATCGAACAACCGATTGAGCACCATCGGCGCATTCTCCAACCCTTCCGCCACCGTCTCTTCGGCCTTGACCTTTCCTTCGCGAATCCATTTGCTGATCGCGCCCACCGCCTCGCGCGTCTTCGTGTAGTCGAGCACCAGGAACCCCCGCATGTTCAGCCGCTTCATGATGAACGGGCTGAAATCATCGCTGGGCCGTGCGTCGGCGTTGTAGCCGGAGATCATCCCGCAAAGCGCCACGCGCCCGCCGATCGCCATCCGCGACAACACCGCACGCATCACTGCGCCACCGACGTTTTCGAAGTTGACCTGCACGCCGTCGGGCGTGGCGGCCTCGAGTTGCTGCCGGAAATCATCGGCCTTGTAGTCGACGCCGATATCAAAGCCCAGTTCGTCGACCAGGTAGCGGCACTTGTCCGCCCCACCGGCAATCCCAACCACGCGGGCACCGCAGATCTTGCCGATCTGCCCGGCCACCGAGCCGACCGAGCCGGCAGCAGCGGAAACGACCAGGGTTTCGCCCGCGCGTACCGGCGCGATGTCGGTCATGCCGTAATAGGCGGTGACGCCACTCATGCCAGCGGCACCGAGCAGGGCGGGCAAGCGGATACCCGGGTCGGGCGGGAGACGCAGGTAACCTTTGGCAGCTTCGTGCAGCACGAAGTAGTCCTGCCAGCCGCTGAGGCCCTGCACTAGATCACCTTCTGCATACTGCGAGGAGCGGGATTTCACCACGCGGCCCAGACCAAGTGCGCGCATCACCTCACCGATCGCCACCGGCGGCAAGTATTGCGGGATGTCGCGCATCCATACGCGGTTGGTGGGATCCATCGACAGGTACAGGGTGCGTACCAGCACCTCGCCATCCTTCAGGTCGGGTACGTTCGTTTCGATCAGGTCGAAGTTGTCGCGTGCCACCAGACCTTCGGGACGGGATTTGAGACGGAGCTGGCGGTTGGTCAGGGACATGGGCGGCTCCAGGGTTTGATACTCGTTTTTGACGTCAGGGATTGGGGATTGGGGATTGGGGATTGGGGCTTCGGAGCAGCGAAAAGCGAAAATCTTGCAGGTCAGTGTTTGCTATCCATGCGTACCGGGGATCACACCGACAGATACCCTCCATCAATATTGATCGCCGACCCCGTGGTGTAGGACGCCGCCGCCGACGCCAGGTACAACGCCGCACCGGCTATCTCCGAGGGCTGCGCCACCCGGCGCATCGGAACGTGGGCCAGCGCCTGCTTCAGGATCGCCGGCGTGTTGACCAGCACCGCGGCGAACTTCGTGTCGACAAGCCCGGGCAGCAGAGCGTTGCAGCGCACACCTGATGCAGCACATTCCACCGCGAACGCCTTGGTCATCGAGATCACGGCAGCCTTGGTGATCGAGTAGATGCCTTGCTCAAATCCAGGCACCACGCCGTTCACCGAAGCCACGTTCACGATCGAACCGCCGCCGTGTTCCGCCATCAATTTCGCGCCGTGGCTGGACATGTAGAAGTAGCCGCGGATGTTCACATCGACGGTCTTCTGGAAGACGGTCGGATCGGTCTCGGTGATCGGGCCGAAGTAGGGATTGGTGGCAGCGTTGTTGACCAGCACATCCAGACGTCCGTGGGTCTGTTCGACGTGGGCGAAAAGAGCCGTGATCTGCTCCAGTTCGCCGATGTGGCAGGCGAACGCTTCAGCCGAGCCGCCGGCAGCGACGATCGCGTCAACGACGCACTGGCAGTCGGCCTGCTTGCGACTTGAGACGATGATGTGCGCGCCATGTGCGGCCAGCAGCTTGGCAATTTCGGCACCGATACCGCGACTGGCGCCGGTGACGATGGCGATCTTGCCGCTGAGGTCAAACAGATCGGGAGTAACCATGGGTAATGTCTTCCGGATTGACATCAGCGAGCAGCAGCGGCGCGCGGCGGTGCGCTGGCGCACGTCTGGTGGCGGAAGCACCCGCTGACATGATCGTTGACCATCCCGGTCGCCTGCATCAACGAGTAGCAGATGGTGCTGCCGACGAAACGGAAGCCGCGCTTCTTGAGCGTCTTGCTCATGCGATCGGACAACCCGGTGCTCGCCGGCACCTCGGCCTGCTCATCCCAGCGGTTGAGCATGGTCTTGCCGTCAACGAACGACCAGAGACAAGCGTCCAGACTGCCAAATTCCTCGATCACGCTGAGCGCGACGATCGCGTTGTCGCGCGTGGAGACGACCTTCAACCGGTTGCGGATGATGCCCGGGTCGAGCAGCAGCTGCTCCAGCTCACGATCACTCATGCGGGCAACGCGGGCGATCTCGAACTCGTGGAACACCTTGCGATAGTGCTCACGCTTGGCCAGCACCGTGCGCCAGGACAGACCCGCCTGGGCGCCTTCGAGGCAAAGGAACTCGAACAACCGGCGGTCGTCGTGCAGCGGCACGCCCCACTCGGTGTCGTGGTAGGCACACATCAGTGCGTCGCTGTCGGTCGCCCAGCGACAACGGGTTGGCACGGCATTCTTGCTCATGACAGCATTATGCAGGGGGCTTGCCACAAACCGTTACCGACGCAGCTACACTTGTCGCCCTCCTTTCGGCGCGCCCATGTCGTCTCCCTTGCCAACCCGGCGCGGCCCTGTGCTGGCCCTGCTCGTCACCATCGTGCTGTGGGCCTACAGCTGGGTCGTGATGAAACAGGTGCTGGCGTACGCCGGACCGTTCGATTTCGCGGCACTGCGCTACCTGATCGGTGCGGCCGTGCTGTTCGGGGCGTTACTGCTTGCTCGGCAATCGCTGCGCCCGCCGCCGCTGCTGCCGATGATCCTGATCGGGTTGAGTCAGACCGCGGCGTTCCAGGGGCTGGAGCAGTGGGCCCTGCTCAATGGCGGTGCCGGCCATGTCGCCCTGCTCGCCTACACCATGCCGTTCTGGGCGGTGCTGCTGGCGTGGCTGATCCTCGGCGACAAGCCCACGCCACGCCACTGGACCGGGCTGGCGCTGGCCGCGGCCGGGCTGCTGTGCATCATCGCGCCCTGGCATGTGATGGGCAGCGTGATGAGCACGAC
>JBDTKM010000055.1:0-10880 GCA_039935315.1 Rhodanobacter sp. | reverse complement strand
GACAACACGCGCTGCAGCGGAGTGCTGGCCTCAGCGGCCATTACGCGGTTTTCGCCGAGCGGCTGGCGCCGGCCAGATACTCGCTGCGAATCGCCTTCCAGCCATCACGCACGGGTACCAGCAGTTTGATCGCCTCGTCCAGCGCCGCTGGCTCGTCATGCAGTTGCCCGGCCAGCAGGCGTCGCGTCACGTACTCGTAGAGCGAGCCCAGCCGCGCACTGAACGCAGGCGCCATCTTCGGATCCAGGCTGGCACGCAACTCGCCGATGATGGCCACCGCACGGGCGATGCAACTGCCCTTGGCCGGCACGTCGCCGTGGGTCATGTGGCCGCGCGCCTGGATGATCCGCTCGACGGCCCCGTCAAGCAGCATCCCGACCAGCTGGTGCGCATCGGCATTTTCGACCCGGCCGTGCGCGCTGTTCTGCTGGTAAATCGCGCTGGCATTGCGCATGTATCCGTAGGTCATGTCGGTTCCCGGGCAAATCAGTTCTTGGATGGATTGTTCATCTGGGCCAGGGTGGTGGTCAGAAAACTGCTGGTGTTGTTGAGACTGGACATCAGGGTGTCCAGACTCGTGTACTGGGCCTGCAGTAGCTGTTGGTACACCGCCATGCGCGCCGTCAATGCGGTCTGCTGGGTGGACAGCTGGGTGAGGCTGGTCGTCAGACTCTTCTGGCGGGTGGCGATGATGCCGGTGCTGGAGGTGAAGGTGGCGAGCACCGCGTTGAGGTTCGTCGCATAGCCGTGGCTGCCGGCAAACAGGTCCTGCACCGCGGCGGGGTTGGCGCTCAGCGCACTCGTGAGCTTGCCCGAATCCAGCGCCAGCGTGCCGTCGGCCTGGCGGGTGATGCCCAGGCTGACCAGCGAGCCGATGCGGTTGCCCGGCACGCTCTGGCTCAACGCCTTGGAAACCTGGCTGACCACCGAGTTGAGGGTGGAGTCACCCAGCAGCGGACCGGAAGAATGACTGGTGCTGTCGTAGCTGGACAGCGCGGAGATCGAACTGGCGTAGGTGTTGTAGGCGGTGACGAAAGCCTGCACCGCCGACACCGCGCTGCTGGTGTCCTGCTGCACGGTCAGCGTGGTGCTGCCGGTGGTGGCCAGACTGATCGTGACGCCATTGATGGCGCCACTGACCGCGTTGCTGGCACTGCTTACCGCAATCCCGTTCAAGCTCAGTGCGGCATCCTGCGCCTCGGCGCTGCCGGCCGTGTCCAGGCCGCTGGCCAGACTGCTCAGCCCCGCACTGCTGCCGGCCGCCGCCGTGATGCTGAAGCCATTGACCACGCCAGTCTTGCTTGAACTGAGTAGCAGCTGCGAGCCGCCGGTGCCGTTGATCACCGTGGCGATCACGCCGGGGTTGCCGGCGGCGCCGTTGATGGCGGTGGCGATATCGGCCAGTGACGCGGTGGCCGGCACCGCGACCGCGACGCTGGTGGCTCCGATGGCAATGTTAAGGGTGCCGCTGCCGACTGTCGCCACACTGGCATAGGCACCGCTGGTGCGCTGCTGGGCGGTCGCCAGATGGCTCACGTCCAGCGTATAACTACCCGGCTGCGCATCGCTTAGCGTCGTCACCGTACCGATCGTGGTGTCGGCCAGCGCCGCGGTATAGCTGTTGTAGGTGCTGCTCGTGGTCAACGCCGTCACCGCCGACTGCAGCGCGGTCAGGCTGCTGTTCAACGTGCTCAACGCACCGAAGGTGGTCTTGGCCTGGTTGGTGGCATTGGTGATCTGGGTCTGCGGCGCGGCCTGCTTGGCCGTCACCAGCGCATTCACGATCGCGGTCACATTCAAGCCCGAGCCGATCCCGGAGGAGCTCAAGATACCTTGCCCCGGGGAATTGGCGGGCGCACTGGCCGGCGCACTGGCGGACGGGTCGGAAGTGCCGGTCAGGGCGCTCAGCAAGGAGCTAACGCTGCTGCTGGTGGTGGGACTGATACTGGTCATGGCAAACCTCGCTGGGTGGAATCGAGTTCCATCGAAGGCTCGAGGAACCTGCGAGTCGCCGGCAAAAACCTCGCTCCCGGGCGAGGGCTTTGCCGGCGGCTCTGGTCAGCGGGTCGGCGGCATCGTGCTATCCGCCCCACCGATCGAAGCCGGCCGTCGATCCGTCGCGACCGACACGGCCGCGACGGATCATGCTGCCGGTTACTGCAACAGCTTCAGCACCTGCTGCGGCTGCGCGTTGGCCTGGGCCAGCACCGAAATACCGGCCTGCTGCAGGATGTTCGCCTTGCTCAGGTTGGCGGTCTCCTGGGCAAAGTCGGCATCGCGGATCGTGCTCTGCGAGGCGGACAGGTTGTCCCGCTGTGCGCCGAGGGTGGCGATGGTCGACTCGAAGCGGTTCTGCACCGCGCCCAGTGTGCTGTTCAAGGTGCTCACGGTGTTCAGCGCCACGTCGATGCGCGAGATCAGGTCATTGGCTCCATCCACCGTACCTACGGTGCCGGAGGCCAGGTTGCCGCCGACTGCTGCCGTCGTGCCTGTCACGTAGGTGGCACTGGTGTTGACATTCTTTGCGGTCGCCGCGACCACGCCAGTGCCGCCATCAACAATATCCAGCCCTTTGGTCGCATCGCTGGAATAGAAATTGATTCCATTGCCAGCGGCGTTGACTGCCGCGCTCACGCCCGAAATATTGGTTGCGTTGATGGCGTCGGACAGCCCTTGCAAGGTGGTCACGCCGCTGGTGTCCACGGCGGTGCCGTTGATCGTCATGCTGCCGGAACTGATCGTGGCAGGAACGGTGGTGGTGGTACCGCCGGCCGTCGTTGCTCCAGCGACTGAGGCCGGCAAGCCAGCGGCCGCCGCGCCACCGGTGGCGGTTATGGCCAAGGGGGTGGCAGCCGAGTTGGAGAAGTCCAGCTCATTGCTCGTGGTGTTCCACGTCGCCGTGCCGGCGCCTGCAGCCGTATTGATGGCCGTGGCCAGTTGGGCGCCGGTGGTATAGGTGGCAGCGGCGACAGCGTGACCGCCGACCGTCAGGTCACCGGCGGCCAGGACAATGCCAGACCCACCGAAGGCTGTCGACAAGGCGCTACCCGTTGAACTGGCTGCGCCATGGGTGGTGGTGCCACCCGTTGTGCTGGAGGTGGCCGTAAAGGCGGCACTGATGTTGCCGCTGGACACTTCAGCGATGGAGCCGATCTGGCTGGTCTTGACGCCCTGGTGCACGTCGACGCTGATCGTTTGACCCACATTCGCGCCCACCTGGAAGCTGAGGTTCGTGAGCGAGCCGTCCAGCACCTTCTGGCCGTTGAAGTCGGTCTGGTTCGCGATGCGGGTGATTTCCGCCAGGCGCTGCTGCACTTCCGTGTCGATTGAGCTGCGATCGGCATCGGTGTAGCTGCCGCTGGCCGACTGCACCGCCAGATCGCGGATCGCCTGCAGGTTGGCGGTGACCTGGCTCAGTGCCGACTGCGTGGTCTGCGCCAGGTTGATTGCGTCGCTGGCATTGGAGCTGGCCTGGCCGAGGCCACCGATCTGGGTGGTGAAGTTGGTCGAGATCGCGTAGCCGGCCGCATTGTCGCTGGCACTGTTGATCTTCAGGCCCGAGGACAGGCGCTCGGTGGCTTGCGCCAGGGCACTCTGTGACTTGGACAGATTGTTCTGCGCGACCAGCGAGTTGACGTTGGTGTTGATACTGAGAGTCATGGGTTTCTCCTGATGGAAATCTTAGAGCCGGATCGTCTGGGTTTAATGGTGCCCGGCGGCAAGACTCCAACGTGGGAGTGCCATCCGCCTCAAAAACATTTTCGGCACGGCAGGCAAATACTTGAGTACTTGTTGCTGACTTATTTGCGTTTGTCACTTGACTTCTGCCACCCGCCCTCGCACACAGCCGGGCGCAGTACCCTTCTGGTGCACCATCTCTGCGCAGGGCGCCGCTGCGGACCCGGCGCAAACCGCGACCATGGCGCGACATCAAGTCACTTGATGTAGTTGAACAGGGTCATCGATTTCATCTGCGCAAACACCTGCTGCGAGGCCTGCAGGGCCGCCGACTGCGTCGACAGGTTGCTGATGGCCGTATAGGGGTCCACATTCTTGATGTCCGACTGCGCCGCCTGATAGGTGACGCTGAGACTCTGGTAGGTGTCCTGTTGCTGGCTGAGCGTATTGAGACGCCCGCCGATGGCTACCTCGGTACTGGTCACCGTGGTCGCGCTCTGGTCCAGCGATTCGATCTGCCGACTGAGCGTATTGGCCAACTGGGTCGGGCTGCCGTTGCCTTGCAGCGCACTGATCATGTTGCTCAAGGTGCTGAAAATGTCCTGGCTGCCGCCGGCCTGCACGCTGACCTGGTCACCTGCGACGGGCGCGCCGCTGAGACTGATCGACATGCCGTTGAAGCTGATGCTGCCGCCGTCCTGATAAGTGCCCCCAACCGCGACACCGCCGGTACCGAGCACCGGATTGCCGTGGGCGTCGGCCGCCGTCCACTGGCCACCCGCAGCAAAACTGATGGTGTAACCGCCACCGGATCCCGCATTGCCCGTGTTCCACGCCGCCGGATCGGTGACGCTGTTGGCACCGACCAGCAGGCTGCCGGTGTTGCCGGCCGCCGCGCTGGCGGTGAACGTGCCGTTGCCGGCCGGGATGGCCATGAACACGGCGCTGCCCGCATCACTGGTGGGAATGCGCAGACCCGCGCCGGCCGCCGCCATCAAGGTCGCGTCATTGCCGCTGTAACTGACAGCGCCGGACGCGTCCGTCACAAACGGCGCGGTAGTGGTGCTGGTGCCGGCGAACAGGGCGTTGCCGTTGGAATCGGGCGTGTTGGCCAGTTGCACCAGCTGATCGCGCAGCTGGCCCAACTGGGTGGCCATGCCGGCACGGTCACTGCTGGACAAGGTGCCGTTGATGCCCTGGATGGCGATCGAGCGGACGCTGTCGTACAAGTTTCTGACTGAACTGAGCGTGCTCTGCTCGCTGGCCAAGCGCGTATTGGCGCTGTTGATATTGCTCGAATACTGCGTGTTCGCGGCCAGGATGTGGTCAAGGCTGACCAACTGCCCGGCACCGCCCGGATCATCCGAGGCCACATTGATGCGCTGGCCCGTGCTGACCTGATTCTGGGTGACCGCCAGCGCACTCTGCTGGTTCAGCATGGTGTTGGTCGACTGTTGATACATCCAGCTGGTGGAAAGACGCATGGCTGATGACCTGTGAGATGAAGTGGCGCGAGTGCGATCAGGCAGTCTGTACGGCCGAAAGCAGGCTGGCGAAGATCGTCTGCGACGCGGAGATGACCTGTGCCGACGCCTGGTAGGCCTGCTGAAAGCGCACCATATCCGCCGCTTCCTGATCGAGATTGACGCCGGACACGCTCTGCTGGGCCGACACCGCCTGGGCATTGAGACTGGTCTGGGTGGTCAGGTTGGAGCGTGCCTGACTGCCGACGTTGCCAATCTGGGTGGTCAGGCTGGCATAGGCATTGATCACCGACGTGTGGCCGCCCTGCAGCACGCCGGCATCGGCCAGACCGGCCAAAGCCAGCGCGTTGCTGTTGTCGTTGAGGCCATTGTTGTTGGCCGCCACGCTGAAACTGTCGCCTGCGGCCGGCGTGCCGGACACGGTCACGCTCCAGCCGTTGGCAGCGATCGGCTGGCCGGCCGTGTACGCACCACTGGCCAGCACGGTGCCGCCGGCATCGGTGATCTGGTAAGCGCCTGGACTGGTAAAGCTGACTGTCGCCGCCCCCAGCAGCGCGGGGTTGGTGGGATCGAGCACGCTTGCCGCCGCGGCACGGGCAGTGCCGCTGTTACCCGCGCTGGCGCTGACCTTCAATGCGGCGGCGGCGGCGATGCCGGAAGCGTTGCTGAGGCTCACGGACAGACCTGCTGCGGCATTGCGGGTGGGTTGGATCTGGTAACTGTCGCCGGCCTGCGCTGTGCCGGAAACGCTGAAGCTGAGGCCGTCGGCCGTCAGCGTGCCATTCGCCTGGGTAGTCAGCGCCACGTTCTGGCCGGCGTTGGTCTGCAGTTTCCATTGGCTGCCGTCAAAGCTGAGCTTGTAGTCGCCTGCGGTCAGTTGGGACACGTCGCTGATACCGACATTGACGCTGGCGTTGCCCTGGTTGCCGGTGGCCGGCAGCACGGTCGGCGCCGGCACGCCGAAGATCGGCGCACCCTGCTGGCCATTGAGGTCCAGCCCCTTCGCCTGCTGCGTGTTGACACTGGTGGCCAGCGCCACTGCGGCCTGGCCCAGCTGATTCTGGGTCACGTCGAGCACCTGCGAGCGGTAGCCCAGGAGCGCGCCCAGGGTGCCTCCGCTCACGCGGCCGCTGATGTTGTTGCCTGAACTGTCGAATACGTCGCTGCGGGTCGCGTCGTAGGGGTCGCCACCGACGGTCAACGGGTAGCCATGATTGCCGCTCACCAGCGCCTGCCCGTTGGACGCATACACGCTCATGGTGCCGTCGCTTTCGGTTACGGCATTGACGCCGAGATAACCGGACAGCGTATTGGCCAGGGCGTCGCGCTGGTCGAGCAACGCGTTGGACTGGGCACCGCCGGTGGTCTGCCTGATCTGCTGATTGACGCCGGCCAGGTTGTTGATGGCCGAGTTGATGCTGCTGACGGTGCCGTTGATCTGACTGTTGAGCTGACCCTGCTGGGCGCTCAGCTGCTGGGCGAACGTGTTGAATACGGACACCAGCGCACCGGCGCTGCCCAGCAACGCGGTTCGGTTGGACGCGCTGGCGGGCGCATTGGCCACGGCACTGGAGGCGGCGTAGAAACCGTCCAACGCTCCCTGCAGGTTGCCGCTGGCAGCGAGCGAGCTGTTCAGGGTGGTGGCCAGGTTGTTGTAAGTCGTTGCGCCTTGCAGGCCCGCGTTGCTGTTCCACGCCGCCTGCGACAGGTAGGCGCTGTACTCACGCTGCACGGACACTACATTCACACCGCTGCCGATCGTGTAGCGGCCATTGGATGGCGCGATCTGCTCACTCTGCAGCACCACCTGGCGGCTGTAGCCCGGTGTGTTGGTGTTGGTGATGTTGTTGCCGACGGTATTGAGCGCAACCTGGGCGGCGTTGAGCCCGGAGACCCCGGTATTGAGCATGTTGGTCATGGGGAGTTCCTGAGTACCTTACTCGTGGGATGTCGGCAAATTGACGACATTCTTGAGTGCGGCAAGCGCCTGACGCATGGCAGGGCTGTTGGCCAGCGCCGCCACCTTGGCCGCATAGTCCGGGTCGGTGGCATAGCCGCCATTGACCAGACCTCGGGCGAAACCGAGCACGTCGTCACCTTTGCCGAGTGCGCCGCTGTAGCGCGGGTTGTCGTGCAGCAACTGGGCATAGTTCGCGAACGAGTCGGCTGGCGAGGCATACGCACGGAACTGCGCCTGCCGCCTGACCGCCACGCCATCCTCGAATTCGACCGTCGGCACGTTGACTCGTCCACCCTCCCAGCTGCTGCCTGCCTTGATCCCGAACAGGTTGTTGCTGCTGCTGCCGTCGCCATGACTGGGCAGATGCTTGCCCCAGCCGGTTTCCAGCGCAGCCTGCGCCAGCAGCGCACGCACCGACACGCCGAGTTTCTTCGCCGCGACCGCGGCTTGCGGCGCCAGCGCGCGCACGAAGCTCACCGGATCGCCGCCCGGCAACATCTTGGCAGCCGAGCCCGCCACGCCCATCGCACCGCTCAACATGCGCTCAAGCGTGCCTTGCCATGACGATCCGGCAGCGGCGGTGGAGGGCGTGTCCAGACCGTCGATCGATGCCGCACTGCCCTCATCCGCCGGGCGGTCGGCGCCCAATTGCAGCAGGGCGCGGACGTTGGAGTTGATCACCCCGGTCGTACTGAGCGGCAGCCCCTGGTCCGGGGTTGCGGCGGCGTTGGACTGTGCGTCCTTGCCGCCAAGTTGGCGCACCAGCATCTTGGCGATACCGATGCCGTTGCCGCCGTTGGCAAGAGTCACTGACAACTGTTGATCGAAAAGATCGCGATAGCTGTCCCCCGCCTGGCTGTCACCCATGCCCGAGCCCATGCTGGCATTGGCGTCGCGCATCGACTTCAACATCATCTGGGTGAAGATCGACTCGAACTGCTTGGCGACAATCGGCAGCGCCGCCTTGCTGTCGGTCTTCGCCTGCTCGCGCAGGGCACGGAACCCGGACAGGTCGGTCCAGGTGTTGATGCTCGGGGCAGCGGCCGCACCGACCGGCGCGCTCATCAGATCACCACCAGCTGCGCATGCAAGGCACCTGCCTGCTTGAGCGCCTGCAGAATCGAGATCAGGTCGCTCGGCGAGGCACCGACCTGGTTCACCGCGCGCACGATCGTGTCCAGGCTGACGCCCGGGCCAAACTTGAACATGTGCGCGCCATCCTCGCTGATCTGCACGTTGCTGCTGGGCACGATCGCGGTCTGACCGTTGCTGAATGGGGCCGGCTGGCTGACCAGGGGCTGTTCGGAAATCGTCACCTGGATGGCACCGTGGGCAACGGCCGCGGCGCTGACCCGCACATCCGAACCGATCACTACCGTGCCGGTGCGCGAATTGACCACCACCCGTGCCGGCGGCGCGCCCGGGTTCACGTCCAGGCCCTGGATCGCGCCAAGCCACGTCACCCGCTGCGACGGATCGAGCGGGGCGCGCACCGATACCGAGCCACCGTCGACCGCTTCCGCCGTGCCGGCACCATAGACCTGATTGACCGCTGCGGCGATCCGGCCAGCGGTGGTGAAGTCAGGCGTATTCAAATTCAGCATCATGGTGCTGCCCTTGTCGAACGAGGAAGCCACGCTGCGCTCGACCGAGGCGCCATCCGGAATCCGCCCGCTCGAGGTGATATTGATCTGCACGCTGGAGCCGCTCTTGCCCTGCGCACTGGCGCCGCCGATCACCACGCTGCCCTGGGCGATCGCATAGACGTTGCCGTCGGCGCCGCGCAGCGGCGACATCAGCAGTTGCCCGCCACGCAGGCTCTTGGAGTTGCCAATCGAGGCCACCGTGACATCAATGTTCTGACCCGGCTTGGCAAAGGGCGGCAGGTTTGCCGTGATCATGACCGCGGCGGCATTTTTCAACTGTGGCGGCGTGCCGGGTGGCACCGTGATGCCGAACTGCTGCAGCATGTTTTCCAGGCTCTGCGTGGTGAACGGAGCCTGCGTGGTCTGGTCGCCGCTGCCGTCCAGACCGACCACCAGGCCGTAGCCGATCAACTGGTTGCTGCGCACGCCGCCCACCTGGGTCAGGTCACCGATCCGGTCGGCCTGGGCCACCAGCGGGGTCAACAACAGCACGCCCACGCACAGTAACAAGGCCCACCCGAGCGCAGCGCTGCGCAGGAGTCTGCTGGCGGGCGATGTCTTTGCTTTTGATATCCGGCGCGGAAGCATTGCCCGCAAGCGGGCTCCTGCAGCGGAGTCATGAGGGAGCTTGTGCATCAGAACGGCATCCACTTGGAATTGAAGAAGCGTGCCAGCCAGCCCTGCGTGTTCGCATCGGCCAGGGACCCGCGACCGGTATAGGAAATGCGCGCGTTCGCGACCCGCGCGGAGAGGATCGTGTTGTCCGGTGCGATGTCCTGCGGACGCACGATTCCGGAGATCCGCACCAGCTCCTGACCCTGGTTGATGGTCAGCCATTTCTCGCCACGCACCAGCAGGTTGCCGTTGCTCAGACGCTGCGCTACGGTGACCGTGATCTGGCCGGAGAGCTGGTTGCTCTGGGTACTGGAGCCGGCCCCATCGAAGGAGTTCTTGCCGCCGAGCGAGGTGCTCGCAGGCTTGCCGCGCAGGGTCACCGCCTGACCCAGGATGGTGGGCGCATCCATCGCCACGCTGTCGTCCTTGCTGGTGCTGGTGGTCGCTTTCTTGCTGGCCTGGGTACTTTCCTGCAGCACGACCGTGAGGATGTCGCCGACGCGATGAGCGCGTGGATCGGTGAACAACTCCAGGTTCTGCGCATCGTGGTAGATCGAGCCGTTGGCAGATGGCTCGGCGGCAGACGCGACCGGTGCGGTGGGCGCCCACTGCGCGTCATCGGGAGCCCGCGTCGGCATGACGCAGCCGGCCAGCAGCAGGACGCCGATGGCTGCTGCCCCGCGCAAAACACAATGAATTGCAGTCATCACCTTGCCTCACATCTTGTCGGTCAGGTCTTGCAGCATCTGGTCGGTGCTGCTGACCGCCTTGGAGTTCATCTCGTAGGTACGCTGGGTCTCGATCATGTTGACCATTTCCTCGACCACGTTGACGTTGGAACTTTCCAGCGATCCCTGCAGCAGCGTGCCCATGCCGTTGAGGCCGGGTTGGCCGGTCTGTGGCGAGCCACTGGAAGCGGTCTCGACATAGAGGTTGTCGCCCTGCGGCTGCAGCCCGGCCGGGTTGATGAAGTTGGCCAGTTGCAAAGCGCCGATCTGGGTCGCCGTGGCCGAACCGTTGGTGGTCGCCGATACGGTGCCGTCGCTGCCGATCGTGATGCTCTGCACGTTGCTGGGCAGGGTCACCGGCGGCGAGATGCTGTAGCCATTGGAGGTCACCAGCTGGCCGTTGGCGTCAGTTTGCAGCGCGCCGTCGCGGGTGTAGGCGACCGTGCCGTCAGGCATGCTGACCTGCAGGAATCCGCTGCCCTGGATCGCCACGTCCATCGAATTGCCGGTCTGCGAGATGTTGCCCTGGGTGAACAGCTTCTCGGTGCCGACCACGCGCACGCCGGTACCCAGCATCAGCCCCGACGGCGACATCGTCTGCTCGGTGGTCTGCCCGCCGGGCTGGCCCTTGTTCTGGTAAATCAGGTCCTGGAACGAGGCGCGCGAACTCTTGAAGCCGGTGGTGTTGGCATTGGCCAGGTTGTTGGAGATGACGTCCATGCGCGTCTGCTGCGCATCGAGGCCGGTCTTGGCAATCCAGAGGGAAGAA
>JBDTKM010000054.1:0-19627 GCA_039935315.1 Rhodanobacter sp. | reverse complement strand
GACCTGCATGCCGGCGAGTGGCACGGTATCCCGCCCGGCTTGTTCTTCAGCGAGCGGGTACTGCATGACCTGTACGGCGCGTATTACTCGCATCCCGCCGCGTGGAGTCGATGGCCATGCTCCGGACGTGTTCCGCAAGGGCGGCTGGGTGCCCATGCGCGAATACCCGCTCGACCAAGAGGTCGATTTCCTGATTGTGGGCACGGGCGCCGGCGGCGCCACGCTGGCGTGTCGACTCGCCGAGCAGGGCTTCAGCGTGGTGGCGCTGGACGCTGGCGCGTGGTGGCGACCGCTGGAGGAGTTTGCTTCCGACGAGGCGCACCAGCAGAAGCTGTACTGGAATGACGAACGCATCTGCGATGGCGACAATCCGCTGAGAATGGGCGGCAACAATTGTGGCAAGGCGGTGGGTGGCAGCACGGTGCATTTTGCGATGGTGTCGCTGCGCTTCCGGCCGGAATGGTTCAAGTGCCGCAGTGTGCTCGGCTACGGCGCCGATTGGCCGGTCGACTGGCGCGAGATGTGGCATTACTACGACGAAGTGGAGCAGGCCTTGAGCATTGCCGGGCCGGTCAACTATCCGTGGGGGCCGCCGCGCAAGCGTTATCCGTATCGCTCGCATGAACTCAATGCCGCCGCGCTGGTGCTGGCGCGCGGTGCCGAGGCGATGGGTACGGCGTGGTCGCCGACGCCGCTGGCCACCGTTTCGGCGCCGCACGGCAAATCCCCGCCGTGCATCTATCGTGGCTTTTGCGTGGCCGGTTGCGCCACCAATGCGAAGCAAAGCGCGTTGGTGACGTGGATACCACGTGCGCTCAAGGCCGGTGCCGAGATCCGCGACTTGGCTATGGCGGGGCGCATCGAAACGAATGATGCCGGTCGCGCCGTCGGCGTGGAGTATTTTCGCGACGGCGACTGGCGCTTCCAGCGCGCCCGCAACGTGGTGGTGGCCGGCTACGCGATCGAGACGCCGCGACTGCTGCTGAACTCGGCCAACAAGCGCTTTCCCGATGGCCTGGCCAACCGCTCCGGCCTGGTCGGCAAGAACCTGATGGTGCAATCCAATCAGGCGGTGTGGGGCGTGATGGACGAGGAAATCCGCGGCTACAAGGGCCCACCCTCGCTGTCGATCAGCGAGCACTGGAATTACGAAGACAAGGGCAAGGATTTTTTCGGCGGCTATGCCTACATGAGCCAGGGACCACTGCCGATTGGCTGGGCCTCGACCTTGAACGGGCGCGGCCTGTGGGGCGCCGAACTATCCCGCGAAATGCAGAAATACAATCATCAGGCGGGCTTGAAGATCGTCGGTGAAACGCTGCCGCAGGAGCGCAATCGCGTGACCCTGGCCGATGAGAAGGACCAGTACGGCCTGCCGATTGCGCGCATCACTTATTCATTCTGCGACAACGACAAGAAGCTGATCGCCCATTCGCTCAACTTCATGGAACAGGCGTTGGACGCGGCAGGCGGCAAGGAAATCTGGCGCCAGGAAGACGATACCTGCCACCTCAACGGTACCGCGCGCATGGGCGATGATCCGACGACCAGCGTGGTCGACGCCGATTGCCGCAGCTGGGACATTGCCAACCTGTGGATCTGCGACGGTTCGGTGTTTCCCACCGTGGGCGGCGTCAACCCGTCGCTGACCATCCAGGCGATTGCCTGCCGCACCGCCGACCGTATGGCGGCGCTGGCCAGCCGTGGCGAACTGTAGGGCGGGGCACTTCACGCCGCCGGCTTGTCACCAGCGAGTTCGTTACCGGCATGGGCCAGCAGCCGCCGGTCGCCACCGGCGCGAAAGCACGCATCTTTTGATGGTGACCTTAGCTTCGGTCAGTCGCCCGACCCGTTCGGATGTGCGACGTCGCCGGTTCCGCAAAATGAGAGAGCACGAGCGCCATGCTGGCGCTCGTGCTCAAAGTTCGTGCTACTACACGACCGGCCGACCGGGATAGCGGCGCAGGTGAAATACGCGATGGACCTGACCCGCACCCAGCCAGCCGCCCAATGCCGCGGCGATGAGGGCGAGAAACGCGCTGATGAAAGCGATCCACAGGGTCATGGCCGCGTAATGTGCGGCGGCGTCGGCGGTCGCTTTCGCCTCGCGCGTCGCGGCCTGGATCTCGGGCGCAATTCGCGCCAGCGACGCGGCTGCATCTGCCTGAGATGTGCCGCTCTCCGCCGCCAGCAACGCACTGGCGGTGTCTTCATGGCCGGCGATCAGGGCGGCGGTGACCGGAGCGGACAAGCGGCGGTCGTTCCTGCCATCGGTGGAAATCAACCGCGCGACATGGGCGTTCAGCACCATCACGGCCGCTGGAGCGGCTGGCGTCGACGCAGTCGTCCCAGTTCGGCCTTGCGCAGGATGCATGCTTGCGATGGCGCCGTTCGTGGTTACCGCCTGGGACAACCCGAACGCGACCCAGATCGCCGTAGCCACCATCGACATACCCCACACAGTCAGGCCGTGCACGGCGCCGATAGTGTCATCGTTGCGCCCGTCGAACCAGCTGGCGAACATGCCGCCCAGGAACAATGCGGTGACCCAGGTGAGAACCATCCAGATGGCCGTACCGATGCCAATCCCCTTGGCGCTCCCGGCGGCATCCCACGCGTTGAAGCTGGAGAAGCCCAGCGCAAGACCGGCAAGATAGAGCAGGGCGGCAATACCGGTGGCGATGAACCAGCCGGCGAAGATTGATTTGAAACTCAAGGGAGGGACGTCGAAAACTTCTGCTGGGGTGATCACAGCGGTGGTAATGGGCATGCTCATATCCTCGAAAAGTTGATACTTGGGCGGGCAACGCAGCGACGGCCTATGCGCAGCCGCGGAGTAACGCGATGATGATCAGAACTGGAATAGGAACGCCCAGAAACCACATCAGGACATAGCCGATGCCGCCCTTCTGGTTGTCGGCGTTGCTGCTGGATTTGCGATCGTTGATGCCCATGACTTTCCTCTCTCTGCATTGGGTGAGTCGGTGCCTCTGACGACGGCAACATGCATGCTTCATTGTCGAAGCAGCGTGATGTAGCGACCGCGCGTGGCGCAGATCGCGTCCGTACATAAAAATAGTGGGCGGTGCGTGGGTTCACTCGCGAAGGGACGCTTTTCCGGCGAGGCAACTCGCAGCACGGCAACAAAGTCGCTGGATCGAGCCGACCTTCCCCGGGTCCGCCATTCAGGCCAGCGAACGCAGGGCGACAGAAAGCCACCGCAAGGTGGCTTTCTGTCGGAGAGATCCGGTAGGGTGCTCAGCGAATGTAGTAGGAGCGCGTCCGATCGGTGAATGCCTGATCCGCAAAGTTGGGCCAGTTTTCCTTGTCGAATCCAGGCGCGTTCTTGAGTTGATCCTTGTCCACATTGAGCAGCAACTGCTCATTGTCACCATCGATTTTCAGCGCTTCCCACGGCACCGCGAAGAGCTTTTCGCCCATGCCGAGCACACCGCCGAACGACAGCACGCCATAGGCAATCTTGCCGTTGGTCGTGTCGATCATGATGTCCTTGAGATCGCCGAGGGATTCGTCATGGTGATCCTTCACCGAGTCGCCGTTGAGCGTGGATGCGGAGAGCAAAGCGAGGGGTCGAGGTCATGGGGTCAAATCCTTGCAGGAGATGCGCCGGGGATCGCCGCATCGGGAGTGACGGTGACTATCGGCGAGACCGCGTCGCCGTGGCGTCAAAGGTTCGTGCAGCGGGCGCGAATGGTTTGGTTTTTTTTTAGCCGAACGTCCCAGTACCTTGGACATCGCATCGCGCAAGCATGACCGCGGGAAGAATCACGAGTCCACGGGCATCACCGCAGGTGGACCGGGCGACGCGACAAATGACGTATCCGGCATGCCGTCAGTGTGGTGGGCTGTTCCTGGAAGTGCGTTCAAGCTTGCAGGGAGGCCAACAGACCCAGTAGCGCCCGGGTGTCATACGGTTTCTGCAGCACCGCCTCATCGCGATACTCCGGTGGCAGACCTTCAACCCCATAGCCAGAGGCGAAGGTGAACGCAATCCCCCGTTTGCGCAGCGCATCGGCGACGGGAAAGCTGCACTGGCCGCCGAGATTGACGTCCAGCACCGCGACATCGATCAGCTCCTCGCGCGCGAGCTTCAGTGCATCGCCAAGATTGGTGGCGGCGAGCACGCAATACCCCGCGTTCTCCAGACGATCCTCCAACATCATGGAGACCATGATCTCGTCTTCCACAATCAGCACGCGCGGTGCGGCGTCAACCCCGGGAGTCATTCGTCGACGTCCTCATTCGACCATGGCACGTCGATGACACAGTGCACTCCTGTGGCCGCGTATTGCAGGTCGGACGTCCCGCCGAGACCCCTCACCACGGTCTCCAGCAATCGCGAACCCATGCCCCTGCGCGTTGGCGGGCACTGAATCGGCGGCCCGCCACGTTCAATCCAGGAGAGGTGCAGACGGCTGGCTGAATCGACCTGGTTCGTGTGCCACGATACGTCGACATTTCCACCAAGAATCGACAACGCGCCGTATTTGACCGCGTTGGTCGTCAACTCGTGAACCAGCATGCCGAGTGCCATCAACATGCGCGGCTTCAACTGCACGTCGCACCCGGCCAGGCTGACCGCATTCGCGTCGTTGCGATAAGGCGCCAGTTCGTTCGACACCAGGTCGTGCAGCGGAGCCTGAATCCAGTTTCCGCTGGTCAGCAGGTCCTGCGTCTTGGACAACGCCAGCAGCCGGGCGTCGAAGGAATCACCGAATGCTTCCATCGTGGTGGCATAGCGCAGCGACAGGGAGGCGATGGATTGCACCGTCGCCAGGGTGTTCTTGACGCGGTGATTCAGCTCGTTGATCAACACCTCGCGCTGGTGCTGCGCGTGCTTTTCGAGGGTCACGTCGCGGGCGATCTTGGACGCGCCGATCACGCATCCATCCGTGTCCAGAATGGGAGAAACACATAACGACACGTCCACCAGACTACCGTCCTTGCGCACGCGCATCGTCTGGTAGTGGTCGATTGCCTCGCCGCGGCGGATGCGCTGAAGAATCCCGGGTTCCTCATCAGGCATCCCTGCGGGTATCAACAGGGTGACCGATTTGCCGATCGTCTCTTCGGAGGTATATCCGAACAGTCGTTCAGCCCCGTGGTTCCAGCTCGTGATGATGCCGTTCAGATCCTTGCTGAGGATGGCGTCATCGCTGTACTTCACGATCGCGGCCAGATGGGTGGCGATTGAATTCGCCTTCCAGCGCTCGGTCGTGTCGCTGATGCTCAACAGCAGGCCGTCAAGCGGGCCCGCGTTCGAGCGGGCCGGATAGAAACGCAGCGACAGGTGCGTCTCGCTTCGGGGCAACTGCAGGTTGCGGGTCAGCGCCTCTCCGCTTTCCAGCATACGATGCGCGTCGTCCACCAACTCGGGACATCCCATCCAGGCGGACAAATCAACCAGCGTCTGCGGAGGGCTGGCCCAATCCGTGCCCATCAGACCCTTGACCGCTGCGGCCATACGCGTGATCCGCAAATCGAGCCCCAGGAGGACGACGCTCACTTCGTCGCATGCCAGCACCTTATCCAGTTCGCTCTCCGCCGTCCGCTGTTTGGCATTCGCACATTCGGCCGTGATCGCGCGAGCCATCGATTCGCGATCGGTTGAAATTGGCGAATCTTGCATGGTGTCGACCCCTGGTTGGGCGGAAGGTGATCACGACGTCGGGCTACGATCTGATCGGGGCCGTGAAGATATTGTGTAAGCGGCAGCTTGAGTGCTGCGCGTGGTCGAAGCGGGAGACCGCCGACGCAAAGCAGCCGGCGTGGGTGCTCTCCGAAACGCCGAGTGTAAAGAGAAAGGGGTGCACGGTGAATTCCAGGTGAAATTGCGCAGCCTTCATGCGGTTATTGCGCAGGGCTCAACTCGTTACCTGCGCTTCGAATCCTCCAGCGGATCCACGCCATGAGCATGACGACTCGCGAGAGGGCGTCGTTTGACCGGGACCGTTTTCGAGGACGCTGGACGAACACACCTGCGAAGCAACGTTGTCTAGCTCTCGCGTTGAGATTCCTCTCGCGGACGATCCCGATTGACCAGCCAAAGCGCGGGCAGCCGTAGCCAGGTCACTCTTTGCCGCAGCCCGCGAACTGATTACGCGGAATTTCTCGCGGTCTTCTCGGCGAATGATGTAGAAATAATCGCAAAGTGGAACGCCGGCCGTTGCTCTGCCATCGGATCGAATGCATTGCGCGCCACGCAGCCAAGAAGGAATCCCGTGTCCCGACAGCCGCTCCGTCAAAAAAAACCCACCGCGGTAGTCGGCATCGGCGCCTCCGCCGGCGGCGTCGAGGCGCTGAGTCTGTTCTTCGACCATGAGCGTGGTGGCACGGGCGCCGCGTTTCTGGTGGTGATGCATCTGTCGCGGGATCGGGCCAGCCATCTGGCGGATATTCTCGTGCGACATAGCGGCATGCCGGTCACCACGGCCGAGCACGGCATGCGTATCATGGCCGAACATATCTACGTGATGCCACCAGGCGTGTTCATGACCGTCGGCGACGGCCGCCTGCAGTTGAAGGAGTCGATGATTGCCGAGCGGGTGCCGTCGGTGATTGATCGTTTTTTCAACTCGCTGGCCCAGCATTATGGTGATCACGCGATCGGCATTGTGCTGTCGGGCACCGGTGCGGATGGCGCGCTCGGCCTGAAGTCGATCAAGGAGCGCGGCGGCCTGACCATCGCCCAGGGCGACGACGGCAGCGTGCCGATGTTTGATGGCATGCCGCGCAGCGCGATTGCCACCGGCATCATCGACCTGCAGCTTTCCGTCGAGGAAATCGGACCGCGCCTGGTCTCGGCCATTCACGACATCACCAAGACCGACCAGGCGGCGGAAGCGTTCGACAGCCAGCACGCGGACCGCTTACGGCTGGAGATTGCCGAGATCTTGCAGGCGCAACTCAATCACGATTTCAGCGGCTACAAACCCAGCACGTTTCTGCGCCGGGTGCGGCGGCGGATGAGCGTGCTGGAGCTGGCGCACATGGAAGCCTATGTCGATCATCTGAGGAAGACACCGTCTGAAGCAAACCTGCTGTTCCGCGATCTGTTGATCAGCGTCACCAGCTTCTTTCGCGACAGCGAGGCGTTCGAAGCGATCGAACGCTTCGTGATCCCCGAGCTGTTCAAGGGCAAGTTCGCCGGCGACGAAATACGCGTGTGGGTGCCGGGGTGTGCCACCGGCGAGGAAGCTTATTCGCTGGGCATGCTGTTGCTGGAGCATGCCGAGACTGTGGTCGGGAACACCCCCGCCATCCGGATCTTTGCCACCGACATCGACGAGCGTGCGCTCGCCATCGCGCGCCGTGGTCGCTATCCGTCCGTGCTGCTGGAATCCGTGTCGGGACATCGTCGCGACACTTTCTTCATCGAAGACCGCGACAGCTGGTCGGTGCAGAAGCGGCTGCGCGAAGTCTGCACGTTTTCGCCGCACAACGCGCTGCGTGATCCGCCGTTTTCGCGCATCGATCTCGTCTCCTGCCGCAATTTGCTGATCTATCTGGGGCCGGAATTCCAGAGCCGGATTCTACCGATCCTGCATTACGCGTTGCGGCCGGAAGGGTTTCTTTTCGTCGGCGTGGCCGAGGGAGTGACCCGCCACAGCGGTCTGTTCGCGCCGGTGAGCAAGGCGCAGCGTATTTTCAGCAAACTGCCGGTGGCACCGGGCAGTGCGGCGCTGCCCAAGCTCTCCAGCAGTGCGCGCAAGCTGACCGAGCCGTTCGCGGCAACTGGCGGACAGATGTCCAGCGCGGCGATGCGACGGCAGATTGAGACCCGCATCCTGGAAGCGCATACGCCGCCTTATGTCCTGGTCAATGCGCAGGGTGATGCTCTGTTCTATTCCGGTCGCACCGGTGGTTACCTGGAGTTTCCGTCTGGCGCTCCCAGCCGCCACCTGCTCAACAATGCGCGCAAGGAGCTGCGCCTGGGCTTGCGCCGGGCCCTGCATGATGCGGTGACCAGCCAGGAACGCGTGGTGCTGCCTTACGTGGAGCTGGCCCAGGACGGTGGCCCGCGGCGGCTGCAGCTGAGCGTTGAGCCATTCGACGACGGCGACAGTCCGCTTTATCTGGTCCTGTTCAATGACCAGGGTCCGGCACCCGAACGCAACATCAATCCCGATGAAGCCGTCGCGCGGACAATGGAGCAGATGGAGCGCGATCTGCGCGAATCCCGCGACCAGTTGCAGTCGACCTACGAGGAATTCGAAACTGCGATCGAGGAACTGCGCGTCGCCAACGAAGAACTGATGTCGGTCAACGAGGAACTGCAGTCCTCCAACGAGGAACTGGAAACCTCGAAGGAGGAGCTGCAATCGGTGAACGACGAGTTGCAGACGGTCAACCACGAACTGGCCGACAACGTCGAGGCGCTGGATCAATCCAACGCCGACCTGCGCGGGTCGCTGGAAAGTACCGGCATTGCCACCATTTTCCTGGATCGGGCCTGGCGATACGCCGCTTCACCCAGGCGGCGACCGAGATCTTCACCCTGATTCCCGGCGATTGCGGACGGCTGATCACCGACTTGAACCACCAGCTGGCCGATCTGAACCTGGAAGAACGCTTGCGCGAGGCCCAGGTCCAGCGCCAATCGGTGCAGCGTCCAGTTGCCCGCAAGGATGGGACAAAGCATTACCTGATGGGCTTGCTGCCGTACAAGGGGGCCAGCGAGGAGACCGGCGGCGTGGTGATGACCTTCGTCGACGTGACGGCGATGGCACAGGCGGATGCGCGGCAGACGGTCATGATCGGGGAACTCAACCACCGCGTGCGCAACATGCTCGCGGTGGTCAACGCGGTAACCATGCAGACCTTGGGCCCGGTGGTGGACGAGGCCATCCTCGATCCGTTCCTGAGCCGGTTGCATGCGATGGCGCGTACCTACAAGTTGCTGACCGAGTCGGGCTGGTCACGAATGGCCTTGCGCGATTTGCTGAATGACGAATTGAGCGTGGCATCGGGGTCCGCGCGCTTTGCATTGTCCGGGCCCGAGGTCGGGCTCAATCCGCGCGAGGCGTTGGGCCTGTCCATGGTCTTGCACGAGCTGACCACCAATGCGGTGAAATACGGTGCCTTGTCCAACGAGACCGGGCGGGTGGAAGTCACCTGGGCCTGTGATCCGCACAACGGCGAGGTGGATCTGGCCTGGATCGAGAGCGGTGGGCCACCCGTCGCGCCGCCGACCCGGCGTGGGTTTGGCACTTTGCTCATCGATCGCCAGCTTGCCTATGAACTGGATGGCACCAGCGACTTGGATTTCGCGCCGGAAGGCCTCGCCGTCAAGTTTCACATTCCCCGATTGTCAACAGAGAGTAGCCAGGAGACGACGTCATGAACGACAGCCCCCGCGCCGGTCTGCGCATCCTCGTGGTCGAGGACGAACTGCTGATCGCCACCTCCCTGGAAATCAGTCTGGAAGGCCACGGGCACCGGGTGGTCGGGCCGGTTTCCACCGTCGATGCCGCCCGCAGGATCCTGGAGACCGAGCATCCGGACCTTGCCCTGCTGGACTATCGGCTGGCCGATTCCACCACCGAGCCGTTGCTGCCGGTGCTGCGCGAGCGCGGGATCCCGATGTGCGTATTGTCCGGTTACGGCCGGGATCAATTGCCGGACGCGTATGCCGACTGTCACCTGGTGGAGAAGCCGTTCTACATCGGCCAGTTGCTTGAGACCATTGGCCGTATGGGATTGCGAAAGGGCGCGGAACCCGTGCCGTGACCGCCGGCGTGTCGCGAGCGATCACATCTTCAACTCGCAGCCCTTGGCGTGTCCGTAGACAAGCAGTCCGGCCAGGCGAAACCACCTTGAGCGCCGTCATTCCCGCGACAGCGGGAATCCATTGAGTTCGGGGCAGTGCAGCACCGGTGACGCCCGTTCGGTCAAACCTGCCGCTGTTAAACGTGCTCGTGCGGACAACGGCGTCAAGCAAGTGCCGCTCGGCCGCGGCATTTCACCCTGCCAGTACGCGATCCATCGCCGAAACCGCCGAATCCGGCCGTTTGTCCTGCGTGTCTCGCGGCGGGGCGGTTGGCTGGCTGCGGCCCAGGGTGATGTTCTTGGAGGCGCGCACGTATTGGTTGGCGTAGGTCCAGATTTCCCCTGTCTCGGTGATCAGGACGGTCCAGTACAGGTCGGATTCCGGCCCGTAATCAATGACGAGGTGGGCAAATCCTTCGCCTTTGGGGGTATTGAGCGGGAGCGGTGGATTGAGCTGCAGCATGGGCTTCTCCTGGGATGAGTGGCCGTTTTGCCAAGTCGGGTGTGGCGACGCGGTGAAGGGCGACATCGGACTGGGGGCGCTTTCGTCGCGCCGGGTCAGCAAGTCCCTCTCCACGCTGGCCTTGGCCGCGCGTTCCGCGTACGCTTTCCATTCAGGCTTGAGATACCAGGGGCGAGACGATCGACCTATTTCAAAGGAGGCATCGTGATGAAAGATTCGCTGCGTGCCATCGTGATTGAAGACGATTTCTTGCTGGCGCAGGTCCTGGTCGATGCGTTGGCCAGCCTTGGCTGCAAGGTTCTGGGTAGCGCCTCGAATGTCGCCGATGGCGTGCACCTTGCGACCGAAAGCCGCTGTGATTTCGCCATCGTCGACCTGGATCTGAAAGGTCAGATCGCCTTGCCCGTACTCGATCGACTGCGCGGGCGTGGCATCCCGTTTCTCGTGGCGACCGGAGCGTTTTCGGAGGACATTCCGGCACCGTATGTCGACGCCATGCGCTTGTCCAAACCTTACAATTTGCGTGAACTGAAACAAGCACTCGCGTTACTCGTACCTGGTTTCGACCTCCCGTCCAAGCCCGGAAGAGGTTCGATGCCCGCATCCAGCGCGAGTTACCGAGGTTGAGTTCAGTCGTGCCAAGCATCCGGCCATGCGCATGTGGCGACTGGCTGGGCGGTTCATCGGTTTGATTTCCGCGAAACTTTAAGAAAAAACGGTGCAAGTGCCAGTCCACCCGTTGGCATGATTGCCGTCAATTGGGAGTCTTACCGCGGCGCACCGTCAGCGCCAGCGACAACTCTTCCAGTTTCGCGAACCGGCGCGTGGTGTTGCCGCGTTGCCAGCGTTGCTGGCGCTGGTCTTTGACGATCAAACACTTCACCTGACTCGCATGCCTTCGCGGCCGCAGCTACGCCGTGACTCTCGGGCGCGGGCGCAGGCACCCGGTGTGGCGTCGCTCACGACACGCGCGGCATGGGGGGCACGAGGACCCATGTCCTTGTCGTCTTTCGCACGCTGGCTGCGAACGCCTTGCGCGCCACGTCCAATCTCGTGGGTCGTTTCATCGTGGTGGATACAGGCTGCACCACCGCTTGCCCGGAGAGATAGCACGTGCGTAGCGACAACCGGGCAACTTTCACACGCTCGTGCGTTGTCTTTCATCATGGCCACACGCGCTCCGCTTTATCGTTGCCGCTCACACGATGACGAGGAGGGCTGCATCATGGCTGATCCGACCAAGTCACCCGGGCATCTCGGCCCGGATGAAGTACGCCGCAGAGAAACCGTTGACCCGCGCTCACCGCCTGTGGGCTCCCCGCCTGTGGTGAGAAGCCGGCGGAGTTATGCGTGGGCCTGGATAGTCGCCATCATTATTGTCCTGTCGTTGATCTGGGCGGTCTGGGGTACGGATCGCCAACCGCGGGCGGTGCAACCGGTTGTCAGTCCCGCACCCGCAGCGTCGACAGTCCGCTGAACTTGCTTTGACTCTGTCGTCGACTTCGCCGTCGCGTGTCAGGGCATTCTGGAATTTTGGTGGGAATGCATGGCGGGTTCCGGCGTTGTGTCCACGGCGACACGGCAGGCGAAGGTGATACCTGAAGGATCGCGGAAGCGTGGAGGCCGGGTCGACAGCCAGCTCGTGGTTGCCGTGCAAGTCCGCTACCCATGGGAGGCTGGACTGTTTTTCTTCGCGCCGCGCCGGCTGTTGGCCGAACGCGCGCCAAGTGCGAGCCGGGAGCTTCAACGCAAGGATGAGCGTGGTCCGCATGTCGGAGCCAGATCAGTGAATCCCATCCCTAACAGAGAGAGAAACCATGAAAACCCGACTGATTTTAGCGGCGGCGCTCGCCGTTTCGTTCGGTGTCGCCGCCAACGCGCAAACCACACCGCCGCCATCATCACCACCGCCGACGCACACCCCGCCATCGACGATGCCATCTTCGACGATGAACCGCGGTGAGATGTCCAACTCCACTATGCACCATGGTGAGATGTCGAATGACGCGATCGTCAACAAGGTGAAGAAGGAATTGATGTCGCACGGTCTGTCCAGCGACGACATCTCGGTGACCTTCGCCGATGGCACGGCCACTCTCAGTGGCAGTGTCGCCAAGCATGCCGACGTCAAGAAGGCCAAGTCGGCGGCCATGAAGGTGCGCGGTGTTAAGAAGGTTGATACGTCCGGTCTTGAGGTGAAGGCGTCAAGCGACAACGGCTAGCGGAGGCTGGTGGTAGAAACAGAGCGAGCAACGCAAAGCGGCTTTGACTCCGGTTTTTCGATTGCTGAGACGAATAGCTGTAATTATTCAACGCAGCGAACGGAGAAGCTGGCCAACATCGCGAAGTCGCAGCCGCTTGTGTTTCTGTCGGCCGCGCTCTTCGGCTGAAATTGTCTTGCCGTGCTTGAGGATAGTGCGCAAGCAGTGACGTGGGCGACGGTACGTCACGATCCGCCGGATCGAGGTGCCGTCGTCCGTCGTTCGAGTTCGCCGTGTTTGGCGGGCAAGCAAATGGGGTTGAAGCGGGCGCGGTGGGACATATGCGGTGCAGTGCAGCCGCGCGTTTGATTTCGCGGTTGCCCGTAGTGCGAGATCCATGGCTCGCAGCGCCAACATCCAGGTTTCAAGAAGTCATGAGGTCCTGATCAATCCTGCGGGTGTAACCGCCACGATGGTTTCACCCGGCTCAGGTGGGGTCTCATGCAGTCCCGTAAGCGTGCCGAAAGCCGGCAGCACACCTACGTTGGCACCGAATCGGAAGGCCGGCAATCGATGGCGTCGCCAGCCGTCCCGCAACGCGACGCCGGGGTGCACGTGACCGCAGAGCACATAGCGGCCAGCCGACACTTGGGGCGAGTGGCGCAGGACGATGTGGTCGAGCGTCAGCGCGTCAGCCATCACCTCGAAGCCCAGAGTTCGCGCATCGAAGTGGCGGTCGTGGTTTCCCGCAATCAGGAACATCGCCACGTCGGCATGCCTTTTTCGCCATGCGTTGACCAGTCCGATCCATGGCGCGTCGAACAATGCGTCGCCGTGAACGAGGTCACCCAGAACGATCAGTTGGCCGGGCTGGTAATGCGCGATCAGTGCATCCAGACGGGCCAGATCCGCCGAGGTTTGCCCGGACGGCAAGCTGATGCCGGCACGGCGCAGTACCGAACCTTTGCCGAAATGGACGTCGGCCACCAGCAGGCACCTCCGGCGCGGCCAATAGACGGCACGTTCCGCATTCAGCGCAAACGTTTCTCCGGCCACGCGCAGTCGTATTTCGTTCATGAGTTGGCGGCCTTTTCCAGGGTGGCCAGCATGCGCTCGACCCGGCTCTTCCAGTCATCCGCGTGGATGCCGCCGCGCAGTCGTTCCACCCACAACGGAAAGGCCAGCGGGCTCAGCCGAGGCGTCTGCACCCATAGCAAACGATGGCGCGCGCAGTGGATCAGGCAGTCGCGCAGGCGGGCGTAATCCAGCTGCTGCTCAAGCACCTCGCGCTCGGCCTGCCACAGCAGTGGATGCTCCGGATCGTGCCGGCGCAGCACGTCAAACAGCAGGCCACTGGAAACCTGCAATTGGCGCAGCGTCTTGCCGCTGCCGGGGTAGCCGTTGAAGACCAGGCCGGCCACGCGCGCCACTTCACGAAACTGCCGCCTGGCCAGTTCGGTGAGGTTGATGCTGGCGCGAATGTCGCGGCGCAGGTGCCAGGGATGCAGCAGCGTGCGCATCGCCTCGGCATCGAGTGGCGGCAACTTCCGCGCGGTGATCGCCAGTCCGTAGTCGTTGATCGCATAGCCGTAATCTGCCTTGACCCGCAGAGAAAGGCGATAGCCGAGCACCGCGGCCAGACCTTCGTGGGCCAGTCGGCCGGCGAAGGGATAGATGAACAGATAATCGCCTTCGCGGGTGTGGCAGCGCTCGATCAACAGCTCGTCCGCGGCCGGCACCTGCGATTGCCGGCGCTGGATTGCCAGCAGCGGCTGCAAGGCGCGCATCTCCGCTTCAGGTGCATCGGCGTCGGCCAGCGTGCGGCGCAGTTCGGCGGAGAGTTCGCTCGACAGCGGCAGCCGCCCTCCCATCCAGCGCGGTACGCCGCCTTGGCGATTGGACGCCTTTCGCACATAGGCGGTCATGTCCTTGACCCGCACCAGTTCAAGGTTGCGACCGGCGAACAGGAACCGATCGCCCGGCCGCAACCGGGAAACGAAGCGTTCTTCCACGGAGCCCAGTCGCGCGCCTTTCAGGTAGCGCACCTGCAGGCTGCCGTCGGCGGTGATGGTGCCGATCGACAGCCGGTGCAGTCGCGCCACGCGACGACTTTCCACGTGATAGCGGCCATCCTCCGTGCGCTGCAGCTTGTGATACTCCGGGTACCCGGCCAGCGCGGTACCGCCGTGCTGCAGATACTCCAGCACCGCATCGAACTGGGCTCGCGGCAATCGCGCATAGGCGCGCGTGGTGCCGATTTCTGCGTAGGCCTGGTCGGCTTCAAAGCCTCCACCAAGCGCACGCGTCAGCAGATGCTGGGCCAATACGTCGAGACAACCACGCAACGGCCGCCGCGGTTCCAGGTGATGCCTGGCCAACGCACGCCGCGCCGCCGCAATCTCGGCCAGCTCCAGCAGATGCGTGGGCACACACAGGATCTTCGACGGCAGGCCTGGCGCATGGCCGCTGCGTCCCGCGCGTTGCAGCAGTCGCGCCACGCCCTTGGGACTGCCGATCTGGATCACCCGGTCGACGCTGGAGAAATCGACGCCCAAGTCCAGGCTGGAGGTGGCCACCACGCAGCGCAGCCTGCCTTGGCGCAAGCCTTCCTCGGCGGCGAAGCGCAGCTTGGGATCAATCGAACCGTGATGGACTGCCAGCGTCTCGGGCGGTTCCGGCCACACCGAGGACAACGCCTCGTGCCACAACTCCGCCTGCGAACGGGTGTTGGCGAACACCAGCGCGGAGCGCACCTCCAGTACCGCGCGCAACACGCGCGCAAGTTGCTTCAGGCCGAGATGCCCGGCCCACGGAAAGCGTTCGCCCGCTTCCGGCAGCGCGGTCTGGATCTGCGTGCGCCTGGCCGCGCCGCCGCCGATCAGCACGCCGTCGCCGGCCAGTGTGGCCAGCGCCTCGTCGAGGTTCCCCAGCGTGGCGGACAAGCCCCAAATGCGCATCGCCGGCTGCAGCGTGCGCAGCCGCGACAGACCAAGCTGCAACAAGGTGCCGCGTTTGTTGCCGATCAGCTCGTGCCACTCGTCCACGACCACACCGCGCAAATGGCTGAAGCGCTCCGCGGCATCGGGATAGCTGAGCAGCAGGGCGAGACTTTCCGGCGTGGTCACCAGCAACTCGCAGTTGCCGCGGCGCAGTTTCGCGCGCTCGCTGCTGCTGCTGTCGCCGGTACGGCGCAATACCCGCCACGGCAGTTCCATCGCTGCCACCGCCGCCGCGAGATGTTGCGCGGTATCGGTGGCCAGCGAGCGCAGCGGGGTGATCCACAGCAGCTGCAGCCCGCGTTCGGGTCGCAACAGCGCGTCGATCAGCGGGCCGCCCACCGCCGCCAGCGTCTTGCCGGTCCCGGTGGGCGCGTGGATCAGCCCGTTGCAGCCGTCCGCCCACGCCCGCCATGCCGCGCGCTGGAAGGCCGCCGGCTTGCGCTCGAGCGTGGCGAACCACGCCCGCAGGCGGGCCTCAGCCCGACGCCAGGCGGCGGAGGTCGTCGAGCTTGTCGGCATCGCCGATGCCCTTGTCGGTACGCCAGCGCAGGATGCGCGGGAAGCGCACCGCCACGCCGGACTTGTGGCGGCCGGACAGCTGCACCGCTTCGAACGCCAGCTCGAACACCTGCACCGGATCCACCGCGCGCACCGGCCCGAAGCGTTCGGTGGTATGCGCACGAATCCAGCGGTCGAGCCTGCCGATCTCCTGGTCATCCAGTCCGGAATACGCCTTGGCCACGGACACCAGCGCCTCGCCGTCCCACACGCCAAAGCTGTAATCGGTGAACAGGCCGCTGCGCCGACCGTGCCCGGGCTGCGCGTACAGCAGGACGGCGTCGAGCGTGTGCGGATCGACCTTCCACTTCCACCAGTCGCCGCGCTTGCGACCGACGCGGTAGGGCGAGTCGAGCCGCTTCAGCATCAGCCCTTCGGTTTGGCGCGCACGCGAACTTTCGCGCTGCGCGGCCAGCGCCGACCACGAGTCGCGGGTGATCGGCGGCGACATCATCAAGGTCGCGTCAGTGGACGCCAGCAGGCGCGCCAGCAGGGCGCGACGTTCGTGCAGCGGCCGCTCGCGCAGATCCACGCCTTCGTGCTCCAGCACGTCGTAGGCCATGAAGCGCACCGGCGCATCGGCCAGCAGCTTCGGCCCCGGCTTCAGCTTGCCGATCCGTTTCTGCAGCGCGGTGAACACCAGCGGCAGCCCGGCGACCGCGTCCCACGCCAGCACCTCGCCATCGAGCACCGCCTGCGCCGGCAGCGAGAACGCCGCGCGTTCGATCTCGGGAAAGCGGCCGTCCAGGCGTTCTTCGCCGCGCGACCACAGGCCGACGCTGTCGCCACGCCGCATCAGCTGGGCGCGGATACCGTCCCACTTCCATTCGGCCAGCCACTCGGCGCGATCACCCAGCGAGTCCGCTTCATGTTCCAGCGGCGAGGCGAGAAAGAACGGATAAGGCCGATCGGCCAGGTGTTCGTCCGCAGAGGCCGGCGCGCCCAGTGCATTCAAGGCATCGGCCGAGGGGCGCCAGTCGCCGCTCATGCGATGGGCGATCAGATCAGTCGGCTGGCCGGACCATTGCGCGATCGCCTGCACGACCAGACGGCGTGACACGCCCACGCGCAGCGAGCCGGTCATCAGCTTGTTGAGCAGGAACACCTGCGTCGGCAACAGCGCCGCCCACCATGCCCGCAGCTGCTCGACGCGTGCCGCGCTATCCAGTCGCCCCAGCTCGGGCAGGCGTTCTTCCATCCACGTCTGTAGCGGGACCCCAGACAACTTGCCGTTACCGGCCGGCAGCATCAGTGCAATCGTCTCGGCCAGGTCACCGACCTGCTCGTAACTCTCCTCGATCAGCCAGTCCGGATAACCGGTGGCGGCCGCGAGCGCCTGACGCAGCTCACCGGATTTCGCCAGGCGGCGCAATTTGCCGCCGCCCAGCACGTAAGCAGCCCACGCCGCATCTGCCGGCGGCGCCTCGTCCACATACGTCGCGATTGCCTCGCGTTTGGCCAGCGTCGAGGTGGTGCGGTCCAGCTCGGCATAGAGGGCAGCGAAGCGGCGCATCAGCCACCGCTCTCGTCGTCGGATTCGCGCAGCACTTTCAGCGCCACCGCGTCATGGCCAAGTTCGCGCAGATAACGGATCAAGGTTGCTCCCTCCCCATGAGTAACGTAGACGCGGGTGGCCTGGCTTTCCTCGATGCTGCGCAGCAGTCCCGGCCAGTCGGCGTGATCGGAAACCACGAAGCCGCGGTCGTAGCCGCGCCGACGCCGGTTGCCGCGGATCTGCATCCAGCCCGACGCAAACCCGGTGGAGGCGCGTGCGAACCGTTTCATCCATGGCGATCCGGCCGCCGACGGCGGCGCCATGATCAGTTCGCCGGCAAAGTCGCGGCCGTGCGCGGAATCGCTCACCGGCTCGGTCGGCACCATCGCCACGCCCGCCTCGCGATAGCTTTGCACCAGTCGCAGCATCGCGCCATGCAGGTGCACCGTGCGGTCGGTGCGGCGGACAAGTTCGGCCAGAATGCGTTGCGCCTTGCCCAGCGCGTAGCAAAATAGTACCGCCGGCACCTGCCGTCGCGCGCAGTCGTCCCACCAGGCCAGCAACTCGTCGATGACCTGGTCCATCGGTGGCCACCGGTACACCGGCAGCCCGAACGTGGATTCGGTGACAAAAACCTCGCAAGGCACCGGCTCGAACGGCGTGCAGGTCGGGTCAGCCTCCCGTTTGTAGTCACCGGAAACCACCACCACCCGCCCGGCGTGTTCCATGCGCACCTGCGCCGCGCCCAGCACGTGCCCTGACGGGTGCAGCGACACCGTCACCGCACCCATCGCAAATCGCTCGCCGTAAGCGTGTCCATCAATCAGCGAATCGACACCCAGCCGTTCGCGCATCAGCCCGATGCCGGCTGCGGCCACCTGATAGCGCCCGCTGCCCGGGCGCGCGTGATCCCCGTGCGCATGCGTCACCACCGCCTGCGCCACCGGCAGCATCGGGTCGATGAAGAAATCGCCAGCCGGAACATAGAGACCTTCGGGCAGCGGCTGAAGTAAGGGATCGAGCATGGCGCGACCATAGGTGGCGCACTGTCAACGCGGCGACACGATGGCGTTCTGCCGCGGTGTATCCACAGCGCGCGCAGCTTGGAATGGCGCTTTTTACCTGCGGACAAACTTTTCGTCGCTGCTCAAGCCCAGGGCTTGGCCCACTCTGTCTTCGCACCGAAGTTTTGCGGATTTCGTGCAGCCAACTTCTTCTTTTTCGCGGGTGCCGATCTTGCACCGAAAGGCCCTCCAAAAAGTCTCACGCCTTGGCTTTCCCTCTTTCCTTCTCCCTCGCGCGCGCTTGTTGCTGGCCAAGCTCCTCTGCAGCGCTGAGTCGGTGGGACAGAGCCCGATCCAAAGCGGGCCACGAGCACCGAAACCGGGTCCGGATCGCGCGCCGCATTTTCACCATTCTTCGACGTTCGGATGGCGCAAAATTCTCCCACCAACAGGACCCGCCACCATGTTGCAGCTCAATCCGCCGATCCCCATGAATACGCCGAAAGGTGAGGGCTTCGCCCATATCCTGATTGACTATGGGCCTGAGTCAGATCTTTACTGGACGGTGCTGATCACTGAAACCGGTGAAATCTGGACGTATGCGAATCGCTACGTGCGCGCATCCAAAAACATCACCCTGGGCCGCACGAACCCTGATCGCCCATGCGATTCACCGAGCGCTCGAGCATGCAAAGAGCCCAGAACTGTTGAGCTTCAGCGGACTCGCGGGCTTTAACCGGAACGCGCAAGACACTTACGTGCTTCGCTCAAGGGAGCCGTGCCGTTCGCACGCGCAGCTTTCGGCAGCAGGAATTCTCATCATCGCGGTCTGGATTTACCGTCTTGGTGCACGTTCGGCACCCTTTCTAGCTAGCGTCGAGGAATTTCAAAGTGGAAAACTTCTCAAGAAGGTTCTCTCGTTTCGCGGAAGCGACGTCGCGATATGCCGGCAAGCCGATTGCGTTTCTCGCGGCTGCGGCTGTCGTTGTGCTCTGGGCCGCGAGCGGGCCGGTCTTTCATTATGGGGAGACTTGGCAGCTCGTTATAAACACCGGGACCACGATTGTCACATTTTTGATGGTGTTCCTGATTCAAAACAGTCAAAACCGCGAAGGCGC
>JBDTKM010000053.1:0-6833 GCA_039935315.1 Rhodanobacter sp. | reverse complement strand
GCGCCAGCACGCGCCGGCCACGCAGGCCTTCGGGCACTTCGTCCTTGATGATGCGCTGGGCCAGGCCCTCGACGATCGCGGTCTTGCCCACGCCGGGCTCGCCGATCAGCACCGGGTTGTTCTTGGTCCGCCGCTGCAGCACCTGGATGGTGCGACGGATCTCCTCATCGCGGCCGATCACCGGGTCGAGCTTGCCCTTCTCGGCGCGCTCGGTAAGGTCGATGCAGTATTTCTCCAGCGCCTGGCGTTGCTCTTCCGCGCCCTCGCTCTGCACCTTCTCGCCGCCACGCAACTTGTCGATGGCGGTTTCCAGGTTGGCCTTGGTCGCGCCGACTGCCTTCAATGCCGCGCCCAACTCACCCTTGTCCTCGAGTGCGGCCAGCGCGAACAACTCACTGGCGATGTACTGATCGCCGCGCTGCTGCGCCAGCTTGTCGGTGAGGTTGAGCAAGCGGGTGAGGTCGTTGCCGACATTGATCGTGCCCTCCTGCCCGCTCACCACCGGCAAACGTTCGATGATCGCGTTCAGACGCTGCTGCAGCGCCGGCACGTTGACCTGCGCCTGGGTCAGCAACGGCGCGGTGGAACCGCCCTGCTGAGCGAGCAAGGCGGCCATTACATGCACCGGTTCCAGCATGTTGTTATCGCGGCCGACGGCCAGCGACTGGGCATCGGCCAGCGCCTGCTGAAACCGCGAGGTGAGTTTGTCCATCCGCATGTGAAGTTCCCCGCCAAGAGATGAAATGATCTGGCGGACGGCGCCGCCACTGCTCAATCAGATGTGGACTTTGCCGGATGATTCAAGCAACTGAGCCCGCAAGACGACGGCCGTGGCGTGCGCCGACTCAGCCGGCTGCCAGCCAGATCAGACTGGCGAGGCGGCCGCTGCGGGCGCCATCACGACGGTACGAATAAAACCGCGCCTCAGCCAGCGTATCGAAGCCGCCGCCATGAATGCGTTGTACACCGGCCGCATGCAACCGCCGGCGCGCCAGCGCTGCAAGATCGGCAAGCCAATGGCCGGCGCGGGTCGGGACAAAGCAGGCGACGGCCCCGGCATCGGCCGTCACGAACGCGTCGCGCACTTCCTCGCCCACCTCGTACGAACCTGCCCCGATGCAGGGGCCCAGCCACGCCAGCACGCGGTGCGCGGGTGTGCCCAACTGGCTCAGGGTGGCTTCCAGTACGCCAGCGGCCAATCCGCGCCAGCCAGCGTGGGCCGCGCCGATCTCGCTGCCGTCGTCAGCGCAGAACAGTACCGGCAGACAATCGGCGGTTAGGATCGCCAGCACCGTGCCCGGGATATGCGAGACCGCCGCATCCGCCTGCGGCTCCTCCGCCCCGGCCAGGGGGCCGAGCTGAGCCACGCTGGTGCCATGCACCTGACGTAGCCAGCGCGGCGGCGAGGGCAGGCCCAGCGCCTGCTGCAGCGCGCTTCGATTGGCCCCTACCGTGTCTGCGGCGTCGCCGCTGCGCAAGCCGAGGTTGAAGCGCTCGAACGGCGGCGCCGAGATGCCCGGGCCGAGCCGGGTGGTGATGGCGGCATGCACCGACGGCGGGGCCGGCCAGTCGGGGAAGATCCAGCTGTCGGTCATGGCTGACGGAAATGGCCGGTCGGGGGTCGGAGGTCGCGAGTCAAAAAGGGGAACCCAGAGCATCGCCTGCTGCTCCTCGCTCCAGCTTGACGATCAGTCATCGACCGAGCCGTGTTCGACCAGGTCAGCGCGCAACGCCTCGATCAGCGCCAGTTGATCGTCGGGGCGTTCGGCGCTGAAGCTCACGGCCTCGCCGGTGGCCGGGTGGATGAATGACAACTTCTCCGCGTGCAAGGCCTGTCGGCGGAAGCCGCGCAGCGCAGCGGTCAGTTCCTCGCTGGCGCCCTTGGGCAGTTTCAGACCACCGCCATACAGGGGGTCGCCAACCAGCGGGTGCCCGATATGGGTCAGATGCACGCGGATCTGATGGGTGCGCCCGGTCTCAAGCTGGCATTGCAGCAGGCTGTGGGCACGGAAACGTTCGCGCAGGCGATAGTGGGTGACCGCGCGCTTGCCGTCTTCCTCGTCACGTACCGCCTGCCGCAGGCGGTCACCCATGCTGCGCCCGATCGGTTCGTCCACGGTACCGCCCGCCACCATCGTGCCGAGCACCACCGCCTCGTACTGGCGCTCCACCTCGTGTCGAGACAGCAGGTCAACCAGCGCGGTGTACGTCGGCAACGTCCGCGCGACCACCATCAGGCCCGACGTGTCCTTGTCCAGCCGGTGCACGATGCCGGCGCGCGGCAGCTCGGCCAGCTTCGGATCATGGTGCAGCAGGCCATTGAGCAAGGTCCCGGCCGGATTGCCCGCGCCCGGATGCACCACCAGCCCGGCCGGCTTGTTCAATACCAGCAGATATTCGTCCTCGTGCACGATATTCAGCGACATGGCTTCAGGCGCGCTGTGCACCTCCGCTTCGAGCTCGACCTCCAGCGCCACCTGCTCGCCACCGCGCAGCAGCTGGCGCGGAGGCACCGCGGCGCCATCCAGGGTCACCGCCCCGGCCTTGATCCAGCTGCTCAGTCGCGAACGCGAGTAGTCGGGGAACATCTCGGCCAACCCTTGGTCGAAACGCCGTCCTGCCGCGCTCAGCGGAACCTCGGCCTGCTGCCGTATCGTGGTCATGCCTGCCGCCGCGGGCGGAAGCCGGTTTCAGTTATCATGCTCATTCGTTTCAACATCTGAATTCAATCCTATGCGCCTATCAAGTGGCTTGCCCACGTTGTTATTGTTTCCACGCTCTGCTGCCAGGCTGCTCGCCGTTCTTGCGCTGGTGATGGCGGTCAGTGCCTGCTCGATGTTTGGCCACCGGGGCCAGTCCATCGATACGCTGCCGGTGGCAGCGTTGTACACCAAAGCACACACTTCGCTGGAAAACGGTGATTACGCGGCGGCCAGCATGGCTTACCAGCGGCTGATCGCGCGCTTCCCCTCGGGCGAATACAACGAACAAGCCCAACTCGACCTGGCCTACGCCCAGTACAAGGACAACCAGCCGGACGACGCCTTGTCCACGGTCAACCGCTTCATCAAGACCTATCCGACCAACAAACATGTTGATTATGCCTATTACCTGCGCGGCTTGATCAATTTTGGTCGCACCACCGGTTTCGTCGAGCGCATCACCAAGAGCACCGGCGGCCAGTCGCGGCGCGATCCAGCCTACAACCTGCAATCGTTCGACGACTTCTCGGAGCTGGCGCGGCGCTTCCCGGACAGCGCCTACACGGCCGATGCGCGCCAACGAATGGTGTACCTGCGCAACCTGCTGGCCCAGTACGAGATCAACGTGGCGGAGTTCTATCTACACAACAAGGCTTACATCGCCGCCGCGGATCGATCGCAGTACGTGATCGAACATTACCAGCAGGCACCGCAGACCGGCGATGCGCTGGCGATCCTCGTGCGCAGTTACCTTGCGCTGGACCGCAAGGACCTGGCCATGCAGAGCCGCAAAGTGCTTGCACTGAACTACCCGAACCACCCCTACCTGACCGACCCGAAGTGGCCGCATGCGCCGTCCACCTTGCGCAAGATGATCCCGTTCTCAGGGCATCACTGAGTCGGATCCACGTTGGAATGGAGACAGCGAGCCGGCGAAAGCCGGCTTTTCCTTGGGGATTTCGCGAGACCCGCGCCGCTTCATCGCAAGAGGACTCCCGCTGGTCACCGCCGGGAGAGCGGCAAACGTGACGTGAAGTTTCGAATTCGCGTGTACTTCGGATCGCGCACCCACATTCAATGCCATCCGGAAGTTATCGGATAGCGCCGTTCGCGACCGAACGCGCGAGTGGTGACACGGGGACCCGGGGCGGACTGGCGGCGCTTGAACTCGTTCAGCAGTACCAGCCGCGCCACTCGACGCACGGTGTCGGCGGCGAAGCCCTGGGCGACGATCTCCGCCTGCGATTGCTCGCGCTCGATGAAGCGTTCGAGAATCCCGTCCAGTTCATCGTACGGCGGCAGCGAATCCTGGTCGGTCTGGTCGGCGCGCAGTTCCGCCGAGGGCGGACGATCGATCACCGCCACGGGAATCACTTCCCCGCCGCCGGGCTGTGTGTTGCGCCATCGCGCCAACCGGTACACCGCGGTCTTGTAAACATCCTTGAGCGGCGCATACGCCCCACACATGTCGCCATACAGCGTGCAATAGCCGACCGCCATCTCACTCTTGTTGCCGGTGGCCAGCAGCAACTTGCGGTGCTTGTTGGACAGCGCCATCAGCAGCACGCCGCGGGTGCGCGACTGCAGGTTTTCCTCGGTGGTGTCACTCGACTTGCCGGCGAACGCCGGCGTCAGCGCGTTCATGAACGAATCGACGGTCGGCTCGATATCGATCACGTGATAGTCGACACCCAGTTGTTCGGCCTGGCTGCGCGCACCGTCGAGCGACAGCTGCGAGGTATAACGGGTCGGCATCATCACGGCAGTGACGCGATCAGCGCCCAGCGCGTCCACCGCCAGTGCCAGTGTCAGCGCCGAATCGATGCCACCGGACAGGCCAAGCAAGACGCCGGAAAAGCCACTCTTGTCGATGTAGTCGCGTGTGCCGCGCACCAGCGCGGCGTAAAGCACCGCTTCAGCCGGGCGATCCGCTGCCGTCGGCCAATCTTGCGCTCGCAGCGTGCGGGTGGCGGCATCAAAGGTAGCCCACAGCAACGCATCGACGAAGGCCGGGGCACGCGCAGCGACGGAGCCGTCGCCATTCACCAGCAAGGAACTACCGTCGTAGACCACGTCGTCCTGGCCGCCGACCAGGTTGAGGTAGGCAATCGCACAACCGCTCTCGCGCGCACGCATCAGCAACACCGCCTCGCGCTCAGCCTGCTTGTGCTGGTCCCAGGGTGACGCGTTGATCACCACGATCAGTTCGGCACCGGCTGCGGCTGCCTGGGCCACCGGTTCGGGCCGCCACACGTCCTCGCAGATCAGCATGCCGACGCGGACGCCGTCGACCTCGGTGGTGACCGAAGCATGGCCGGGGCGGAAATAGCGCTTGTCGTCGAACACGCCATAGTTCGGCAAAGCCTGCTTGTGCGCGGTCACCTCGATGCACCCTTCGCGCAACAGGCTGGCCGCGTTGAACACCTCCCCTTCGCTGTGCGGGTGTCCGACCAAGGCTGCAACGCCGTGGGTTTGCGTGGCAAGGGACCGCAGTTCCGCATCACACGCCGCCAGGAAACTGGGACGCAGCAACAGGTCTTCCGGCGGGTAGCCGCTGAGCGCGAGTTCGGGAAATACCACCAGACCCGCGCCGCCGCTGCGCGCGGCGGCGATCAGGTCGGCCATCTTCGCGGCATTGACTGCGACGGCGCCGACCTGGAAATCATGCTGGGCCAATGCCAGACGCAGCTTTGCCATGACAGGAGACGTTCCGGGGGAGGTAAGCAGGGAATGGTAATTGAATCGAGCGGGATGAAGGGCCACGCCCGCTCAGCCCGGCGCGCCGCTTCCGCGAAAAAGCAAAAGGCCACGCAGTGCGTGGCCTTCGCTTCCCGCCAATGGCAACTGACGCTTACTTCATCAATTTCGCCAGCGCCTTGCCGAGGTCGGCCGGCGATTTCACGGTGGTGACACCCGCCTTCTCCAGCGCCGCGAACTTCGCGGCGGCGGTACCCTTGCCACCGGAGATGATCGCACCAGCATGGCCCATGCGCTTGCCAGGGGGCGCCGAGGCGCCGGCAATGAACGAGACCACCGGCTTGGTGACGTATTCGCTGATGAACTCGGCCGCATCTTCCTCGGCGCTGCCACCAATCTCGCCGACCATGATGATGCCTTCGGTCTGCGGGTCGTCCTGGAACAGCCTCAGGCAATCGATGAAACTCAGACCATTGATCGGGTCGCCGCCGATGCCGATCACGGTGCTTTGGCCGAGCCCTTCGTTGGTGGTCTGGAACACCGCTTCATAGGTCAGCGTGCCGGAGCGCGAGACCACGCCAACCCTGCCCTTTTGGTGGATGTGACCGGGCATGATGCCGATCTTGCACTCTCCCGGCGTGATGATGCCGGGGCAATTTGGCCCGATCAGCACAGTCTCCGGATGCTGCTTCAGCACGTTTTTCACGCGCAGCATGTCGAGCACCGGGATGCCCTCGGTGATCGCCACGACGACGCGAATCCCGCCGTCGATGGCTTCAAGGATGGAATCGGCGGCAAACGGCGGTGGCACGAAAATAACCGACGCATCCGCTCCGGTCGCCGCAACGGCTTCCGCCACCGAGTTGAATACCGGCAACCCGATATGTTGCTGGCCGCCCTTGCCCGGTACCACACCACCGACGACTTGGGTGCCGTAATCCAGTGCCTGCTGTGCGTGGAAGGTGCCTTGCTGGCCGGTGAAGCCTTGCACAATCACCTTGGTGTTCTTGTTGACCAAAACGCTCATGTGTGTGTCCTTTGCTCTGGTAGGAGCCCGCTTGCGATGAGGCTTCAATGCTGCTGCACGGTATGCAGACCAAATCAGAAGCATCGCCCGCGAGCGGGCTGCTACAGGTGTGGTTAGTGGGCTGCAGCCACGGCTTTCTGCGCCGCGTCGTTGAGATCGTCCGCCGGCGTGATCGCCAGGCCGGATTGGGCCAGCAGCGCGCGGCCCTGCTCAACATTGGTGCCCTGCAGGCGCACCACGACGGGAATCTTCAGGCCCACTTCCCGCACTGCCGCGATGATGCCTTCGGCGATCAGGTCGCAACGCACGATGCCGCCGAAGATGTTGACCAGGATGCAGCGCACCTTGTCCGAGGACAGGATCAGCTTGAACGCCTCGGTCACCCGTTCCTTGGTGGCGCCGCCGCC
>JBDTKM010000052.1:0-17767 GCA_039935315.1 Rhodanobacter sp. | reverse complement strand
GGTGATGGCGGTCGACCCGACGGCGGTCGCGTCGCACCACGGAGCTGACGCGTGGATGACGCCGGAAGCGGAAGCGTCGACGGCATCGGATTTTGCCGAGGAGCCGGTCGAGTTCAGTGACGATCCGGTCGACACCAAGCTCGACCTGGCGCGTGCCTATCTGGACATGGGCGATGCCGATGGCGCCCGCGCCATGCTGGGCGAAGCGCTCAAGGAAGGCAGCCAGATGCAACGCGATACGGCTCGCGAGCTGCTCGACGGCATGGGCTGATCTTCCGCCTGCGGCTGGTCTGACCTGTCGGGCCGGCTTTGCCGGCCCGACTTCGTTGGGCCCCTGCTAATCTCCTCGTGCAGCCTCAACCCATTTCATCTCCCATGCGTATCGCCCTCGGCATCGAATTTGACGGCACCGACTATTTCGGCTGGCAGCGCCTGACCGAAGGGCCGAGCGTGCAGGCGGCGGTCGAGCGCGCGTTGTCGAAGGTCGCCGCGCACCCGGTGCAGATCACCTGCGCCGGGCGTACGGATACCGGCGTCCACGGTCGCTGTCAGGTGGTGCATTTCGACAGCGGGGCGCAACGTGAGATGCGCAGCTGGGTACTGGGCACATGTTCCAACTTGCCCGTCAGCGTGGCCGTGCTGTGGGCGCAGCCGGTGGCGGATGATTTTCACGCGCGCTTCGGCGCGCGCAGTCGACGCTATCGTTACCACATCCTCAATCGGCCGGTGCGGGCGGCGCTGGATGCGCGCTATGTCACGTGGGAACGCCTGCCGCTGAACGCCGAGCGCATGCATGCCGCGGTGCAGGCCCTGCTCGGGCTGCACGATTTCAGCGCGTTCCGCGCCTTGTCCTGCCAGGCCGCCCATCCGCGTCGTACCGTGCTTGCAGCGAGCGTGCGGCGGCAGGGCGAGCACGTTCTGGTCGAGATCGAGGCGAATGCCTTCCTGCATCACATGGTGCGCAACATCGTCGGCTCGCTGCTGATGATCGGTCGCGGGGAGCGTCCGGTTGAGTGGATGACTCAGCTGTTGACCGGTCGTGATCGGCAGGTGGCCGGCCCTACCGCGCTGGCGTCCGGGCTGACCTTCATCGGGCCGCGCTATGAACGGCATTGGGGCTTGCCGGAAGAAGTCAGCCAGCCAGGAGTTTCCGCATGACCCGCATCAAGTGTTGCGGCATGACCCGGGTCGAGGACGCCTTGCTGGCGGCGCAGTTGGGTGTGGACGCCATCGGGATGGTATTCACCGCGCGCAGCCGGCGGCAGGTGAGCATCGCCCAGGCCCGTGCGATCCGTCACGCGTTGCCGCCGTTCGTGACGACCGTGGCACTGTTCCTGGACGACGCGCCGGATTTGATCGAGGAGGTTATCGCGGCGGTGAACCCGGACCTGCTGCAGTTTCACGGTGCGGAAAGCGAGACCGAATGTGCCCGCTTCGACCGCCCGTACCTCAAGGCGATCGCCATGGGCGAGGGTGAGTCGGCGTTGCTCCAGTTGCGCAAGTTTCCCGGTGCCTCGGCGTTGCTGCTGGACGGGCACGGACTTGGCGAGGCCGGTGGCAGCGGCAGGCACTTCGACTGGACCCGGATGCCGCGCGGTCTGACCCAGCCGCTGGTCCTCGCCGGCGGCCTGCGTGCGGGCAATGTGGGCGATGCGATCCGCCTGGCGCGGCCGTGGGCGGTGGACGTGGCCAGTGGCGTGGAGTCGGCGCCGGGTATCAAGGACGCCACCATGCTGGCCGATTTCGTGGCAGCGGTGCGTGCCGCCGACAGCAGCGAAGGAGCGGCATGAGCGAATCTTGCGACATGATCCTCGCGCCCGCGGCGATCGAGGAATGCTGCGTCAGTGACGATTGTCCGTTCGATCTCGACGCGGTGGTGGCCGTGGGGCGGCCGTTGGTGATACGCGGGCTGGTCGGCGATTGGCCGGTGGTGAAGCTGGCACGGCAGTCGAATACCGCATTCGCGCAGCGGCTGGCAGAGCTGGACAACGGCGCCGACGTGACCACCTTGCTGATCGCGCCGGAAGGCGACGGCATCATCGGCTACACGCCTGACATGAGCGGGTTCAATTACCAGCACTTCAAGGTGTCGCTGACTCTCGGGCTGCAGCGCCTGGCCAGCTACAGCCGACGCGAAGCCACACCGGGACTGGTGATCCAGAGTGTGCCGATCCGCGATTGCATGCCCGGATTCCTGGCCGAGCATGCGTTGCCTTTTCTCGACCCACGGGTGCAGCCGCGCCTGTGGATGGGCAACAAGGTCACCACGCCCACCCACTTCGATGCGCAGCACAATATCGCCTGCGTGGTCTGCGGTACGCGCCGTTTCACCCTGTTTCCTCCGGAGCAGTTGCCCAACCTCTACATCGGCCCGCTGGATTACGCGCCGACCGGTGCGGCGATCAGCATGGCGCGGCTGGACCAGCCGGACGACCCGCGCTACCCGCGCCTGAAACAGGCGCTGGCTGCCGCGCAGGTGGCCGAGCTGCACCCGGGGGACGCGATCTACATGCCGCCGTTGTGGTGGCACAACGTCGAATCGCTCGAAATACTCAATGCGCTGGTGAACTACTGGTGGAGTCCGGTCGATGTCGAGGGCTACAACACCGGTCATGCGCGAGCCGCGTTGTATCACTGCCTGCTGGCCTTTCGCGTGTTGCCGCCCGCCGAGCGCGAGCACTGGCGGAATCTGCTGGACTACTACGTGTTCGGCGACGAGCAAGCGGTGGCGCATATCCCCGAGGATCGCCGTGGCGTGCTCGGCCCGCTCACGGTGGAGACGGCTGAGCGGCTGAAGCAGGGCGCGCGCCAGCACCTTTGAGCAGTTGGTTACGGTTCCTCCAGTTCTCGCCGCAGCCAGTTCGCCAGCTGGGCCACGCGTGGGTCGCTGGCCTGTCTCGGCGCACAAAGGACCCAGCTCGCGGAGGTCCGCCGAAAGCCCCAGGGCGCGATCAGCCGACCGGCAGCGAGATCGTCGGCCACCAGCGGTTGCGGGGCGATCGCCACACCGAGCCCGGCGGCAGCCGCTTCCAGCAGGAAGTACAGGTGCGGCAGCGCTTGCGTTTGCTGCAGGGACTCCGGTGGCAGATCCATTGCGCGGGCCCAGTCTGACCAAGCTTGTGGCCGTGACGCCGTGTGCAGCAGCGGCTCGTCATACAGCGCCGCCGCCCGTTGTTCGCGCAGGTGCTCAGCGCCGGGATAACGCGGGCTCAGCACCGGACCGATGCATTCCGATGCCAGTTCGTGCACTTGCCAGCCGGTTGGCCAGGGTGGGGCGGCCAGCAGCAACATGGCGTCCACCTCGCCGATGCTGTCGGTGGCGGGCTCTTCCAGGATGGACAAGTGCAGAGTCAGGCCTGGCAGGTCGCGGCGCAATCGCTCCAGTCGCGGAATGACCCAGCGCGCCAGGACGCTGCCGGGACAGCCGAGCACAAAGGCCGGATTTGGATGGGATCGTTGCAGTCGCGCCCACGAGTTTCGGAGTTGTTCGAAAGCTTCTGCGCAACTTTCGCTCAGTGTTTGTCCGGCTTCGGTGAGAGCAACGCCGCGGCCCTGGCGTATGAATAACGGCCGGCCCAGCGCTTCCTCCAGGGCACGTATCTGGCGGCTGATGGCACCGTGGGTCACGTGCAGGGCCGCTGCGGCAAGACTCATGCTGCCCAGCCTTGAGACGGCCTCAAAGGCCCGCAGGGCATTCAGGGAAGGCAGTTCGCGAACAGACATGCTGTGAGTTTAACTCAAGTATGGAGGCAATCTTTTCGCTTTTTCACCAGCTTGATCTACGTTAACGTGTGACTTCCTCGCCCAATCCTTCGATGATCAGCCATGCCCAGCTCACCGCTCCAAACCATGGATTTCCACGCCTGGCCCGATGCCCACGGTCGCTTCGGTGACTACGGCGGCAGTTATGTCGCCGAGACGTTGATGGCGCCTTTGGCTGAATTGCGCGACGCCTACGAGCGGCTGAGCGCCGATTCCGGCTTTCGCGCCGAGCTGGATCGCGACCTGCAGCACTACGTCGGGCGGCCCAGTCCGGTCTATCACGCCGAGCGACTGTCGCGGCATGTCGGTGGTGCGCGCATCCTGCTCAAGCGTGAGGACCTCAATCACACCGGTGCGCACAAAATCAACAACACCGTCGGTCAGGCACTGGTGGCGCGGCACATGGGCAAGCGGCGGATCATCGCCGAGACCGGTGCCGGCCAGCACGGCGTCGCGACCGCCAGCGTGGCGGCCCGTTACGGGATGCAGTGTGTGGTCTACATGGGCGCGGTGGACATTGAGCGACAGAAGATCAACGTGTACCGGATGAAGCTGCTCGGCGCCGAGGTCATACCCGTGACCTCCGGTTCGAAGACGCTGAAGGATGCGCTGAACGAGGCGATGCGGGACTGGGTCACCAACGTGGCCGACACCTTCTACATCATCGGCACCGTGGCTGGCCCGCATCCGTATCCGAAGATGGTGCGTGACTTCAACGCCATCGTGGGCCGCGAGGCGCGTGCCCAGGTGCTGCAGCAGTACGGTCGCCTGCCCGATGTGCTGACCGCCTGTGTCGGCGGCGGCTCGAACGCGATCGGGCTGTTCTACGCGTTCCTCAACGACCCGGGCGTGCGCATCGTGGGTGCCGAGGCAGCGGGCGAGGGGATTGCCAGCGGACATCATGCCGCGTCGCTGTCCGCGGGCCGGCCTGGCGTGCTGCACGGCAACCGCACTTACGTGTTGTGTGACGACAACGGTCAGATCACCGAGACTCATTCGGTCTCCGCCGGGCTGGACTATCCGGGGGTAGGCCCCGAGCATGCCTTCCTGAAAGACGCCGGTCGCGCCGAGTATGTGGGCATCACCGACGACGAGGCGCTGGAGGCGTTTCATCTGTTGGCCCGTACCGAAGGCATTCTGGCTGCGCTGGAATCCAGCCATGCGGTGGCGCAAGCGATGAAGCTGGCACGCGAGCTGCCCAAGGAGGGCATCGTGCTGTGCAATCTTTCCGGCCGCGGCGACAAGGACGTACACACGATCGCCGAGCGCGAGGGAGTCGAGGTATGAGCCGCATTGATCGCCGTTTCGCTGCACTCAAGGCGGCGGGCCGCACCGGCCTGATTCCGTTCGTCACGGCGGGTGATCCGGCGCCTGAACACATGGTGGCGCTGATGCATGCGCTGGTCGATGCGGGTGCCGACCTGATCGAGCTGGGCGTGCCGTTTTCCGACCCGATGGCGGATGGCCCGGTGATCCAGCATGCCAGCGAGCGGGCCATCGCCAAGGATATTGGGCTCGGTGAAGTGTTGGGCTGGGTGGCTGGGTTTCGTCAGCGCGATGCCGATACCCCGATCGTGCTGATGGGTTACCTCAATCCGGTCGAGATTCACGGCTACGCGAGGTTCGCGCAGGAGGCCGTGACGGCGGGTGTCGATGGCGTGCTGCTGGTCGATTGCCCGCTGGAGGAATCGGCGTTGCTGCAACCGCTGCGCGACGCCGGGCTGCAGCAGATTCTGCTTGCCGCACCGACCACCGCGCCCGATCGGATGATCGCTTTGTGCCGTTCGGCGGAGGGCTTCCTGTACTATGTGTCGTTCGCCGGCATCACCGGGGCGGGGCAGCTGAGTACCAGCGACATCGCCGCACGGGTTGCCGACATTCGCGTTCGCGCCCGTGCACCGGTGGCGGTCGGTTTCGGCATACGCGATGCGGCGAGTGCGGTGGCCATCGGCAAATTCGCCGATGCGGTGGTGATCGGCAGTGCGCTGGTCGAGCGCCTGGCGGGCGCAACGGACGCGGCCGATGTTGCGAAGCGTGCGCGAGATTTCCTGCAGCCGATTCGTGTCGCACTGGATGCACGCTGAGGGAAACGGTACACGGTGGCAGTTGCAAGCCTGAGGCTGCGCGAACCCTCTCCCTGGCGCTCCTGGAGAGATTGGGGAACGTGCAATGGCATGCACACTCGCCCTGTCAGGCGGTGTCGAATGCGAAGGTTCCTGAACCCGGATGGAGTTCGATTGAAATGAACTGGTTGCAGAAAATCATGAACCCGAATACCCGCACGTTGCCGGCAGGCAACGGCAAGGGTTCGGTGCCCGAGGGCGTATGGGAAAAGTGCGGCGGCTGCGGCACCGTGCTGTACCGCCCGGAGCTTGAGCGCAACCTCATGGTGTGCCCGAAATGTGGCCATCACCATTACATCAGCGCGCGGATGCGCCTGAACGCCTTGCTGGATGAGGGTTCGGGACAGGAGCTGTGGGCAAGCATGGAGCCGGCTGATCCGCTGAGATTCCGCGACACGAAGAAGTATCGCGACCGCATCGTCGCCGCCCAGAAAAAGCTCGGCGAGAAAGACGCCATGGTGGCGATGAGCGGCAAGCTCAAAGGACGTTCGCTGATGGCGGTGGCATTCGAGTTTGCCTACATGGGCGGCTCGATGGGTTCGGTGGTGGGGGAGAAGTTCACCCGCGCTGCCGAGCGAGCCCTGGCGGACAACAGCGCGCTGGTGTGCTTCTCGGCCACCGGCGGTGCGCGCATGCAGGAGGCGTTGTTCTCGCTGATGCAAATGGCCAAGACCTCGGCCGCGCTGGCGCGCCTGCGCGATGCCGGCGTGCCCTACATCAGCGTGCTGACCAATCCGACCACTGGCGGTGTATCGGCCAGCCTGGCGATGCTGGGCGACATCAACATCGGCGAGCCGAAGGCGTTGATCGGCTTCGCCGGGCCGCGCGTGATCGAGCAAACCGTGCGCGAGACCTTGCCTGAAGGATTCCAGCGCTCGGAGTTCCTGCTCGACCATGGTGCGATCGACATGATCGTCGACCGCCGCGAGATGCGTGACAAGCTGGCGGACCTGCTCGGCCTGCTGACCAAGGCGGATCGCGCCGCGTGAGGCGAACGGACTGATGACGGGAAGCGATGCCGCCCACGGGCGGCATCGTTGCATCCACGCCAGAGTTTTCCACAGCGGCTGTGTGCGTCTTCTGTACAAGCCTGTGGACAAGTGGGCTATCTGCTTGACTGCAAAGGGGCTGGCGACGACGTGCGCAGATTCTGCGCAGCGCACATGCCGGTCGCTCACCCGAAACCCATACACTGGACCTTCACCGTTCTGCTGGAGAGCATCCGATGAAACATATGCTGCTTGCCCTCGCCCTGACTGGCCTGACCGGAGCGGCCATGGCTGCCGGCGCACCCGCCTTGCCGATCACCCATGCGCCCGCCAGTGCCAAGGTCTACATCATTTCGCCCAGCGACGGCGCCACCGTCGGCCGGGAAGTGACTGTGCGCTTCGGCCTGAAGGGCATGGGCGTGGCACCCGCTGGCGTCGACAAGGAGCACACCGGCCATCACCACCTGCTGCTGGACGTGAAGACGCTGCCAGCGGCAGGGCTGCCGATTCCGGCCGATGCGCAACACATTCACTTTGGCGGTGGACAGACCCAGACCACGTTGAAGCTCGCGCCGGGGACGCATACGTTGCAACTGGAACTGGGCGACCGCAATCACGTGCCGTTCGATCCGCCGCTGGTGTCCAGGAAGATCACCATTCACGTGAAGTAAGAGCCGCCGTGGGAGCGGGAAACGGGCGCATGAGGCAGATCGGTTAAAATCGTCAGCTTCACCCAATTGCTGCCGAATTCACGATGACCGTACGTACCCGTTTCGCCCCCAGCCCTACCGGCTTTCTGCACATCGGCGGCGCGCGCACCGCGCTGTATTGCTGGCTGGAATCGCGCCGTCGCGGCGGCGAGTTCATCCTGCGCATCGAGGACACCGATCGCGAGCGCTCCACCGATGCGGCAGTGCAGGCAATTCTGGATGCGATGCACTGGCTTGACCTCGACGCCGACGAAGGCCCGTTCTACCAGACCCAGCGGCTGGGTCGCTACACGCAGGTTGCCGATGAGCTGGTCGCGGCCGGCAAGGCGTACTACGCCTACGAGAGCAAGCAGGAGATCGAGGCGATGCGCGAGGCCGCCATGGCCGCCGGCGAGAAGCCTCGCTACAACGGCTACTACCGCGATCGCCGCGAGGCTCGTCGTGATGATCCGAACCGTGTAATCCGCTTCCGCAATCCCGGCGAGGGCTCGGTGGTGTTCGAGGACAAGGTCAAGGGCCGCATCGAGATCGCCAACGGCGAACTGGATGACCTGGTGATCTTCCGCTCCGACGGCTGGCCCACCTACAACTTCGCGGTGGTGGTTGATGACATCGACATGGGCATCACCGAGGTGATCCGTGGCGATGACCACGTCAACAACACGCCGCGGCAAATCAACATCTACCTGGCGCTGGGGGCCAGGGTGCCGGAGTTCGCCCACCTGCCGATGATCCTGGACAAGGAGGGCAAGAAACTCTCCAAGCGCACCAGCGCCGTGGGCGTGATGGAATATCGCGCCGACGGCTTCCTGCCGCACGCGATCCTGAATTACCTGGTGCGCCTGGGCTGGTCGCATGGTGACCAGGAGATCTTCTCGCGCGCGGAAATGATTTCGCTGTTCGACATCACCGACGTCAACAAGGCGCCTTCGCGCTTCGACGTCGAAAAGTTGGCCTGGCTCAACCAGCATTACCTGAAAACGGATGAGCCCGAGTCGCTGGTCGCCGAATTCGAATGGCACCTGCAACGTGCTGGCGTCGACGTCGGGCAATGGCCGGCGTCGGTCGACGTGATCGTGGCGTTGCGTGAACGTGTGCATACGCTGAAGGAAATGGTCGAGCGGGCAAAGATCTGGTATGGCCCGATTCTCGAATGGGACGAGAAGGCGGTTGCCAAACATCTGAAGGGAGCCAACGCGCCGCACGTGCTGGAGGCGGCGAAAGTGCTGCTGGCCGAGTGCGAGTGGAAACCCGCTCAGCTCCATGGTGTCATCGAAGAGATTGCAACGCAGCTGGAGCTGGGCATGGGCAAGGTCGCCCAGCCGCTGCGCGTGGCGATGACGGGCACCCAGGTCTCGCCCTCGATCGAGGACACGATCTACCTCACCGGCCGTGACGAAGCGCTCAAGCGCATCGACGCCGCGATCGCGCTGGCACGGGGCTGAGCGGCGTGCCATGACGATAGCTCGCTCATCAGGCCATGGGTGAACTGCTGGCCCGTGCGACGCAAGGCGTCGATCTCGATGCGCCGGGCGCGTTCTGGCACGTTTTCTTCAACCTGTTGAATATGGTGCCGTGGGCAGCCATGTTCTGGTGGAACCTGCTGTTCGTCGCGGTGGGTTTGCTGCTTGGCTGGTGGCGCGGTCGCGTCGTTGAGGGTGCCTTGTGGGCGTGGGTGCTGGGACCGATCGGCTGGATCGTGATCCTGTGCAGATCGCGCCGAAAACCGGCCGCAAAACCCCTATCGCTGCGCCGCTGAGACTTGCCGTGGCAGATGTATCATCGACCGCGAGGTGAACACATTGAGTCACGAAGCCGCTCAGAACCCGCACACTCATCATTCTCACCGCCACGACGATCCGAAAGACTTCGTGCGCGCGGTGGAACACGCGAGCGAGGAACGTGGCCTGCGCCTGACGCCGCTGCGCAAAGAGGTGCTGCAACTCGTCGCCACTGCCGGCAAGCCGGTCAAGGCCTACGACCTGCTCGACCAATTGCGTGAGCAGCATGGCAACGCGGCGCCACCTACGGTGTATCGGGCACTCGATTTCCTGCTGGAAAACGGCTTCATCCACAAGCTGGAATCGATCAACGCGTTCGTCTCCTGTCATCACCCGGCCGAGGCGCACCAGGTGCCGTTCCTGATCTGCGATACCTGCGACAGCGCACAGGAGGTCTGCGATGAGCGGGTGGCCGAGCTGATCGAGGCCCAGGCTCGCGCGCTGGGCTTTCGCCCGCAGGCACAGACCCTGGAAGTCCACGGCATCTGCAAGGACTGCAGGAAGGGCTGAGCCCGTTCGGCCCCCTATGGTGTCGTCGATTGTTATATTGTAACATGCTTGCCCAGACAGCCCGTCGCCTTGCGCGGCGTCATCAGGCAGGCAGATGAATTCCGTTTCGGCAAACAAATCCCACTGGTGGCAAATGGCCGATCGTGTCGGTGCGACCGCGTCTTTCCTGTGCGCGATTCACTGCGCGTTACTCCCGTTCGTGCTGGCCGCGTTGCCGCTGATGGGACTGGAGTTTCTGGCCGACCACCGTTTCGAACGTGGTTTCGTGATGTTTGCCTGCGCACTGGCCTTGATTGCCTTGATCCGGGGTTTTCGACGCCACCAGCACCCCTTGCCCTTGATGTTGGCCATCCCCGGGTTGACCCTGATGCTGCTGGGCGTGACCTGGGGCGACAGCCTTTCTCCGATCCTGCACAGCACGCTGGTGACCTCCGGCGGGTTGCTGCTGGCCAGCGCACACTTCGTCAATCTGCGCCGTAGCCGCCGTGGCGCGCTCGTCCATGTGCACGGCGCCCAGTGTGCGCATTGATGATCGTTCACCGCGAGTTCGCCTTGTGCCAGCGTGTTTGTCCGGTGCAGCGCAGGGCGAGAGCCACGCTCCGCTATGGCGTCTGTCACCTGACTGCTATGCTAGACGGCCGTACATTCAACGATTCAAGGAATTCCCATGGGCAAGGGCGATCGCAAGACTCGTCGCGGCAAGATCAACCGCAGTAGCTATGGCAACACGCGAGCGCACACCGTGGCGCCGGCCGTAGCCGGCGGCAAGCCGGCAGTAACCAAGCCGGCAGCGGCGAAGAAGGCGGCTCCGCGGAAAAAATCCGCCTGAAAGCCGGTTCAAATCCGGGTGCCCGTTCAGCCATGAGACCCCTGCTTCGGCGGGGGTTTTTGCTGGAAGTTGATAGGTGGCTCAACGAGATCGCTGCGCGGGTGCCGCGCGATGTTGACCTGCATTCGAGAAGCCTGGGGTTGCGGCTTGTCGCCGGCTCCGAGTGCGTGCGTGGTCGCGCCATTCAATGATATTCCGGAGTTGGCGAGGAGGAATTGAACAGCGGTTGTTGCTGCGTGCCATGTCGTGTAAGCTCTGCAACCTTGTATTAATGCATTAGTACGTTATGAAACGTCGATCACTGGATCCTGAAACCCCTGCCGAGTCCGCCGAGCTGAGCCTCTACCAGGCACTGTTGTCGTTGAAAAACACCGACGAGATGGCTGCCTTCCTGCGTGACCTGTGCACGCCGGCCGAGCTGGAGGTGCTGGTGGACCGCTGGCGGGTGGTGCCGTACTTGCTTGAAGGTGTGCCGTATCGGGAGATCCACGAGCGCACCGCCGTCAGCATCACCACGGTCGGGCGGGTGGCGCGTTACCTCAATCAGGGCAGCGGCGGCTATCTGGCGGCGGCGGCACGAGCGGCGCGGCGACAGGCGCACACTGCAAGGAACAAGACATGAAACCACGCGATCGTTTGCGTATCGCGATGCAAAAATCCGGTCGCCTCACCGAGCCCGCGCTGGATTTGCTGAGCCGTTGTGGCCTCACTTTCCGGCAGAGTCGCGACAAGCTGTTCTGTTTCGGCGAAGGCGAACCGGTGGACCTGTTGCTGGTCCGCGACGACGACATTCCCAGCCTGATCGCTCAAGGCGTGTGCGACCTTGGCATCGTGGGACGCAATGTGCTGAATGAGTTTCAGCTCACCGTGGGGCGTGAGGCCGAGCCGCTGGCCGAAATCCGACCGCTCGGCTTCGGTCGCTGCCGGCTGTCGATCGCGGTGCCGCAGGAGCTCGACTACACCGTGCCAGGCGATCTGGCTGGCCGACGCATCGCTACCTCCTATCCCGGCCTGCTTGGCGAGTGGCTGCGCAGCCAGAACATCGATGCGGGCGTAGTGACCCTGGCCGGTTCCGTCGAGATTGCGCCGAAACTGGGCACGGCCGATGCGATCTGCGATCTGGTACAGAGCGGCGGTACGCTGGTCGCCAATCAGCTGCGGGAGGCCGACGTGTTGCTGGAAAGTGAGGCGGTACTCGCCGGTCCCTTGACCCTGCCGGTGGATGAGCGCGGCGACATGCTGGAGCTGCTGCTGAAGCGTCTGGATGGTGTGATCCAGGTACGTGAGTCACGCCTGCTGCTGCTGCAAACCTCGCGCCACACGTTGGAGGCGGTTACCCGTCTGCTGCCTGGCGGTCCGCAGCCAACCCTGCTGGCGGTGGCCGGTCAGCCGGACCAACTGGTGCTGCAGGCGCTGTGCGCGGGCGAGGTGAGCTGGCGGCAACTGGAGGAAATCAAGAAGGCCGGTGCGCGCGAGATGTACGTGCTGCCGGTGGAGAAGATGCTGGCATGAGGAGCCGGTTGGCATGAACAGCAGGTTGACATGAAGAGCAGGTTGGCATGAAGCGTCTGGACTGGAATGGATTGAGCGAAGCGGCTCGCCGCGAGGCGCTGGCACGACCGGCACAATCACGCGGCGACGAGCTGCGCCATGGTGTCGAGCGAATTGTTGCGGCCGTGCGCGAGCGCGGCGACGTGGCGTTGCGCGAACTCAGCGCCAAGTACGATCGCTGTGCACTGGAGGCGATCGCGGTCGACGAGGCCGAGTTCGTCGCGGCCGAGGCTGCACTCGACCCCGTGTTGAAAGCGGCGATTCGTGAAGCCGCCGGGCGCATCGAGCTGTTCCATCGCGCGGCTGCACAGCAGCCGGTGGCGGTGGAGACCGCGCCCGGTGTGCGGGTCGAGCGAATGCTGCGGCCGATCAACCGCGTTGGCCTGTACGTGCCGGCCGGCACGGCGCCGTTGCCCTCGACCGCGTTGATGCTGGGTGTGCCAGCGCAGATTGCCGGCTGCCGCGAGGTGGTGCTTTGTTCGCCGGCGCGTGCTGACGGTCGCTGCGACGAGGCTGTGCTGTATGCGGCGCGGCTGACCGGTGTGCGCCGAGTCTTCAAACTGGGCGGCGCGCAAGCAATAGCCGCGATGGCTTACGGCACCGAAAGCGTACCGAAATGCGACAAACTGTTTGGCCCGGGCAACTCCTGGGTTACCGAGGCAAAGCTGCAGGTGTCGTCCGACCCGGATGGCGCGTCGATCGACATGCCGGCGGGACCTTCCGAAGTGTTGGTGATTGCCGACGCTGGCGCGAATCCGGTCTTCGTCGCCGCCGACCTGCTGTCGCAGGCTGAGCACGGCCCGGACTCGCAAGTGATCCTGCTTACTCCGTCGGCCGACTTGCGGGACAAGGTGGCGGCGGAAATTGAACGGCAATGTGCTGATTTACCACGCGTCGCCATCGCGAAGCAGTCGCTGGCGCAGAGTCGTTTGATCCTGGTCGAGTCGCTGGCGCAAGCGGTGGAGGTGAGCAATCGCTATGCGCCGGAACATCTGATCGTGCAGGTCGCCGCGCCGCGCGACCTGCTCGATGACATCGACACTGCCGGTTCCGTCTTCCTCGGTCAGTGGGCGCCCGAATCGGTGGGCGACTACTGCAGCGGCAGCAATCATGTGCTGCCGACCTACGGCTACGCGCGCAGCTACAGCGGTGTGTCAGTGGCCAGTTTCCAGAAGCAGATCAGCGTGCAGGAGGTTTCTGCCGAGGGGCTGCGCAACATCGGCCCCTGCACGGCGACGCTGGCTGCCGCCGAACAACTGGAAGCGCACCGGCGTGCGGTGACGTTGCGTCTTGCCGCGCTGGAGGCCGTGTCGTGAGCGTGCTCGATCTGGCGCGCTCGGAGATCCGTGCGATACAGCCGTATTCGTCGGCGCGGATGGAAGCGAGCGGCGGCTCGGTCTTCCTCAATGCCAACGAATCGGCCTGGCCGCCGCTGGGCGACGGCGGTCTGGGTTGCAACCGCTACCCCGAGCCGCAGCCGGCGGCGCTGCTCTCGACGCTGGCGGGGATGTACGGCGTGCGCCAGGAACAGATCCTGCTCGGCCGCGGCAGTGACGAGGCGATCGATCTGCTGGTACGTGCGTTCTGTCGCGCCGGTCAGGATGCGATCCTGATCCAGCCGCCGACCTTCGGCATGTACAGCGTGTGCGCGCGTATTCAGAACGCCGCGGTGATCGAAGTGGCGCTGGCCGATGATTTCACCCTCGACGTGGATGCCGTGCTTGCCGCCGTCACGCCTGCGGTCAAATTGATCTTCGTCTGCACCCCGAACAACCCCAGCGGCCAGTGCGTGCCGCGCGAAAGCATCGAGCGATTGCTGCAGACGCTGGATGGCCGGGCGTTGCTGGTGGTGGACGAGGCGTACATCGAGTTTGCGTACGAACCCAGCGTGGCGGATCTGATCGATCGCTACGAATACCTGGCCGTGCTGCGTACCTTGTCCAAAGCGTGGGCCCTGGCTGGTGCCCGCATCGGCAGTTTGCTGGCCAATCCCGAGGTGATCGCGTTGGTGCGGCGGATCATGCCGCCTTATCCGCTGCCGCTGCCGTGCGTGGCGCTGGCGCTGGCCGCGTTCTCGGAAGCGGGCCAAGCGCAGGCGCGCGAACATATGGCCACGCTGCGCAGCGAGCACGAGCGGGTGCGTGGCGCCCTGGCCGCGTTGGCATGCGTGCGCGCCGTATTGCCTTCGCAGGCGAACTTCGTGGCGGTCCGTTTCGATGACGCGGGGGCGGCCTACCAGCGTCTGCTCGCCGCCGGAGTCGTGGTGCGCGACATCCGGCGCTATCCCAAACTGGGTGATGCCTTGCGTATCACCATCGGCAGTCCTGACGAAAATGACAGGATGCTGGCGGTCCTTGAGGAATCCAGCCCATGAGTCAGCGCAAAATCCTGTTTGTTGATCGCGACGGTTGCCTGATCGAGGAACCCGCTGACCAGCAGATCGACCGCTTCGACAAGCTGGCCTTGCTGCCCGGCGTGATTGCCGCCCTGCAGCGTTTCGTGGCGGCCGGCTACGAGCTGGTGATGGTCACCAATCAGGATGGCCTGGGTACCGCCAGTTTTCCGGAAGCGGACTTCATCGGACCGCAGCAACTGCTGCTGGGCATCCTCGCCTCGCAAGGCATCACGTTTCGCGAAGTGCTGGTCGATCGCAGCTTTCCGCGCGAAGGCCTGGACACGCGCAAGCCCGGCATCGGCCTGGTTCGTCCCTATCTTGCCGACGATGGCTGGAGTCGCGCCGCCTCAGCGATGATCGGCGATCGCGAGACCGATCTGCAGTTCGCCGCCAACCTTGGCGTGCGCGGCTGCCGCGTCGGTCCGCAAGGTGCGAGCTGGGAAGCACTGGCACACGAATTGCTGGACGCGCCGCGCACCGCCAGCGTGGTGCGCAACACCAGGGAAACCCGGATTACGGTGACGGTGGATCTCGACCGTGTGGCCGAGCCCAAGGCGCATACGGGTCTGGGCTTCTTCGACCACATGCTGGAACAGATCGGCAAACACGGCGGCTTCGCGCTGGAGTTGACCTGCGATGGTGATACGCACATCGACGAGCACCACACCATCGAGGATTGCGCGCTGGCGTTGGGCCAGGCGCTGAAGCAGGCGCTGGGGGACAAACGCGGCATCGGCCGTTACGGCTTCACTCTGCCGATGGACGAGTCGCAGGCGAGTGCTGCGCTGGATCTTTCCGGTCGTCCGTATTTCGTGTTCGAAGGCAGCTTCCCGCGCGAACGCGTAGGCGAAGTGCCGACCGAACTGGTGCCGCATTTCTTCCGCTCGCTGTGTGAAACGCTGGGCGCCAACCTGCACCTGTCCGTGCATGGCGAGAATGCGCACCACATGGTCGAGGGCTGCTTCAAGGTTGTGGCACGCACGCTGCGCCAGGCGATCCGCCGCGAAGGCAGCGAGTTACCGAGCACCAAGGGCTCACTCTGATGAGTCCGCCTTTGCCTGTTCCTGCACCCTCTCCCCCGACAAAGTCGGGGGAGAGGGTTGGGGTGAGGGGGCGCTCTGATCCAGCAAATCAATCCGTCGTCCTGGTCGACGCCGGCGGCACCAATATCGGTTCAGTGCGCTACGCCTTGCAGCGACTCGGGGTGGATGCGGCACTCACCGCCGACCCACAAACCATCCGCAGCGCGGACAAGGTGATCCTGCCGGGCGTGGGCGCTGCCGGCCCCGGCATGGCACGCTTGCGTGAACTCGATCTGGTCGAACTGCTGTGCTCGCTGACCCAGCCGGTGCTGGGTGTCTGTCTCGGCATGCAGTTGCTGTGCGCGCACTCGGAAGAGGGCGATACCGCATGCCTCGGCGTGATCCCTGCACCGGTGCGCCGCTTCGCCGAAGCGCCCGGTTTGCGCGTGCCGCACATGGGCTGGAACCAGATCAGCGCGCAGCGCGAGCATCCGTTGCTGGCCGGGCTGGGCGACGATGACCAAGCCTACTTCGTGCACAGCTACGCCGTGCCCACAGGCGAATGGACGCTGGCCAGCAGCGATTATGGTGCGCCGTTCTCCGCAGTGATCGCACGCGATAACTTCTACGGCATGCAATTCCACCCCGAGCGCTCCGCCGTGGTCGGTGCCAAGCTCCTGCAGAATTTCCTCGCGCTATGACGGCTTCAAAACGAATACCTGACTCCCTGTCGTCATTCCCGCGAAAGCGGGAATCCATTTTCACGTTGCGCCACCGCAAGAGGGATTCCCGCTTTCGCGGGCATGACGGTAACGGGGAGGTCCTCCGATGATGCGATTTGAAGTCATCCCCGCGATCGACCTGCGCGGCGGCCAAGTGGTGCGCCTGAAACAGGGCGACTACGCGCAGCAGACCACCTATGCGGCGGATCCGCGCGAACTGGCCCAGCGGTACGCGGCGGCCGGCGCACGTCGGCTGCACCTGGTCGACCTGGATGGTGCGCGCTCCGGCCAGCTCGACAACCTCGCGGTGATCGCTGCCATCGCCAGCGATGGCATGGCGATCCAGGCCGGCGGTGGCGTGCGCGAGGAAGCCGATCTGCAGCGCCTGTTTGATGCCGGCGTGCAGCGCGTGGTGCTGGGCAGCGTGGCGATCCGCGATCCCGAACGCGTCGCCGGCTGGCTGGTGCAATACGGCGCCGAGCGCCTGACCCTCGCGCTGGACACGCGTCGCGTCGATGACCGCTGGGTCTTGCCCAGCGCGGGCTGGACCGAAGTCGAGGCGCGCACGCTGGACGAACTGGCGCCGTGGTACGCCGCGCGCGGCGCACACCACTTGCTGTGCACGGACATCGATCGTGACGGCATGCTGGCCGGCTTCAATCTGGACCTGTACCGCCACCTCGCCGAGACCGTGCCGCAGCTGGCCGTGCAGGCTTCTGGTGGCGTGCGTTCGCTGGATGATATCCGCGCGGCGCGCGAGGCGGGTGCGCAAGGGGTGATCCTCGGCCGCGCGCTGTTGGAACGGCGCTTCAGCGTGGAAGAGGCACTCGCATGCTGAGTCGTCGCATCATCCCGTGTCTCGACGTACGTGACGGTCAGGTGGTCAAGGGCGTGCGCTTTCGCGATCACGTGGTGATGGGCGAGATCGTCGAGCTGGCACTGCGCTACCGCGACGAAGGCGCCGACGAGCTGGTGTTCTACGACATCACCGCCAGTCCCGAAGGACGCAGCGTGGATCGCGCGTGGGTGGAAAAGGTCGCCCGCGTGATCGACATTCCGTTTTGCGTCGCCGGTGGCATCCGCTCGGTCGATGAGGCACGCGCCGTGCTGCATGCCGGCGCCGACAAGATTTCGGTGAACTCGCCCGCACTGGAGAGGCCCGCCTTGATCGATGAACTGGCCGCCGCATTTGGCGTGCAATGCGTGGTGGTGGGCATCGACTCGCTGCGCGATGCCGACGGTGCATGGCACGTACGCCAGTACAGCGGTGATCCTTCCAAGACGCAGGCGCTGGCGCGACAGACGCTGGACTGGATCGTCGAGGCGCAGCAACGCGGTGCCGGCGAGATCGTGCTCAACTGCATGGGCAGCGA
>JBDTKM010000051.1:0-3794 GCA_039935315.1 Rhodanobacter sp. | reverse complement strand
CAATGATCGCTTCGAGCTGGTCTTTTGCTTCCCGGAAACTCCCCTGCTGCAGCAGAGAGCTGATCCGGTGCATCGCATGGATGACCGTGGAAGATGGCATGTCCACTCGCTGGCGAACTGGCTTGATGAACGTATTGTCGGACGCGCGGCGGCGTCCGGGAATCGGCACGGCACGGAACAAGGAAATGACGTGCCCGCTGGCCGAGGGTATCAAGGTAATGCGTCCGCCGACCAGACAAAACGGCCCGGACCGTGGAGGGCGACGATCCGGGTCGGTGGGGCCGGGCAGACGGCCGGGAGTCTGTCGTACTTTGTTTGGCCGGTCTGCGAATCAGACTGGGCGGTGGTCCGCTAACCGCCGATTCGCCGGTCCACGGAACCCCCGTGGACCGGCCAATCGTCGATGGTTCTCCTCACCCGGCCGAATGCTCGCCTCGATCACCCAGGCCCGACAACATCCTAGAAGACGTACTTGGCCTGCAGATTCACCTCACGCCCCTCGATCGAGCGAGCCATGATCACCCCGCCAATACCGGTATTGACGCCGAAGATGCGTGAATTGCCTTCGGTCAGGCCAATCTGGTTGGTCAGGTTGGAGCCACGCAGGGTGATCTGCCAGTTCTGCTGGACATTGGCGACGATACCGGCACCAAGCGTGTAGTACGCGCCCAGCGGTTGCAGCCCGGTCTGATCCTCGTAGCGCTGGCCGACGTGCGTGTAGGTCACGAATCCGGTGACATCGCCCCACCCGGTCACGATCCGGTAGCTCGGGGTGAACATGTAGCGCACCTTCGGTTGCCGTTGCAGCGGTTCGCCATTGAGGCCGACGCACTGTGCTGCTCCATTGATATCGGTGAACGGCGCACAACCGTTGTAGTTGGTGTAGTGGCCGTCCATGTAATTGCCGATCAGGGCGAACTTCAGGTTCTCGATCGGCGACCAGGTCGTATTGAGGTTCAGGCCCTTGGTCGATGAGCCGTAATTGGAGATCGCACCGATCTGCACACCGGCGCGGTTGGTTTCCTGATACTGCAGACCGGTGAATTTCCTGATGTAGACGCTGGCATCGACATAAAGCTGCGAGGACTGGTACTTGAAGCCCCCTTCCAGGTTGCGGATCTTCTCCATCGGCGAGAAGTCACCGCCAGTGCCGCGTATGCCATTGTCGAAATCATCGAAATGAGCACCGGTGTTGGCGCGAACGTACACGCTCATGTTCTTGGCGAGCTCGTAGTTCGCGCCCACGGTGAAAGACGGGTGGGTCTTGTTGTAGTCCAGGTCCGTGAACGAGCCATCGCAGACCGAGACTTTGTTGTCGTACAGCGTGTTGGGGTTGCCATCCAGGTCGACAGTCTTGAAGTTGCAGGTGTTCTGCGTCGCGTGCAGGTTTTCCAAGCGCCCCGACGCGTCCAGCAACCACGGACCTATTTTCCAGGAGTCCGACAGGTAGAACGCGTTGTTGGTCGCGACCCCGTTCGCCGCAATGTCGAAATTGCCGTTGAAATTGACAAAACCTTGCGGGTTGGAGTCGTAGATGGTCTGTCCGTTCTCGACATGGCTCACCGTGATCGGGGTGGCGTTGTTGACGTTGGACATCAACATCTGGTTGCCCAGCGACCAGTTTTCGTGGTCGGTCGAGCGCGCGAAGTAGTAGCCGGCGGTCAGGGTATTGCCGTCGAAAATCTCCTTGCTGATGCGGAAATCGTTGTTGAACGTGTGCAGTTCCTTCTGGATGAACCACCAGCCCTGGTGGATGACGCTCTGATTCAGCGGCACCGCACCGCCGCCGACATAGTTGGCCTGCGCGTTGTAGCTGGTCGGGTAGCCCAAGGTGTCGCTGTCGACCGGCTTGTTGTTCGCGTCGCAGAAGCCGGCCGGCTCAGCCATGTTGCAGCCGTACAGGTAATAGCTCAGCGGCTTCGGGTTGGGCCCGGAGAACAGCGCATTGGTATTGAGCTGGCCACCCCCGACCACGAAGTGATCATCCACGTTCCATTCACCGAACGTGCCGCTGTAGCTGCCGCCAAAATAGTTCAGTTTGCCGCCGCGACCGTTGGCCAGATTGGCGTTGAGCATGTTGCCGTATGGACCGGGCACCTGCACGTGCTGCATCGCCTTGCTGTAATAGGTGCCGGTCAGGGCATCGATACCAGGAAAGCTGGAGTAACTGCTGCCACTGCCCTGGATCAACGCCGTCGGGGTGATGAACTGGTTCTTGTCATCCAGTGCGCGCGCCCAGAACAGCAAGCTGCCATTGTCCATGTCGTGGGACACGGTTGCCGTCAACTGACCGCCGTTGTCGGAGGGGAACTGCGGATCACGCACGCCATCGGACTTGCGGTAAAAACCACCGACGCTGCCGTACCACCCTTGCGCGATCGGGAAGCCGTAAAAACCGTCCACGCGATACAAGCCCTCGGAGCCGTAGGTCACGCCGATGTCGCCCGAGGGCACGTCCGTACCCTGGCGCAGGATGAAGTTCGCCGTGGCCCCCATCTGGCCGGGACCGAAGATCGCGCCCGGGCCGCCCTGCACGATTTCGACGCGATCAATCGTGTCGTCGAGCCGAAACAGTGAACTGCTGTCCATGAACGACAGCGAGGGCATGCCGTACAACGGCGTGCCGTTGACCATCATGGTGAAGAACGGCGAGTCGCCGCCACCCGGAAAGCCGGCGATCTCGATGTTGGCGCCGGTCTGGCCACCGCTGGATTCCGGCCAGATTCCGGGCGAGATCTTGAGCAGATCGGCGGTGCTCTTCGGGTCCGCCTCGGTGATCTGCTGCCGATCGGCAGTGACGACGTTATAACTCGCATCGATCTTCTTGACGCCGCCGGCGTTCGCGGTCACGACCACGGCCTGCAGGGATTTGACGTCCTTGAGTTGCGCTTTGGGTGCCCGCTTGCCGACAGATGCACTGTTGGCCTGGCTGTCGGCCTGGGTGGGTTGGGTGTCGGTCTGTGCGGCGACGGCAGATCCGGCAGCGGTTCCCGCCCAAACCATCTGCGGGAGTGCGGCGGTGATCGCAGTCACCAACGCGAGTTTTACTAAATCGGGGTGATTCATGGTCTTCCCTCCTCAAGGCGGTGTCGCAACACCGGTTTCTGATTCAAAGTTGCGTACTTTCTGGTTTACCAACGGTCGCTCTGGTGAACATCCTGCTCTCAGCTCCACACCGCAAAACGCTCCAGCTTGAATGACGCCAGGTCGGGCAATACGGCATCAGCCTCATTCAATACGCTGACGTCACCGATGCCGAGGGCAGCCATGCCCGCGGACTTGATCGCTGCCACTCCCGCTTGCGCGTCTTCAACGCCAAGACACAAGGCGGGGTCGACACCCAAAGCGGCAGCCGCGCGCTGGAAAATCTCTGGATCAGGCTTTGCCCTGGTTACCGTTGACGCGTCGACGATGTGATCGAAGAACCCGCCAATCCCCATCCGCTCGACCAGTTCGCCCGCGCTGCGGCTGGCCGACGCCAACGCAACCTTCAGATGGGCAGCACGCGCCGCGCGCAGCGCCTCGATCGCGCCCGGCAGCAGATCGGCGCTCGAAAGCGACTCAATGGACTTGCGGTAATAGCCGTTCTTTCGATCGGCGAGCTGCTGCTTCTGCGCCGGGGTGTAGTTTCCCGCGACCGGACCCAGCACAAGCTCGAGTGATCCGGCGCGATCGACGCCCTTGAGCTTTTCGCCAAGCTCACTGTCCCAGGCCAGGCCGAGCTCGTCAGCAAGCCGCTTCCAGGCGGCCTGGTGCAGCGGGGCTGTGTCAGCCAGCACGCCATCAAGGTCAAA
>JBDTKM010000050.1:0-18566 GCA_039935315.1 Rhodanobacter sp. | reverse complement strand
TGGTGAACAACGCCGGCATCGGTGCGGCCGCACCCGCCGAGCTGACGCCGATGGCCTTGCTGCGCGACCTGTTCGAAACCAACACTTTCGGCACGATCGCCATGACCCAGGCGGTGCTGCCGCAGTTCCGCGAGCGGCGTGCCGGCGTTGTCGTGAATGTCACCTCGAGCGTGACGCTGAAGGCGATCCCCATGCTCGCCGCGTACCGCGCAAGCAAAGCGGCGGTGAACGCGTTCACCGAATCGCTGGCGCTGGAAGTTGAACCCTTCGGCGTGCGCGCCCACCTGGTGCTGCCGGGCCGCGCGCCCGACACCCGCTTCGGTGAGAACGCGCAAGGCCGCATGCTCGGCTTCGACCACGAGGCCTACGTTGCGCTGGCGCAGCAGATCTTTGCCGGCTTTGCCGCGGGTGGCCCGATCACGCGTGCGCACGATGTGGCCGAAGCCGTGTGGCGTGCGGCAACGGATCCGTCCGCGCCCCTGCGCATTCCCGCTGGCGAGGACGCGGTGGCCTGGACGGCGGAAGGCTGACCGCCACGGAAACGGGATCAGGTTCACTTCCCTGCCCAGCTCAAGCCGCCTGAGCATCTCGCCGCAACACCCCACCCGCAAGGCATCGCCGACTGCGGCCAACTCGGTGTCAACCGCAATCCATGTCGAGCGCTTGCAAGTGAACCTGACCCCGTTTTTTCCGTTTTTTGGGGACCCCGTTTTTTGACTAGCTGATCTCGATCAGCGACGAACGCTGGTGAAGCAGGTATTCCTGTCGGTGACCCCTGCGCGTAGTTCCGCAAGCGACACACTCGTCATCAGGTGCCCAGTATGAATCGCGCAAGCAATGACCCTCCCGAAAAGCCTTCCACCGTCGAAGACGAAGATGACCTGCGGCCACTGCCGGCGGCTGGCAGTCATGCCAAGCCCCGCCACTTGCCGGCGTGGAAGTGCATCCGCTGTGGCGCTCGAAAGCACTTGCGCGGCGCGCCGCTAGGCTGAGAAAAGTCGCTGCCGATGGGGGTAGCCAGACCAGCGGCTGGGGCTGGCTTGATGCCGTCTTGCGCCGCCCGCTGCTGCAGGGCGCTGTTGATGTGTCCGTGCCGAAGCCCTGAGGTTCCACGCCATGTGTCCCCGCAAGGAACGGGGTTTACGGATTTGCAAAACACGGGGCCCTCCAAGGTTCACTTTCCCCACCTCGCCACCGGTCAAACGGTTGCATGTGAACCTGACCTCGTTTTTGTGGACCCGTTTTTACCCGACGATTGACCTGCCGAACTCGGGTAGCTGACTCCCTGACGCACATGAGGCAATTGCGCGGGGACGGATCAGACGCGGGAGGCCACTCGACATCCTGCGGGGGCGGATGGCAATCGCACGCGAGGCCACCCACTCGGTGTCAAGGTGGTTCCCGCCCCGCTCAAGTCGCACGAGTAAGTGGGGTAAATGGTTTCAGCGACGATTTGAAGCATTAGACTCAAGCGATCATGCCCTCCGCTCAGCCCTCCGCCAACGAAGCTTTGCCAGTCGACCCGGATCGTTCGACGGCACAGCGTTTGCTGCAGGCCCGGGGATTGCGATTTGCCGTCGCTGGACGACTGCTATGGCACGACCTCGATCTCACCCTTGCCCCCGGCGAACGCCTGGCCATTGCCGGGCCCTCCGGCAGCGGCAAGACCCTGCTGTTGCGCACGCTGGCGGCACTCGAACCGATCCAGAGCGGCGAGATCACCTTTCAGGGGCGCCCGCTGGCCGACTGGTCGATGCCGGTCTACCGTGCCCACGTGGTTTACCTGCCACAACGACCGGCCTTGCCCGAAGGAAAGGTGGAGGCAGCGCTGCAGGCGCCGTTCCATTTTCAAGTGCGTCAGCAGCTGCCCTTTCCGGCCGAGCAGGCGCGGGAGCTGCTGCAGATGCTGGGTCGCGACGCGACCTTTCTGCAGCAACGTACCGAACGCCTTTCCGGCGGCGAGGGACAGATTGTGGCGATGCTGCGTGCATTGCTGACGGCCCCCGCCGTGTTGCTGCTCGACGAGCCGACCGCGTCGCTGGATGCCGAGGCGGTTGCCGCGATTGAAAAGCTCATCGCCAACTGGCTGCAGGAAAAACCCGAGCGCGGCTGCGTGTGGACCAGCCATGATCGCCAGCAGCTTGAGCGAAACAGCGATCGGGTGGTTTCGCTGGGGCCCAGCGCATGAACAACCAGTACATCAATCTGGACAACTGGCAGTTGGGCCTTGCTGCCCTGTTGATCCTGCTCAACGTGGTGATCTCGCTCTGGCTTCGCCTGGGACTGGCACGCAGCCTGCTGGTCGCCAGCGTGCGCATGGCCGTGCAACTGTTGCTGGTCGGTTTCATCCTCGAGTGGGTGTTCGCACTGACCACGCCGTTGCCGGTCATCGGCATCGGCCTGGTGATGACGGCCCTGGCCAGCTTCGCTGCCGTTCGACGCACCCGCCGACGCTTTCCCGGCATCTACTGGAACAGCCTGTTGTCGACCATGGGCGCAGCCTTTCTGGTCACCGGCGCGGCGCTGGCCGGGATCATCAACGTGCATCCATGGTTCGCGCCGCAATACGCGATCCCGCTGCTGGGCATGGTGCTTGGCAATCTGTTGACCGGCGTCTCGCTGTCGCTGGATCGCTTCATGCAAGGCGTCGCCCGCGAGTCGGGCCTGATCGAAAGCGACCTCGCGCTGGGCGCAACCCGTTGGGAAGCCGCGCGACCGCTGATTGGCGAAGCACTGCGCACCGGCATGATCCCCACCATCAACGCGATGATGGTCATGGGCGTCGTCAGCCTGCCAGGCATGATGACCGGCCAGATGCTGGCCGGTGCCGCGCCCACCGCGGCCGTGCGCTATCAGATCGTGATCATGTTCATGATCGCGGCCGCGACTGCGCTGGGCACGCTGGCCGTGATTCTGCTGGCGTTCCGCACCCTCTTCAATCGGCAACATCAGTTATGCGTGACACGCCTGCAAACCCCCGAGCGCAGCCAGGTCTGACAATTGCTTGTTGAAGGCATTCGAGCGGCCGAAGTCCTTGGACGGGGCTGCTTGACCAGGCATGACGTGCTGAGCCGCCTCAGCCGACCTTCGATAGATACGCAAACAGCGGAGGGTCCCGCGGCGCCCGGCGCACGAGGGCGGCACGAAAGTCTGGGTCGGTCAGGACAGACTTGGGAATTCGAGAGGCAGTTTGTTCGACACCCCCGGTGAAGCAGGTCCTCGAAGTGGATCCAGAACACCTCTATCCTGCCTACGGTGAAGGTCTCGGCGTTTATCGCAGCGGCGAATGGCGGCACGATGCCCATTTCGATGCAGACGGCGGTCGATGTCGCCGAACGAGCGCCCGAATACTTCGCGCAGATCAAACGATGCAAATAGCGGCGTTGCGGATGCCACCATCCAACGCATTAGCCGACGAGACTATCGTCGAGTGAACCACAAGGGAGCAATTCAATGAGCCATGCCTCTCGATATTTTCTGCTCGCAGCTTGTCTGCTCGCCGGCAGCGCCTGGGCCGTTCCGACACCGTTCATGGGAGTGGCAGACGCGCAGGAAGACTTCGCCCTGCATCGGCCGGTTACCGGCTCGCCGATCTGCAAGCCGGGCGAAGAGGCGCTGAAGGCGGTCAATGGACTGATCGCCAGCAAGACGCAGGACAAATTCTGTTCGCTGCAGAAACCCTCGTGGCTGCAGATTGATCTGCAGAGCGAGCGGACACTGCACGGCTTCACGCTCAAACACGCCGGCGCGGGTGGGGAACCGACGGCGATGAACACGCGTGCCTTCACCATCCAGACTTCGCTCGATGGCAAACAGTGGACCACGGTGGTCAGCGTGCTCCACAACACTTCCAACGTCAGCCGACATCCGATCACATCGACACGGGCGCGCCATGTTCGGCTCAATGTCACCCAGCCGACACAGACTGCTGATCCGGCGACGCGCATCTACGAATTCGAAGCGTGGTGACTTTGCCTGCGACGCCTGTCGCAGGATGACGTGTTTCAGCTCAGCGGCGCTGCGCTGGCGTTCACCGCGCTGCTGACAGCAGCTTCCGTCAACGCTGCTTGTTGCTGCAGCAGCGCCTGCTTGCAGGCAGCGGCGGTCTTGTGCCGACCATCGTGGCTCCAGCCAGGCGGCATCAGCAGATAGAGCAGCTTGTTGCGCACCCCCGGTGCCTTCACGATGTCACGGCCGAGCAGATAGAACTCGCCGAGATAGGCGTCGAGCACGCTGTACGGTTTGACCGGGCGTGTGATGCCGTACTCGATCGTGATGTCGTCACGCTGTTCCTGATAGGTGTGAAACACCCGATCCCAGACGTTCAGCAGATTGCAGAAATTCGTGTCCATATAGAGCACGTTGCGTGCGTGGTGCACTCGATGGTGCGCCGGTGTAAGGATGATTCGATGCAGCATGCCAAGTTGGCCCTTCTTGAGCACGCCGTCGCTCACGTGGATGAACTGGCCCCAGAAACCGTCGATGACCATGATCAGTACCAGCAGCGGCGGGCTGACGCCCGCAAGCATGCAAATGCTGGTGCGCACGAAGTCCGCGTAGGGCCCTTCCAGAAAAATATGCGCATAGTTCACCGTAAGGTTCATCGCCACCGGCGCGTGGTGCGTGGAATGCAGGCACCACAGCAGGCGCACCTTGTGTGCCAGATAGTGATAGACGAAATGCGAGAACTCCCAGGCCACGTAGCCATACAACAGGCCATACCAGGTCAGTCCCGCCTGGAACAGCGCAAGGCGATGGAACAAACCGATGCACAAACCGATCATGGCAATCGAGATGAAATTCCCGATGAAGCGGTTCGCCACCATGATCAACAAGGGAACCTGATAATGCTCGCGCTTGAACGCCTTGACTGCGATGCTGCGCAGCAGTTCGAACAGCAGCAGCAGCGGAATCAGCGGGCCGAGCAAGGCGGCGAAACCATCCACCGTCAGCAGCGCGCGATAGTCTCCCGCGACAATCATCTGCAGCAACGGCCCGATGCCGAAGAACTGCAGCAGCTGATCGCAGGCGTTACCCAGAATATCCATGGCGCTCGATTTGGTCGCGAGGAAACCTCGAAAGATTCTTGTGGCTCACCTTGCCGGAAGCTCTGCCATCGGCAACTCTAACATCGGAAACGGGTGGCGGAACGGCCCTTCTCCCGCTCCCTTTGCCGCCGGCATTGTCCAGTGTCTCCACCCTGGCATGGAGAGCCGATCTCACTTTTCACAGCATGGCCTTGTGCCTCACTTTGTGCCCTTCGACCCTGAACGATGTTTCGCCAGCATCGGGCCCACGCTCGACCGCCCCGCGATAGTTCAAACGATTGCAAGTGAACCTGACCCCGTTTTTGTTCTGGAACAGGGTTGATCCAGCGTGATCAGCGAAAAGCGACGGTCGGGTTGGCTGGGAAAGAGTAGAGTTAAGGACCAAGGCATACGTCAGGATTCTGTTAGCTGGGCATATTCAGCATCCAGGAAATCATGGATGACGCTTCCACGAAATCCCGCTGGCTGGGGACGCGTAAAACTCCGGATTTTGAAGAGCCGCGACGACCCGTTCGGTTGCAAAGGTCACAAGATCAGAGCCACCACTGACGACGTCGCCTTTGAACCTCCAACACCACTATCCAAGCCAGCCAAATGAACGCTACGCCTTTCAGCATCGACATCCCCGATGCGGCAATCACTGAACTCCATCGCCGTCTCGATGCTACTCGTTGGCCCGTCGACATCGGCGGCGGCACCTGGAACTCCGGAATGCCGCTCATCGTTCTGCGCGATATCGTTGACCATTGGCGCCACCGATTTGATTGGCGCGCGGTCGAGCGCCGACTCAACGCAGTGCCGCAGTTCACGCGCGACATCGATGGCCAGGTTGTCCACTACCTGCATGCCAAAGGCGTCGACGCGGACTCTGCGCCGCTGGTGCTCACACATGGCTGGCCCGGTTCGTTCGTGGAGATGATCGGCATCTTGCCGTTGCTGACGGATCCGGAAAACAACGGCCTGCCGGGATTCCGCTCGTTCGACGTGGTTGTCCCGTCGCTGCCAGGCTTTGGCTTCTCGCCCGCGCCTGCCGAGTCGGGCAAGAGCAGTCGTTCGGTCGCGCAGCTCTGGCACGCGCTGATGCGGGATCTCGGCTATCCGCGCTACTTCGCACAGGGCGGTGACATCGGGTCCGGGGTGAGTACCTGGCTTGCCCGGCTTTACCCCGACGCCGTGCGCGCGCTGCACTTGAACTTCATCTCGGGCAGCTACCAGCCGTCGCTCACCGCTGCGGATCGGACGCTGTCCGCGGCAGAGTCCGAGTGGCTGGTCGTGCGCGCACGGTGGGCCGAGCAGGAGGGCGGTTACAGCCATTTGCAAGCGACCCGGCCGCAAACCCTTGCCTACGCGTTGACTGACTCTCCCGTCGGTCTGGCGGCGTGGCTGCTGGAAAAGTTTTTCGCCTGGAGCGACGGCGACGGCGCGCTGACGGCACGCTTCGACATCGATGAGTTGCTGGCCAACCTTTCCGTGTACTGGTACTCCGGCAACGTCGGCGCGACGCTGCGCATGTATCAGGAGAACGCGCGTGAGCCCTTGCGGTTTGAGTCGGGCGAGCGCATCCGCGTGCCGCTCTCGTTCGCGCGCTTTCCGAAGGAGATCGTCAATCCGCCACGTGAGTGGGTCGAGCGCGTGTTCGATGTGGTGCGCTGGACGGAGATGTCCGCTGGCGGCCACTTCGCCGCGCTGGAGCAACCCCTGGCACTGGCGCGCGACATCCATGAAGCCTTTGCGAGATGTCGCTAGCAGCAAAGAAATTTGCCGGCGCTATCGCAACACGTGCGAGCTTGGTGGCGGCAGGAAGGCAATGTCGAGCCGGGAGCCGCCAAATTGAACCGCCGCTTTCAAGCGTTCGAGAACAGGGGCACCGTGCACTGTATTGACGCGAGCGTTGTAGAAAGTCGGCTCTGAACCCCGTTTCGGATCCCTGTTTCGGTGCGGCAAAGAAACCCCTGCGGTGGAATTTTAACGTGAGCGGGCAGACGCAAGACTTCTTTCATCACTATCGAGCGATGGATACGCACATCCTGTTGGCTCGTTACCGCAGCGGTGGGCTGTTGCCGGAAGCCCGTCTCGCATTGCTGGAGGTGCTTGCGGACCGCGGCCACGCCGTGGAAGGGTTAGAAGACAAAGGCGCGGATGAGATCACTACGCCAGGCGTGGAAGGGATTGGTGTGGCGAATTCGGTGTCAATGAAGGCGCGAAGATCGCAAGCGATAGCGGGGACATGGCTCAGATGAAAAGTGGCGGCTTTCGCTTTGCTGGTCAGAGAGCGAGCCTGTCTTCGGGAAACCTGGGCACAAGTCGCTCGGATCGGCCTGCTTGTAGCGTGCTGGTGGTCGGCGCTGCGAGCCGGCTTGTTCGGCATTGGGCTCTTTGTCATTGCGAAAATCTTTTGTGACTCCGGGCCATTGGCGAAGTGTTTTGGCACGGGACTGCATTTTCTTGAGGTCGGCATGATGGCCGAACTCCTGTTGATACCCGCGGTTTGCGCTTTGCTGTTTCCGATGAGGTGGATTGGCTGGTATCTCAAGGCAGTCCCCATGCTTGCGCTGGGAGTTTTTGTTGCAGCCATCCACTGGTACCGCGTACTTCCCATGTTCTGCGCGACGGCCGCGGAGCTGAGTGGCCTGATTGCGTTCGTCGCCACCGCTTACCTGGTCCTCTCGCGGAAATCGTCGCTGGCCCAAAAACCCAATCAACGGGACGGAAATAATCAGGTGCCCGCCAACCGATCGCAAGGGGTCGAGCGACTCGACATCTTGAAACCCGGGTTTCGGTTGGCTACGCGACAAGCCCCGCCGCCCGCAACGCATCCATCGCCGCCTCGTGATCCTGCACCGACGTGCCGCCGGAGATACCGATGCCGCCGGCGAGCTTGCCGTCGAGAATGATCGGGACTCCGCCGCCAACCGGCATCAGTCGCGGATGGTGTGCCAGCGGTGCGACAGTGGGTTCGCCCATGTATTGGTTCCACTGAGCGGTGGACATGCCGAACGAGGCGGCGGTCCAGGCTTTGTCCGTCGCAACGCTGACCGTCAGGAACGGCGCGGCGTCGGCGCGTTCGAACGCGCGCAGATGGCCGCCTGCATCGGTGATGGCGATGGTGGCGGCGAAGCCGCGTTCGGCGCAGGCGGCGCGGGCTTTGGCCAGCAGCGCTTGCGCGGCGTCCAGGGTGAGGATGGGGGTGGTGTTGATCTGTGCGTTCATGGATTGGCCTGAGAGTGAAAAAAATTAGCGGGCGGCAACGACGACTTTGCCGATCATGTTGCCGGCCTCGACCAGCGCATGGGCCTGCGCAAGACCAGCGGCATCGAAGCCATCAATGCGGCGCGTAAGCGTGTGCACCACATCGCCCCGGTCGACCAGTTCGGCCATCCGTCGCAACAGCGCGTGCTGGCGCGAAATCGTGCGGGTGGTGAAGATCGGGCGCGTGTACATCAGCTCCCAGTGAATCGAAATGGACTTCGCTTTGAACGGCCCGATATCCAGCGACTTGGGATCGTCGATCAGCGCGAACTTGCCTTCCGGGCGCATGACGGCCGCGATCTGCGGCACGTAGCTGGCGCTTTCGTTGAGGCCGGTGACGAAATCAACTTCCTTGATACCCAACGCCGCCAACTGCGGCGCCCACGGCTCGCGATGATTGATGACGTGATGCGCGCCGTGCGCCAGCACCCACTCGCGTGTCTCCGGCCGCGACGCGGTACCGATGATGGTGACGCCGGTGAGTCGACTCGCGAGCTGGGTAAGAATGGAACCCACGCCACCGGCGGCACCGGTGACCAGCAGCACGCTGTTCTCGGTGGGGTCGACTTCGTGGATGCGCAGGCGGTCGAACAGGAGCTCCCACGCGGTGACGGCGGTCAGCGGCAAAGAGGCCGCTTGCGCGAAGTCCAGCGACTGGGGCATCGGACCCACGATGCGCTCATCGACCGCGTGCAGTTCGCTGTTGCTGCCGGGCCGCGTGATGTCGCCGGCATACCAGACGCGATCACCGGGTTTGAAAAGCGTGACCAAAGGCCCGGTCGCCTGGACGATACCTGCAGCATCCAAGCCCAGAACGCGGGCGGCGCCATCGGGCACGTCGCCATGGGCGCGGATCTTGGTGTCCACCGGGTTCACCGAGACCGCTTTCACTTCGACCAGAAGATCGTGGTCGCGCAGCTCGGGCGTGACGACCTCGATGTCCTGCAGCGCATCGGTGTGGTCTATCGGAAGGTTCTGGTAAAAGCCGACAGCTTTCATGGCGTGCTCGACAAGTGGTTTGGAGCGCACATTGTGTCGATCCTTGTTCGCCGTCAGAATGGTTTAATGGCGTTAACACTTTCTGGATTTGCAAGAAGATGATTCGGCTTGATGACGTCCAGATCTTTGTGCAGTCGGTAGAGGCGGAAAGCTTTTCCGAGGCCGCGCGCCGGCTCAATATCGCGCCCGGCCTGGCCAGCGCCGCCGTGCAACGTCTGGAAAAGGCATTGAATGCGCGGCTGTTTGTTCGATCCACTCGCCGCATGCAGTTGTCGCTGGAAGGGGAGCGCTATTTGCCGCATGCGCGGGCCATGCTCGATGCGCGCTCGCAGGGAGAGCGGGCGCTGGCCAGTGACCAGGCCGCCTTGTCGGGAAGCCTGCGCCTGTCGGTGCCCTCGGATTTCGGCAGAAATCTATTGCTGGCCTGGCTCGACGCCTTCCAGCATCTGCATCCGGCGCTGACCCTGCATGTGCGGATGAGCGATCGGGCCGCCGACCTGGTGCGCGAACCGCTGGATGCCAGCGTGCGCTATGGCCCGTTGTCGGATTCCTCGCTGGTGGCGATGCCACTCATCGAAAACAACCGACGGGCCTTATGCGCCGCGCCGTCGTATCTGGAACGTGCCGGCACGCCGACGACCGTGGACGATCTCAGAAACCACAATTGCCTGCGCTTCGTCTGGAACGAACAGCTTCACGAGCGCTGGCGATTCACGCTGCCGGGCGGTAACCAGACCGTCGCTGTGTCCGGCAATCGCATCAGTGACGACGCGGATGCCGTGCGGCGTTGGGCGGTGGCGGGCGAGGGGATGGTCTACAAATCGCGCCTCGATCTGGTGCCGGATTTACTCGCGGGCCGGCTGGTGGAGATTTTCCCGCCGACGCATGGCGAACCGTCACCGCTCAACTTGATCTGCGCGCACCGCTCGCGGCTGACGCCTACGATCACGCAACTGAAGTTGTTTCTGCAAGAGCGCTGCACGGCGCTGCTTGAGGATTACTGGGGCTGGGTAAAGGCCAACGGCAGCCCTCAAAAACGAAAAGGCCGAGGAGCAAAATCCTAGATCGGAATCCCTGCGCCTCTAAGCCGCCGCAGCGACTGCACCGAAGATCAGCGACTGGTGAGCTGCCACACCCGCCATGACGCCGTCGGCAACCGCGTGCGCCACACCCGGAAACATGCGCGCCGCGTCGCCACAGCAATAGACGCCCGCCACGGTGCTGGCTTTGAGCTGATCGGTGAAAATGTACGGGCCGGTGGGTCCTTGTTCGATAGCGCACCCCAGTTGCTCGGCCAACGGGCTGCCGGGGCGCGTGCGACTCATCACGAAGAGGCCGTCCATCGGATGCGTGCGGCCATCACTCAGCACCACATCGGCTGTACCGGTGATGCGCGCCACCGGCGTGCGCTCGATCGATACGTTGCGCTCGATCAAGGCGGCGAGTTGCGAGTCATCCGGATTGAATGCGTCGTTGAGGAAAAAGGTTACTTTGCCCCAGTCAGGTAGCATCATGGCGTGATGGAACGACATCGGCCCGGTCGCCAGCACGCCGATATCGCCTAGCGCCAGCTCATAGCCGTCACAGTACGGGCAGCTGAACACATGGCGGCCCCAGCGATCGGACAGCCCGTCGATCATGGGCAGTTCGTCGATGATGCCGGTGGCCAGCACCAATCGGCGTGCCTGCATTACCTGGCCATCGTGCAGGGTTATGCGATACCCGTCCTGGTGAGCGACCGCATTGACCGCCGTCCCGTCCTGCCAGGTGACGGTGGAGTAGGCCAGCAATTGCGCGCGGCCTTTGGCAGCGATGGCCGAACCCTCGCTACCGTCTTGGGTGAGAAACCCATGCGAATGGCGGGCGTTTCGGTTGCGGCGCTGGCCGGCATCTATCACCAGCACGCGGCGTCGCGCCCGCGCCAGCTGCGTCGCGGCTGACAAGCCGGCATAGCTGCCACCGACGACGATGACGTCGAATTCTTTCTTTGTCTCATCGATGCGCATGTTTGCTTCCCCGGTTTTTTGCATGTTGACGGTTGAAGCGCGCCGACAAGTCGGCGAGCGTTACGTCTTTGAAACGCTCGATCAGCAGGGCTTCGGCCTCGTCGAACGCGGTGGAAAGCGACTGATTGACCACCTTTTCGACCAGGCACTCGGGGTGATCGACGCGGTTTCCCATCGCGAATACGGTGGGGGATCCAACCGCTTCGTAAATGTCGTGCAGGGTCACTTTGTGCAAGTCGCAGGTGATGGTCCAGCCACCGCCGTGGCCCTTGTCGGAGCCCACGTAGCCGCGCTCCCGCAGTCCGGCCAAGACGCGTCGTACCAGCACGGGATGGGTATCCAGATAGCCCGACAATGCGTCGGAGGTCAGCCGACCGTCGTTGTTTGCCATGTGCAAAAGCACATGCAGAACGGATGAAAGCTTGCTGTCTCTTCTCATGTAACTCATGTTAGTGCATGAGAGGCTTTTGTGCCAAGCGGCCTTCGTCAGAGCGGAGTGGCGGCAGCCTTGCAACTGCGATTCCACCGGCCGCACCAGCAGCTCGCCGAGCTTCTGCCGCCATGAGCGTTGCTGCCACATGGCCAGCGTGTACGGTTTGGCAGGTTGCAAATCGACGTTCATCACGGCGGTCATCTGCTGGCCAAACGTGCGGGAATAGATATTCAGGCTCGCTTCGTCGTTGAGGTCGAACGAGCGGATGTCAACGTTGGTCGAGCCTACCGAAGTCAGCTCGCCATCAAGGATGAGCATCTTGTTGTGCATCATCGTTGGCGTGTATTCAACAATTTCCACGCCGGCGGCAAGCAGGCGTCCCCAGCGACGCTTGGATGCCATGCGCACCAGACGGGAGTCGATATAGTGGCCGGGTACCAGCAGGCGAATGGCGACGCCGCGCTTGCGCGCATCGAGCAAGCCATCGACGACCAGGCGATCGGGGATGAAACAGGCGGCCTGCAGATCGATCGAACGCGTGGCCGCGGCGACCGCAAGCAGGTACGTCAAACGCATGCTGGCGTTGCCACCGGCCGGTGAACTGACGAACAAGTGCATGCCGTGGTCGCCGGCCGGCTGCAGGCGTGGGAAGTACAAGTCGCTGTGCAGCACGCGGCCGGTGGTCTTGATCCAGTTATCCATGAAGCCGGCCTGCAATTGCGCCACCACCGGGCCTTCCACCCGAAAGTGGATGTCGCGCCAGTGCTCGGGATCTTGCGCGTGGCCTTGCCACTGGTCGGCAATACCGACGCCGCCTGTGAAGCCGATACGGCCGTCGACCACCAGCAGTTTGCGATGCGTGCGATTGTTGACCCGCGCGATGCTGTACCAGCGCAGCGGGTGAGAACGCTCCACCTCGACGCCGGCATCGGTGAGCTCCTCCAGCAGGCGGCCATCCATCTTGGCGCTGCCCGCCCGAACCATGGTGTCAGGTTCGAATGACACTTGCTTAAGCGGCACAATGCCGCGCTGCTGGCGCCAAGTGGCTGATTTGAAAGAGTGGCTGGCGGCCGGGCAAACTGTTGGTCCGACCCAAACAGATGGCCCACGATGCCGCCAGCCGCCAGCCGCCATGAACATTGATTGCCGATCGAGTCGGCCGCAACGTCACCGTATCCGACAGCGTTCGCGGACTATTCACTCCTACGACTTCTTCAACGTGTTGACCGATCCCGATTCGCTGGACGTCGTTGAAGGGCAATTGCCCGCACATCGTGAACGGCTGTTCCCGCCGACCACGACGTTGGCGCTGTTTCTGGCGCAGACGTTGAACGCCGACGCTTCCTGTCAGGCGACGATAGACCGCCACGTCGTGGAACGGATCGCCAACGAGTTGTTCCTGTACAGCACGGCCACGGGTGCGTATTGCAAGGCGTGGCAACGTTTGCCGTTGACCGTGGTGCGCTCGTTGTTGCGGCACACCGGCAACTGGCTTATGGGCGAAGCGCCATCGCTCGCCAAAAAACACGACGATCTGGACATCCAAAGAGACTTAAGCAAGTGCCATTCGAACCTGACACCTTTTTTGCGCTCCAACACACGGCTCAGCGTCGACCTTTTCAGAAAGTGCGCACTGACCCTGACTTTGGTTTTCCTTCGACTCCGGCCCCGGTTTTCAGCGGGCACGTCGGGCGATCACGGAATCGCCGCGGTGACCACGATCTCTATTTTCCAGTTCGACCTGGCCAACCTCGCCTGTACGGTGGCGCGCGCCGGTGTTGCGCCATGGGGCACCCACCTGCCCCAGGCTTCGTTCATGCCGTCGAAATCGGCCATATCGGCCAGGAAGATTTCCGCGCGCAGGATGTGGGTCTTGTCAGTCGCAGCGCGCGTCAACAGGGCGTCAATGGCATGGAGTACCTGTTCGGTCTGACCGACGATGTCGACGCTGGTGTCCTCGGGAACCTGCCCGGCGAGATACGCCACGCCGTTGTGAGTGGTCATTTCGGACATGCGGGGACCGGTATCGAAACGCTGAATCATGGAAAAGCTTCCTGTTGGGATATCACCGTCATTGTTACCGAAAAAGGGGGGCTCAGAGTAACTCTGACCCCGGTTTTGAACCATCCACCCAGGGGACTCTGACCGCGGATCTTCCGCGGGTCTTGAATTCTTCGGCAAGACGACGACGTATGCGTTTCGACATGACGGACGCCTTTGCTGAACCTTGCGGCCCGGGGTAGGTGCCTATCAAACCCGGGCAAGCTCACTCCTGCCCGAATGCGTCAGCTCCACTCCTCGTGAAAGCTGCCTTTTTCGTCGATGCGCTCAAACGTGTGGGCGCCGAAGAAGTCGCGCTGCGCCTGCAGCAGATTGGCAGGCAGGCGTTCGCTGCGATAGCCGTCGTAGTAGGCGATGGCCGAGGAAAAGCACGGCACCGGCACACCGGCGGCAATCGCCGCGCTGACCACGTCACGCAGCGCCGTCTGATACGTCTTGGCGATGTCGCGGAAATACGGCGCAAGCAGCAAGTTGGCCAGGCTGTCGTTTTCGGCGTAGGCGTCGGTGATGTTCTGCAGAAAGCGGGCGCGGATGATGCAGCCGCCGCGCCAGATCTGCGCGATGGTGCCGTAGTCGAGCTGCCACTTGTACTCGTCCGAGGCGGCGCGCAACTGCGCAAACCCCTGCGCGTAGGACACGATCTTGCTCAGATACAAGGCCTTGCCCACGGCGGCGATGAACGCATCGCGATCTCCGCTGAAGGCCTTGTTTCCGGGCCCTTCGAGTTGCTTGCTCGCGGCGACGCGTTCGTCTTTCAGTGAGGACAGCACGCGAGCGAACACCGACTCGGTAATCAGTGGCAGTGGCACGCCAAGATCCAGTGCGCTCTGGCTGGTCCACTTGCCGGTGCCTTTCTGCGCCGCGCGATCAAGGATCACATCGACCAGATCCTTGCCTGTCTTCTCGTCTTTCTTGCCGAAGATGGTCGCCGTGATCTCGATCAGGTAGCTGTCCAGCTCTCCTTCGTTCCAGCGGGTGTAAACCTCGGCCAACTTCTGGTTGGACAAACCCAGCACGTGTTTGAGTATCGCGTAGCTCTCGGCGATCAGCTGCATGTCGCCGTATTCGATGCCGTTGTGCACCATCTTCACGTAGTGGCCGGCGCCATCCGTGCCCATGTACGCCACGCACGGCTTGCCATCATCGGCCCGCGCCGCGATCTCGGTGAGAATCGGCTCGACCAGGTCATACGCATCGCGCGGCCCACCGGGCATGATCGACGGGCCGTGCAGGGCGCCCTCTTCGCCGCCGGACACGCCGGTGCCGATGAAGTGCAAGCCAGCCTCGGCCAGCTCCTTGTTGCGCCGGATGGTGTCGTGGAAATTGGTGTTGCCGCCGTCGATGAGTACGTCACCCTTGTCCAGCAGCGGTCGCAGTTGAGCAATCGTGTCATCGGTGGCCGCGCCCGCTTTCACCATCAGCAGGATGCGTCGGGGCTTCTCCAGGGAATCGACCAACTCTTTCAGCGTGTAGGTGGCGACAAGTTTCTTGTCACCGTGCTCGGCGATCACCTCGTCGGTCTTCTCGCGACTGCGGTTGTAGATCGACACCGCGTGACCGCGGCTTTCGATATTCAGCGCCAGGTTGCGACCCATCACGGCCATGCCGACCACGCCGATTGCCTGCTGACTCATCTTGCTCACTCCTCGTGCTTGTTGGCCTCAAAGCGGGGCGGACCCGGGAGCATGCAAGGTGAGGCAGTCAGGCTGCGTGAAAAAATCGTTCGATTAATGCACAAGAGCGGAGTCAGGTTCACTTGCCGACAAGCGAGGTCGGCCAGCTCCCACGAGGCGCACCGCTCGATGATGCTACCGGCGAGACATGCTCCAACCGACCCTTGGGCGATGGCCAGACAACCACGACGCGAGCTGCCCGATATTCCGCAGCACATTGTCCAGCGCGGCAACAATCGCCTTCCCTGCTTTCTCGACGACCACGATCGGCAACGTTACCTGGCGCTCCTGCGCGAAGCATTGCTCAATACGGGATGCAGTCTGGACGCGTACGTGTTGATGGACAATCACGTCCATCTGGTCGCCACGCCGTCCGCAATCGGTACCATCGCTCGGCTCATGCAGAAACTCGGACGTGGCTATGTCGGGAAGTTCAACGCGCGTCAGCGGCGTACCGGAACCTTGTGGGAAGGCCGCTACAAAGCAAGCCGGGTCGACAGCGAAAGCTACGCCTTGCACTGCCACCGCTATATCGAACTCAACCCGGTCCGCGCCCGCATGACCGATGATCCGGCAGCCTTCGCGTGGTCGAGCGGCGCAGCCCATTGCGGACTTCGTCCAGGCGCCATCCTCTCGCCTCACCCGGAATACACCGCGCTGGCCTCCACACCGGAAGCGCGGGCCCAAGCCTGTCGCCAGCTGCTCTATGAAACCCTTTCCGACGACGACCTGAAAGCCATCCGAACCCATCTTCAACAACAGCGAGCCTTGGGCCACGATGACTTCCGAGCGATCGTCGAAGCCAAGACGCAACGCTTCGCCGGCATCAGGCCCCCGCATCGACCCCCTCGCGACAATTCAAACGGTCGTGGGTGAACCTGATCCCCTTTTTTCCGTTTTCCGAACTCACCCGTTGCACACAGGGAACCGGCCAATCTGCACAGGTCTTCTTCCCGCCCCGCCCATGGAGAAATCGATGTCCGATGAAATTACCAAGACCGACGCCGAACACGTACAGGACACGCTGGCTCAGCTCAAGGAAATGCAGCATTACTCCAAGAACAACATTGAAGTGCTGTCTGCCGCATGGATGCTGTTCGAAGGCAAACTTTCCGGCCTGAAACGTACCGCACAGATCGGCGATTTGATGGACCGCCAAGGGCAGCTTCACGACGCTCTCGAAGCGATGATCACCGATCTCGAAGACGTGTTGCAAAAGATGCAGCCCGATCCACCGGAGGGGTAAGTCTGAAAGAACAGGGGCAGGTTCACTTCCTGACGCATCGCCCTCCCCGTGACAATTCAAACGGTTGTAAGTGAACCTGGCCCCCGTTCTCAGTCGCGCTGACGCGGCTTGTCAGATGGGTTGCTGACTGTGGAGTCCTTGCCTGGCATGGGGGCGAGCTGGACGAGGATCGGCTTATGGTCGTCGATGAAGGCGTTGTAGCCAGTGTGGGATGGCATGGTTGGCCGCCTCCGCGTGCGCGAGCCCGCGCTGAGTCAAATGAGCCTGCGCCGAATGGCACCTGCTTGCCGGCGATCCTCTCAAGAGTCGTCAATCCGGCGAGGCGCCTTTGACCAGCCCTTCGGCTGTCGAAAGGCGCCTCGCCGGACGACGGCGTCACGTAAGTGCCATTCGAGCCTGGTCCCGTTTCACTGTCGCACCCAGCCTTCGAAGTGCGCTTGACCCGGTTGCCGCCATGCAGTGTGTGTTGCCCCCCACTCCAGCTGACGGCGCAGCCCCGGTGAGGGCGACCCAGGGCACGATCCTCCGTGCCGTCGCATTCGAAAATCGGTCGCGAAATTCAACTCCTGCCGCTTGATCAACAGACTTGCGTTGAATCGAGCCATCTGGAAAACCTTGCATCGCACTTTCTGTATTCCGTCCAGAGGCATGGCGGGGAAACGCTGGTGAGGGCCCGGACCGCCATCGCTCGGGCAGACGATTGGTGCCAACAAGTGTTCGGAGGTTTTACATTTTGCGTCCCGTCGATTTCACGCGAGATCAGGCGATACGTGGCGCAAGAAAAAGCGTTTTGGTGTCGGAAAGATTTACACAACATACATTTGTTCGAGGCTAAAAAAATATAACTTCTAATGTAATCAATAATATACATTTATGGCACGATTCTAGCTTATCTAGACGGGCAACTCAGACAATCCCCAGTAAGGAGATCACCAAAATGTCGATAAAGTTTGTTCCCAAAGCCAGCTTGCTCATGCTTGCCGCACTCGCGTTTGCAGTCGTCTTCGTGCCCGCGGCCGAAGCCGGCACTGTCGCGCCCGGGTTTAACACCAGCACATTCCCAGCCAACGACGACGGCGCTACCGGCGCGATCGCCCTGCCGTTCGATGCCAATTTTTTCGGTACCACCTACTCCAATCTGTATGTGAGCAACAACGGCTATGTCACGTTCAACTCGGGCCAGGGCACCTACACGCCCTCCGGCTTAGGTAGCGGCTATAACGGCCAGCCGATCATTGCCCCGTTCTTCGCCGACGTAGACACGCGAGGTGCCGGCAGCGGCCTGACCAGCTACGGTACCGGCACGTATGCCGGGCGCAGCGCGTTTGGCGCTACTTGGCCGAGCGTCGGATATTTCAGCAATGGAACGGACAAGCTCAACACGTTCCAGTTGATCATGGTCGACCGGTCCGATACCGGCCTCGGCAATTTCGACTTCTACTTCAACTATGACCAGATCCAGTGGGAAACCGGTGGCGCCAGCGGCGGTAGCCATGGGCTGGGCGGTACCTCCGCCGCAGCGGGCTACAACGCTGGCCAGTCGGGCAACCCCGCAGGGACTTATGCCCAGCTTCCCGGTTCGTTGACCAACGGCGCCTTGCTCGATGGCGGCCCGAACTCCTTGGTTGCCGGTACCAATGACGGCGTGCCGGGACAGTTCCTGTTCCAGGTCCGCAACGGCAGCGTCACGCCCCCGCCTGTCACCTCGGTGCCAGAACCCTCCTCGCTGGGGATGTTGATGCTTGGTCTGCTTGGTTTGCTTGGTCTGGGCGCCTTGCGTCGCAAGCGCCACGAGTTCCAAGCCTGAGTTCCAAATTGTTCTGATACCAAAGTCGTGGCGACGTCGCCTCA
>JBDTKM010000049.1:0-8213 GCA_039935315.1 Rhodanobacter sp. | reverse complement strand
GCAGATGCGCGCAGTGATGCATGGTGATCGCGTGCTGGCCAGCGTGGTCGGTATCGATCGCCGTGGTCGCAAGCAGGGTGCGATTGCCGAAGTGCTGGAGCGACGCTCGCCGCGGCTGGTCGGCCGCGTACTGGTCGAGGACGGCGTGACCCTGGTACGGCCCGACGACCGCCGCCTGAACCAGGATGTGATGATCAAGCCCGGTCAGGAGCAGGGTGCGAAATCCGGCCAGATCGTGGTGGTCGAGATCACCGATCCGCCGACGTCGAATCGGGGGCCGTTGGGTGAGATTCGCGCGGTGCTGGGCGAGCGGCTGGAGCCTTCGCTGGTGGTGGAGATGGCGATCGCCAGCCACGATCTGCCGCAGGAATGGCCCGCTGAGGTGCTGCGCGATGCGGCGCAGGTTGAAGGCACGGTGTCGGCGGCCGAGCGCGAGGGCCGCACCGATTTGCGCAAGCTGCCGTTGGTGACGATCGATGGCGCCGACGCGCGTGACTTCGATGACGCGGTGTATGCGGAGCCCAAGCGTGGCGGTGGCTGGCGTCTGATCGTGGCGATCGCCGACGTGTCGCATTACGTGCAGGTTGGCGGGGCGCTGGACCGCGAGGCTTATGAGCGCAGCACCTCGACCTATTTTCCCGGCTTTGTGGTGCCGATGCTGCCGGAGACCCTGTCCAACGGCATCTGCTCGCTGAATCCGCAGGTCGATCGCCTGTGCATGGTTTGCGACATGGCGATTGATGCCGAGGGCAATGTCACCCGTTCGAAGTTCTACGAAGCGGTGATGCTGTCGCATGCGCGGCTCACCTACGACAAGGTGTGGCAGGCGGTGGGCCTGCGCGAGAAGGACGCGCGTCACGAGGTGGCTGACGTGCTGCCGCAGCTGGAAAACCTGCACGCCCTGTACAAGGCGATGGCGGCCCAGCGCAAGCGTCGCGGCGCCATCGATTTCGAGACCCCGGAGGTGAAGTTCCGCCTGGACCAGACCGGCAGCGTGGAGTCGATGGGCGCCACCGAGCGCAACGACGCGCACAAGCTGATCGAAGAATGCATGATCGCCGCCAACGTGCAGGCAGCGCTGTTTCTGGAAAAGAAGAAGGTTCCCGCGTTGTTCCGTGCGCACGAGCCGCCGCCGGCGGAAAAGTACGAAGATCTGCAGCAGTTCCTGCGCGAGTTCAAGTTGCGCATGCCACCGGTGGCGGAAGTGACACCGGCGGATTTCTCGGAAATCCTGCGCATGGTGCACGACCGTCCCGAGCGCGAGCTGATCCAGAACGTGCTGCTGCGCTCGCAAAGCATGGCGGCGTATCAGCCCGACAATCGTGGCCACTTCGGCCTGGCGCTGGCCGCCTACACCCATTTCACCTCGCCGATCCGGCGTTATCCCGACCTGCTGGTGCATCGCGCGATCCGCTTTGCGCTGACCGGCCGCAAGAGCATCGATTACGACTACACGCCCGCGGAAATGGCCGCGATGGCCGTACATTGCTCGCAGCGCGAACGCCGTGCCGAGGAAGCCGAGCGCGATGTGGACGAGCGCTTCAAGTGTGCGTGGATGGAGAAGCACATCGGCAGCGAGTTCGACGGTGTGGTGACTGGCGTCACCTCGTTCGGCCTGTTCGTCGAGCTGGACGAGTCGAAGGTATCCGGGCTGGTGCACATCAGCCAGCTGGTCAACGATTACTATCATTTCGATGCAACCCGGAAGCTGCTCAAGGGCGAGCGCACCGGCGCGCAGTTCCGCCTTGGCGACCACGTGCGGATCCAGGTGCTGCGAGCCAGCCTGGAGGATCGCAAGATCGACTTCCGGTTGGTGTCGCCACGCAAGCCGGCGACTGCGCCCAACGCCAGCGGCAAGGCCTACGACTATGCGGCCAGCGGCGAACGCTATTCGCTGCCGAAGAAGGCGCCCGCCACGGCCAAGCCCGCAGGCCTGTTCGGCCGGGCGACCAAGGCGATCGGCCGCGTATTCGGCCGCAAGTCTGCCGAGCCCGTTGCTCCTGCGCCGGCGCCTGCACCCACGCCTCGCAAGCCGGCAGCCAGCGACCACTTGCCGTCGCGCCCGGCCGCTGGCAAGCCGCCAGTGGGCAAGCGGCCGACTGGAAAGCAGCCAACGGGGAAACAACCCGCTGGAAAACAGCCTGTGGCGCGCAAGGCGAAAGAGCCGTCGCCCTCGCGTAGTCCGCGCAAGGAAGACGCCACGCAACGGGGCTCGGCACCCGCGGCAGCACCTGCAGCAAAGAAACACTCCAGGCGTCGTCGGCCAAAGCCGAAGGGCGAGTCATGAGCGAGAGCTGGATCGCCGGGATCAACCCGGTGGAGGGTGCGTTGAGCAACGACGCCGAGCGCGTGCGCGAGCTGCTGGTCGAGAACGGCCAGCGCAACGCGCGGGTCCTGGAGTTGGCCGAGCGTGCAAAGAAGTTGAACGTCCCCGTGCGTCACTGCGCGCGCGAGGAACTGGACAAGCACGCTGGCGAAGCGCGCCATCAAGGCGTGGTGGCGCGTTGCGAAGCGGCGCCTGCCGCGCATGAGGATGATCTGGCCGGCTTGCTGGAGGGTGCCGGCAGCGATGCGCTGGTGTTGGTGCTCGACGGCGTCACCGACCCGCACAACCTCGGTGCCTGCTTGCGCAGTGCCGCGGCGGCGAAAGTCACCGCGGTCATCGTGCCCAAGGATCGTGCCGTGGGGCTGACTCCGGTGGTGCGGAGGGCCTCGGCCGGCGGTGCCGACCGGGTGCCGCTGATTACGGTCACCAACCTGGCGCGCACCCTGCGCACACTGAAGGATGCCGGGGTGTGGATCACCGGTCTGGCCGGCGATACCGACACATCCGTTTATGACGTCGATTTCAAGGGGCCGGTGGCCGTCGTCCTGGGCAGTGAAGGCGAGGGCATTCGGCGGCTTACCCGCGAACTGTGCGATTTCGTGGCCAAGATCCCGATGCCGGGCACGATGGAGAGCCTCAACGTCTCCGTCGCCACCGGCGTCGCCTTGTTCGAGGTGCTGCGGCAGCGGAGTGCAAAGCGATGAGTTTCTTCTGGTACGACTGGGCCGGCTATATCGGGGTGCTGCTGATCCTGCTGGCGTTCCTGCTGCTGCAGGCGCAGCGGTTGCATGGCAACCGTCTGACCTACCAGTTGATGAACATATTTGGGGCTTTCGGCGTGATGCTGTCGCTGCTGTTTGGCAATTTCAATCTGGCGGCTTTCATGCTGGAAGTTGCCTGGATCATCATCGGCGCTTATGGGGTGCTGAACAGTTGGCGGCACCGTCGCGCGCCTGCGACGTTTCCTGGCGAACCCGGGTCGCTGGATCGGTGAGCCGGGGTTGGCGGCGATCCGTGTGCGACTGTCACGCCGCGCTGGTCTCGCCAAGATCGGCAGAGCCGGGAAGTGGGCGCCTTGTCTGGAAAGTGTGCACTGAAAGAGGCTTGGCGCATTAATCTGTTTGCGGAAAACAAGCCGTACTGATCTTTCCCATCGCCCCCGCTCTCTTTGGGGTCACCCTTTGGTAGCACAGGAAAGGCGGCGTGCGTGAGGCCTTTACAGATGGTCGCGTCTGGTGAAATCCCAGACTCCGAGAGCAGCCACGATGCAGAAGCCAATGACACCGACGACGACCGCCGTGTGCGTCTGATGAACGCCGCCGGTCATCACGACACCCGACATGGCCCACGGGAAGAATTCGCCAAATGAGCCGTCAGTAGGCACGAACATGGCAATCATGGTTGCCGCGACGCCTGACGACATGGCAACGGGAAAGCTGCGCCAGCGCACAGCAATGAAGTTTTGCACGGCAATCATCAGCGAACCGGCGGCGATCGTGGCCAATGCGCCTTCACATAGATGCGCCAGCGGCAGCGGTCCGATCAACGACACTTCCGGCGCATTGCGAATGAGCAGGCCGCCCATCAGGATCAAGAGGCAGAAGACAATCGTGGCCAGTACGACCAAACCAAACAGCATGAATAGTTTGGCTAGATAGTGCGTGCCACGGGGCAACGGTAACGCCAATAGGTGCTTCCACTGGTAGTTGCCGTGTTCAAGACCCGCCAGGAGCGCCGCTTCCAGTGTGACGAACAGTGGCAGCATGATTCGGGCCCACATGCTCAGAGGCTGGTCGATGAAGGCGCGCCATCGTAGTGCGGGATCGACGCCGTTCATCGCCATGGCTGGGTTGGTCCAGGCCATCAAGGTGGCAAACAGCACCACCAGCAACGGTGCCAACACGCACAGCCAGAGCGCCAGCGTGTCACCCAGTTTGAGCCGCTCTGCGCACAGCGCACGAAGCAAGGCGCTCATGCGACTTCCTTTGCAGTGGTCGGGTCGCCAGTGAGCTCGAAGAACATCGTTTCCAGCGAGGATTGTTCCAGCGCCAGGTCCTGCACCGTAACTCCCGCGTCGAACAAGTGTTGAATCAGCCGAGGCACTTGTCTACTTTCTGCTGCGATGGTGAGCCAGCTGTCCGTTGTACCTGTTGCGCATGAAAAGCCGTTTTGGTTCAGCCACGTCGCGGCCTGTTCTGGCGGAGAGCAGAGTAGGCGCACGCGTGACGTGCTGTGCCTGCGCAACTCGTCGATGGAGCCTTGAAAACGCAGTTCACCGCCGTGCAGGATCCCGACGTGAGTGGCGATTTGCTCTACCTCGGCCAGCAAGTGGCTGGAAACCAGAATGGTGATGCCCGAGTCGTGCGCAAATTTGTGCAGCATCTGGCGCAAGTCGGCGATGCCAGCCGGATCGAGTCCGTTCGTAGGTTCGTCCAGAATCAGCAGCTCGGGCGAACCGAGCAGCGCCAGTGCAATGCCCAACCGCTGGCGCATGCCCAGGGAATATTCCCCAACGCGACGGTCCGCGGCAGCGGCAAGCCGGGTAATGTCGAGCACGTCAGCAACGCGCTGCCTGGCCACGCCGCGCAGGCGTTGGGTGATTTCCAGGTTGCGCCGCCCGCTCAGGTGCGGGTACAGCGACGGCGCTTCGACGAGGGCGCCGACCTTGGCCAGGACATTCGGCCGAGCCTGAAGCGATTGGCCCAGTAGTTCGATGCTGCCATATTCGGGCTGCAGTAGCCCAAGCAAAAGTCGAATCGTTGTCGTCTTGCCGGCGCCATTGGGTCCGAGAAAGCCGTAGATGCTGCCGCGTGGCACTTGCAGTGAAACCTGCTGGATGCCTTGGCCGCCTCGGTAATGTTTACGCAGCTTGACGGTGCGGATGGCCCATGACGAGGATGCTGGTGGCATGGCGATGCTTGGACGGAAGAGGGCGCAAGTCTAGCAGTCACTTTCAGATCGTAAGCGCGTGCTTGTCGATGGTGTTGACAATGAGGCGTGGTTTAATTGCCTCCAGCCCCTTTTGGTATCCCGCCCTGTTAGCTTCGTTTTAGCAATAACTCAATTTATCCATACAAGTGCCGGCATTGGCTTGATCCAAGGCTGTAGAACATGACGCTGCACAAAATAGCGTGTCCTTGAGCAAGCCCTTTGGACTCCTGCTTCGCCAAGCTGGTGGCTAAAATTTTGGGGCGATGGGATAAGGGGTAGGCGGAAAGGAGAGTTGCAACTTTTCCAATGCGCGTATTCGTGCGTGATATTCGTCTTGCAGGCATGCTTGCTCGATGTCAGATCCAGCTGTTTCCATCGTCACGTCACCTTGAAGACGACATTCGTCAGATACCCACGAAGCCCAAAGTTTTTGAGAATCTTCAATGGGTTGCTTGAACATATCTGATCGCATCCCGGTTGTCTTCGCAAACTAAGGTACTTGCCTTCAACAGATTGGAATAAGCCTTGTCCACCTGGGGCGAAATTTGCTTTGTCTGCTCAATTTCACAGGCAATTTGAGCACCATGGAACTTGAATAATGAGCCATCGCAGCTCCCCTTTGCGTGTTCACAGACGATCTGATCCGCGTGGCTGTTGAACAGTGAGGAATCGAAGTGCCTCGCCGCGATCGCTTCTACCTGCGGGCCCATAAAAGCGAACGCGAATACGGCGATGAGACACCACCGCAGGCCGAAGCAGTCTATTCTCAATTTCCGCCAGATCATGACGACTGTGCCACGTTGAGCTAACCCATTATTTACACCTCCCTTTCAGGGTGACGCAAGCCCGCTGTGCTCGCGTTCCAGCAGCTCAAGTTGCCGCCAGCGGTTGACGACCGTGCAGAACAAGTCGGCGGTGCGATCGGCGTCATAGACGGCCGAATGGGCTTCGCTGCTGTTGAACGCCAGCCCCGCCGCCAGCACCGCCTTGCTCAACACGGTCTGACCGTAAGCCAGGCCGCCGAAGCTGACCGTGTCGAAGCAGCTGAACGGGTGGAACGGGTTGCGCTTGTGACCGCAGCGACGTACTGCCTGGTTGAGGAAGCCCAGGTCGAACGCAGCGTTGTGACCCACCAGGATGGCCCGCTGGCAGCCGGCCGCACTGACCGCGTCGCGGACGACCTGGAAGATGTAATCCAGCGCCTGGCGTTCCGGCACGGCGCCGCGCAGGGGGTTGTCCGGGTCGATGCCGGTAATTTCCAGTGAACGCGGATCGAGGTTGGCGCCGGGGAAGGGTTCCACGTGCGTGGACGCCACCGGCTGCCGGCTCAGAAAGCCCGCTTCGTCCATCTGCAGGGGTATTGCAGCAATCTCCAGCAGCGCGTCGTGCTCGGCGTCGAAGCCGCCAGTTTCCACGTCGACGACCACCGGCAGGTAACCACGAAACCGCTCGGCCATGCGTGCCGCGTTGCTGTTGCTCACGATATCCATCGGCGCAGCATATCAGTCGCGGGTGATGGGGCTGCGGCGAACTGCCTCAGCGGACTGCAAACGCTGCGGTGTTGCCACGAGCTCGAGACAGGTCTGCAGAGACTCACGGTTTGATCGCTGCGAGCATCGCCTCCGCCGTGGAAACGCGCAGCTCGCCCGGGGCCTCGACGTGCAACTGGCGTACCACACCATCCTCGGCGTACAGGGCGAACCGACGCGTACGCAATCCCATGCCGTAGTCGCTGCCATCCAGCTCCAGGCCTAGCGCGCGGGTGAAGCTTGCGTTGCCGTCGGCCAGCATCAGCAGGCCCGCGGGCACCTGCTGTGCGGCGGCCCAGGCCTGCATCACGAAGGCGTCGTTGACCGCCAGGCACATCACGCTGAGGCCCCGTGCCTGGAATTCGGCAAAACGGGTGACGTAGCCGGGCAGGTGACGGTTCGAGCAGGTCGGTGTGAAGGCACCGGGAACGCCAAACAGCACGACGTTGCGCCCGGCGAACAAGGCGCTGGTCTGTGCGGGCTGGATGTCGCCATCGATGATCTTGATGGATACGTCTGGCAGCTTGTCGCCGGCCTGGATGGTCATGGGAGAACTCGCTGAAGATGGATTGCCGATGTTAATGCGTTCGGCGATGCACTGCCTTGAATCGCTCCTGGGCGCACCTATTTCTTGGACAGGCGGCGATCTTGCCGCAAACCCGATCAGGAGAGCGTGAGATGAACCAGAGACATCAATCCATGTGGAACCGTGATTTTGTGCCGGCGGATGAGTTTCGTCAGGCGATGAGCCGCTTTCTGGGCGCCGGCGAAGGCGACCAGTCCACCGTGGAAACCAGCCAGTGGGCACCGCGAGTGGATATTCGCGAGGAGGACAAGCGTTTCATGATACTGGCCGATGTGCCGGGGGTGGATCCGTCCGAGATCGAAGTGAGCATGGACAAGAGCATTCTCACCATCAAGGGCGAACGCAAGGTCGACAGCGAGGAAAGCAGCGGCAAGCTGACTCGCCAGGAGCGTGTGTACGGCACCTTCCATCGTCGATTCGCGCTGCCGGAAAGCGCCGATGCCGACAACATCAGCGCACATGGCAAGTTTGGGGTGCTGGAGATCTCGATCCCGAAGAAACCGGAAACCACGCCGCGTCGCATCACCATCAACGCCACCAACTAAATGGTGCGTTGCCAGCGCAAAACGATGTGAAAGCGCGCCCCGCCGTGGATAATGCTCCGCGGCGGGGCGCGATTTTGTGTCGTGCGGTACCGATCATCGGGAGCGGGTGTGGAATTCAAAGACTATTACGAAATTCTTGGCGTCAAGCCTGACGCGAGCGAGGCCGAAATCAAGGCGGCGTATCGCAAGCTGGCGCGCAAGTACCACCCGGACAAGAACAAGGAAAGCGGCGCCGAGGAGAAATTCAAGGCGGCCAACGAAGCCAATGAAGTCCTCAAGGATGCCGAGAAGCGGCG
>JBDTKM010000048.1:0-21420 GCA_039935315.1 Rhodanobacter sp. | reverse complement strand
CTGGCCAAGCGCGAGCTTGGCGCCATGCTGGCAGCACGCATCCCGGACCACTACATGGCGCGCTATCGTCTGGTCACCTTCACCCAGCTGCCTTATGCGTACGCGCTTGAACGCGGGCACGCCCAGGATGCCTTGCTGGAACAACTGCTGAGCGCCGCGCCGCAGGTGGCGGATGTCGATCTCGCCGCGGCGGCGCAACTGTTTCAATCCAGCTTGCCGCCGCTGCCGGCGCTGCGTCATGGATGATGCACTGCGCGAGGCGTTCCGGGCCACCGCCTATCACGTCAATCTGGACACCTTGAACTGGGCCACCATTCGGGTCGACCTGCCGCTGCCAGCAGAACTCGCCGTCGTGGTCGGCGCGCGCCCATGGGCCTTCATCACGGCCTGGAATCCACAGGCGCGCCGGCGCCCGGCGGCAGACAACCTGTCCGCACAAAAAACCTTGCTCGCGGCCCTGCAAAGCGATGCGGCGGTGAGCGTCTACCCGGCGATCGGCGTCGGCAGCAGCGGCTGGATCGAACCCAGCCTGTTCGTGGTGGGCATCGATACCGCTGCGATGGACGCGCTGGCCAGAACCCACCGCCAACTGGCTTATGTATGCGGCGTGGCTGGCGCTGCCGCTGCGCTGCGTGAGCTGGAATAACTCCGTAGCGTCAGGCTGCATCGACGAGCACCGCGCAAGACGTGAAGGTGGCTGCGAGCCTCGTTGCGCAGAACGTGGGTCCGCCGGGCACGCACAAACGCACACCCGTGCGCGGGCTGCCAGCGTGACTGCCGGCAGGATCGCACTGGCCGCGTGCGCGAGGCAGCGGCAGCACGCCACATGGACAAGCGCTGCCCGCATTGCGGACAATTAGAGCAATGACCGTCTCAGTATCCAATGTGCCGTTGCTGGAAGCGCGGTCGGTAAGCTTCTTTCGTCGGGACGAAGCGGTGTTCATGCCCTTGGACTTTGCCGTGCACTGCGGCGAACTGGCGCTGGTCGAGGGCGACAACGGCAGTGGCAAGACGACCCTGCTGCGCATGCTGGCCGGCCTCTTGCACCTCGGAGCGGGTGAATTGCGCTGGCGCGGCGTGCCGCTTCAGCGCCACCAATGCGCCGGCGAGATCTTGCTGCTGGGCCACCAGTTGGGACTCAAGGCCGATCTCAGTTCGCATGAAAATCTGCGCATCGCCACCGGGCTGCATGGCCAGCGCGTCGGTGCGAGTATCGAAACCGCCCTGATCGAGGTCGGTCTGAGTGGATATGAAAACGAACCCACGCGGCGCCTTTCGGCGGGACAGAAGAAACGTGCCGCGCTGGCCCGGCTGCTGCTGGTGCCAGCCACCTTGTGGCTGCTCGACGAGCCGTACGCCAACCTGGATCGCGCGGGTATTGCGCTGGTCAACCAGGTATTGAAATGGCATGTCGCGTCCGGCGGCGCGGCGTTGGTCAGCAGCCACGGCACCACCAACTTCGCCGGTGACACGGTGCGGCGGATTCACTTGCATGCGTGACCGGTTGCCATGCGTGCCCGTACGCCGATTCGAAGGCAAGGCATACGTCCCTGCCCATGCGGCAAATGAGACTCGCCAGAATTATTTCGATCATGCCGATCCCTCGTCGCACGAGATCGGCGGGGAACCGAAATGAGTCGCGCGCATCTTATCCATGCCTGCCAGGCCATGCTTCGCCGCGATCTGACCGTCGCCTGGAGGCGGCGCAGCGACATGGCCATGCCGGTACTTTATGCGTTGATCGTGACCATGTTGTTTCCGTTTGCCATCGGCCCGGAAAGCGCGCTGCTGCAACGCATTGCCGGTGGCATCGTGCTGGTGACCATGTTGCTGGCGATGTTGTTGACCCTGGACGCCATGTTCTCCAGCGATATCGAGGATGGCTCACTGGAGCAGCTGATGCTGTCACCACAACCACTGGAGCTGCTGATGGGGATGAAAATCCTCGCCCACTGGCTCACCACGGCGCTGCCGCTGATCGTGATCACGCCGTTGCTGGCAGCCATGTTGCACCTCCCTGGCGCGGTCATTCCGGTGCTCTTGCTGGCGCTGCTGCTGGTGACACCGCTGATCAGCCTGTTCGGCGCGGTACTGGTCGCGCTGACAGCGGGTACCCGTCGCTCTGGTATGCTGCTCGCCTTGATGTTGCTGCCTTTGTGCGTTCCGGCGCTGATTTTTGCCGCCGGTTCCGTGGCAGCTGCCCAGCAGGGCCTGCCGTGGCTTGCACCGATCAGCTGGCTTGCCGCCGTACTGGTGTTGGCCTTGGTGCTGGCTCCCCTGGCTTGTGCCGCCGCCCTTCGTATTGCCCTGGACTCCTGACCTCTACGTTTATGGCTAACTGGATCCCACTCTGGTTGCACCGACTAAGCTCGCCGCCGACTTTTTATCGCTTTGCCGGCACATGGCGACCGTGGGCGATGGGCCTGGCCATCGTGCTTGGCATCGTCGGCTTGTACGGCGGCTTGGTGCTGGCACCGGCGGATTACCAGCAAGGTGACGCCTACCGGATCATCTTCATCCACGTGCCCAGCGCCTGGATGAGCATGTTCATCTACGCCGTGATGGGCGTGTCGGCGTTCGTCGCGCTGGTGTGGCGGATCAAGCTGGCCGAGGTGGTGGCGATGGAGTCCGCACCCGTCGGCGCCGCGTTCACGTTCATCACCCTGGTGACGGGTTCGCTGTGGGGCAAGCCGATGTGGGGTACGTGGTGGACGTGGGACGCGCGGCTTACCTCCGAGCTGGTGCTGCTGTTTCTGTATCTGGGCGTGCTCGGCCTTTACCACGCGTTCGAAGACCGCCGCCAGGGCGCACGCGCGGCTGGCTTCCTGGCGATCATCGGCGTCATCAACGTGCCGATCGTGCATTTTTCGGTGAACTGGTGGAATACCCTGCATCAGGGCAGCACGGTGAACATATTCGGCCACTCCAAGATGGCCTGGGACATGTTGTGGCCCCTGTTGACCATGACTCTGGCCACCAAGTTCTACTACGCGGCCAGCCTGTTTCGCCGCGCGCAGACCGACCTGCTGGATCTGGAAAGCGGCAAGGACTGGGTGCGCAAGATCGCCGAACGCGAGGACGAGCGATGAATGCACTGCAGGCTTTCTTCGCCATGGGTGGTTACGCGTTCTACGTGTGGCCGGCGTACGCGGTGTTCTTCATCGTGCTGATCGCCGACACCGTCGCACCGCGCCTGCGCCGCCGCCGTATCCTGAGTGAACTCCGGGCACGCCTGGCGCGTCAAAGCGCCCGTGAGCAACATCGTCCCACTCCTCCCACACCGTCCACCTGACGCGCGCCGACCGATCGCCATGTCCATGAATCCCACCCGCAAGCGCCGGCTCATCATCGTCCTGCTGATTCTCGCGGCGGCCACCACCGCCACGGCGCTGGCCGTGGTCGCCCTGCAGAACAACATGAATTATCTGCTCACGCCCAGCCAGGTGCAGTCCGGCCAGGCCACTGGCTACAAGACCTTCCGTCTCGGCGGCATGGTCAAGGCCGGCTCGATCCAGCGCAGCAGCGATTCGCTGAAGATCACCTTCACCGTGGTCGACGCCGGTGGCGCGATGCCGGTGGAATACACCGGGATCCTGCCCGACCTGTTCCGCGACAACCAATCCGTGATCGCCACTGGCCACATGGCCGGCGCCCGCTTCGTCGCCACCGAAGTGCTGGCCAAGCACGACGAAACGTACATGCCCAAGGAACTGAAGGACGCGATGGCCAAGGCGCACGCGAACAAGAAGATCGAAGATTCCGCGAATGGGGAATCGGAAATGGAGAATCGCAACCGATGAACAACCAATATTTCGTCTACCCGGGTAGCGGTGCAGGCAGCACGCTCCGCCGCTCTTTCGATTCCCGGTTCCCCATGCCCAACTCCCGGCCCCGCTCATGACCCCCGAACTCGGCCAACTCGCCCTGATCCTGGCTCTGCTGCTGGCGCTGGCACAGGGCATCCTCCCCATGATCGGAGCGTGGCGCGGCAATCACGCCATGATGGCGGTCGCCCGGCCGGCAGCGGCTGGTCAGGCGGTATTTGTGGTGTTCGCGTTCGGCATCCTGACCTGGGCCTTCCTGCACTTTGATTTCTCGGTGCAATACGTGGCCGACAACTCGAACCTGGAACTGCCCTGGTACTACCGCATCGCCGCGGTGTGGGGCGCGCATGAAGGCTCGCTGCTGCTGTGGATCCTGATCCTCAACATCTGGACAGTGGCGCTGGCGGCCTTCAGCCAGCAATTGCCCGAGGTGTTCGCCGCCCGCGTGATGGCCGTGATGGGTTTGATTTCAGTGAGTTTCCTCACCTTCACCTTGTTCACCTCCGATCCCTTCGGGCGGCTGCTGCCGATGCCGGGCAACGGGGCGGATCTGAATCCGATCCTGCAGGACCCGGGCATGGCGATGCATCCGCCAGTGCTGTACGCCGGTTACGTCGGCTTCGCGGTCGCCTTCTCGTTTGCCATCGCCGGCCTGATCGGCGGTGAGCTGGAACAGGCATGGGTGCGCTGGGCGCGGCCGTGGACCAACGTGGCCTGGGCGTTCCTGACCCTGGGCATCGTGGCCGGCAGTGCGTGGGCTTATTCCGAACTGGGCTGGGGTGGCTGGTGGTTCTGGGATCCGGTGGAGAACGCCAGCTTCATGCCGTGGCTGGTCGGGCTGGCGCTGATCCACGCACAGGCGGTGACCGAGAAACGTGGCTCACTGCGTGCCTGGACGATCCTGCTGTCCATCTTCGCGTTCTCGCTGAGTTTGCTGGGCACTTTCCTGGTGCGATCCGGCGTGCTGACCTCGGTGCACGCGTTTGCGTCCGATCCGCGCCGCGGCGTGTACATCCTGATGATTCTCGCCGTGGTGATCGGCAGCTCGCTGCTGCTGTACGCGCTGCGGGCGCCCAAGGTGGCCGGTGGCAAGCCGTTCAAACTGTTGTCGCGCGAGACTGCCTTGCTGATCGGCAACCTGATGTTCGTGGTCGCCGCAGCGATGGTCCTGCTCGGCACCCTGTTCCCGCTGCTCGGCGACGTGCTGCACATGGGCCGGATCTCGGTCGGCCCCCCCTACTTCGGTTTCCTGTTCCCGCTGTTGATGTTGCCGGTGGTGCTGTTGATGCCGTTCGGCCCGTTCCTGCGCTGGGGCAAGGGTGACCCCGCGGTACTCAAACAGGTTCTGCGCCGCGCCAGCATCGCTGCGGTCGCTTGCGCCATCGTGGCGGCCTTCCTCGTTCACGGCAAACTCAAGGCGATCGTGGGCGTCGCTGCCCTGGTCTGGCTCGGCGTGGGCGTGTTCCTCTACGCGCTCAAGCGCTGGCGCGAGGGACCACGCGGCCGGCGCTACCCGGCCGAGATGGCCGGCATGCTGCTGGCTCATTTAGGAGTGGGTGTGTTCATGGCTGGCGTGTTGCTGTCCGAAGGACTCAGCGTGACTCACGACGTGCGCATGGCGCCAGGGCAGACCGAGCAGATCGGCAGCTATGCGTTCACCTTCAGCGGCGTGCATCGCACGATCGGGCCTAACTGGCGCGCCGACCAGGGCACTGTCACGGTGACCGAAGACGGCAAGCTGATCGCCGTGATGCACCCGCAAAAGCGCACCTACCCGCGGGACCAGGTGCAGACCGAGTCGGCGATCAACGGCGGCGTCTTCCGCGACCTGTACGTGGCATTGGGTGAGCCGATGGATACCGGCAATATCAGCGGCGCCTGGTCGCTGCGGCTGTACACCAAGCCCTTCGTGCGCTGGATCTGGGGGGGTGGCGTACTGATGATGCTCGGCGGTTTGACCTGCGCGGCAGACAAGCGCTTCCGCGTCAAGCGGGTGGCCGCGGCGGGTACCGAACTGGTGCCGCAGGTGGTGCCGCAGGAAGTACATGCATGAGCCGCCTGCTGCCGCTCCTGGGCTTCCTGGCGCTGATGGCACTGTTCGGTGCCGGTGTCTGGTGGAACGCCTACCATGACCCCACCTCGATTCCCACGCCACTGCTGAACAAGCAGGCACCCGCGTTCAACCTGCCCAAGCTGTACGAGCCCACGCAGACGGTCAGCAAGGCCGATCTGCTGGGCCAGCCCTATCTGCTCAACGTGTTCGCCAGTTGGTGCATCGAATGCGGCGTGGAGCACCCGGTGCTGGAAGCCGCGGCGCCGACGTTGGGCGTGAAGCTGGTCGGGTACAACTACAAGGATGCGCCAGCCGACGCCAAGGCGTGGCTCGCTGCGCATGGCAGCCCGTATGCGTTGCTGATCGCTGACGAATCAGGCCGGACGGCGATCGACTTCGGCGTCTACGGTGCGCCGGAGAGCTTCCTGATCGATGCCAAGGGCGTGATTCGCTACAAGCACATCGGGCCGATCACGCCGGACGTGATGGCGACGAAAGTGAAGCCGGCGATTGCCGCCATGTTGAAGGAGGCGCCGTGATGTTGCTCCTGCGGGTTTTCGCATTGATGGCGGCGATGCTGCTGTTTGCCGGTGTGGGCCATGCGCAGGCGATCGAGCCGATGCCGTTCGCCAATCACGCCCAGGAGCTGCGTTTTCAGCACCTGGTGCGGGAGTTGCGCTGCCCGATGTGCCAGGACGAGACACTTGAGGATTCCAACGCGCCGATCGCTCGCGACTTGCGCAACCAGGTTTTCCGGCTCATGCAGCAAGGCAAGAGCGACCAGGAAATCAAGCAATTCCTGGTCGCACGCTATTCCGACTACATCCTGTACGACCCGCCGCTGAAACCGGGCACCTGGCTGCTCTGGTTTGGTCCGCTGCTGATCCTGCTCGGCGGCGCCGGGGTGGTGCTGGTGGCGATTCGCAAGCGCAAGCGCCACGGGATCGAGGCAATGACGGTCAGCGACAGTACCGACAACGGGGAAGATTGGTGAAGATCGTTTTTATCGTGGTGGCTGCGCTGATGGTGGCGCTGGCCCTGGCTGCTCTGCTGGTGCCATTGATCCGCCAGGGACGCCGCTCCGGCCACAGCCGTGGCGTATTCGTGCTGGCCCTTGCCATTGCCCTGGTGCTGCCGCTGGGCGCGGGCGCGTTGTATTTGATGATCGGCACGCCGGCTGCGCTCGACGGGGTTTCGGCCCAGGCGAGTGTCCCGATCAACCTGCCGCAGGCGATTGCCGAACTGCGTGCGCACCTGGCCCAGCAGCCCGACGACAAACAGGGCTGGCTGGTGCTGGCGCAAACCAGCACGTTGCTGCAGCAACCAAGCGATGCGCGCGACGCCTATGAGCATGTGTTGAAGCTCGACGCCAACAATGCCGAGGCGATGGTGGGCTGGGCCGAGACCGATTCAATGCAGCGCGCCGACCACATGATTGAAGGTCGTGCGCGCGAACTGCTGCAGCGCGCGGTGCAACAGCATCCAGACAACCAGCGCGGCCTGTGGCTGCTCGGCATCAGCGATTTCCAGCGCGGCGATTACCACGACGCAGCGGCGACCTGGCGACTATTGCAGCCCCAGCTGGAACCGGGCTCCAACGTGGCCAAGTCCGTGGCCCAGCAGATCGCGGTAGCCGACGCCCGCGCCGGCGGCGCGCCCGCCAGCGCGACGAGTGCCCGTGCAACAGCAACCAAGCCAGCCGAGGGTGCGTCCCTGCGAGTGGAAATTACCCTGGCGCCAAGGCTCAAGGACAAGCTGACCAAGGGCGACGTGCTGTATGTCTATGCGCGCGCGCCAGAGGGCGCGCCGATGCCGCTGGCCGTGGCTCGACTCGACCCGGTCAAGCTGCCCGCCACCGTGACCCTGAATGATGCGATGGCGATGACTCCGGCTCTCAAGCTGTCCACTGCCGCGCGGGTCTTCGTCGGCGCCAGGATCAGCCACCACGGCCAGCCGACCGCCGAGCCCGGCGATCTCGAAGGTGATGCCGGCGTGGTCGCGGTCGAGCACAACGGGCTGGTGCAGATCACGATCGACAAGGTGCGCTGAGCATGGGCGACGCCCGCCGCTATTTTGCATTGCCTTCGCCGTTCGCGATGAAACGCGGTGGCGAACTGTACGGCGCGCATGTCGCCTATGAGACTTGGGGCATCCTGAACGCGGCACGCGACAACGCGGTATTGGTGCTTACCGGCCTTTCGCCCAGCGCACACATGACTGCGAGCGAGGAAGACGCCAGCCCGGGCTGGTGGGAAGAGATGGCCGGTCCCGGCAAGGCGATCAACAGCGACCACTGGTACGTGATCTGCGTCAATTCGTTGGGCAGCGACAAGGGCTCAAGTGGCCCGGCGTCAATCAACCCCGCTACCGGCGAGTCCTATCGGCTGGACTTCCCGCAACTGGCGCTGGAAGACGTGGCCAATGCGGCACACGCGGTCGTCAGCGGCCTTGGCATCGAGCGCCTGGCCTGCCTGATTGGCTGCTCGATGGGCGGCATGAGCGCGCTGGCCTACATGCTGCTGCACCCAGGCAGTGTGCGCGCCCATGTCAGCGTGGACACCGCACCACAGGCGCAACCGTTCGCGATCGCGATCCGCTCGCTGCAACGCGAGGCGATCCGGCTCGATCAGCATTGGAACGAAGGCGTCTACGACGACGAAAACTACCCCGAAATCGGCATGAGCATCGCGCGCAAGCTCGGCGTCATCACTTATCGATCGGCAATGGAATGGAATGGCCGCTTCGCGCGGATCCGACTCGATCCCGAACAGCGCGAAGAGCAGCCGTTCGGCCTGGAATTCCAGGTCGAGTCCTATCTCGAAGGCCACGCTCAACGTTTCGTACGCCATTTCGATCCCAATTGTTACCTGTATCTGTCCCGCGCCAGCGACTGGTTCGACATCGCCGAATACGGCCACGGCAATGTGCATGAAGGCCTCAAGCGCATCTGCATCGAACAAGCCATGGTGATCGGCGTCAGCACCGACATCCTGTTCCCGCTGCACCAGCAGGAACAGATCGCCGACGGCCTGAAGGCGGCCGGTGCCAAGGTGGAATTCGTGGCGCTTGATTCGCCGCAGGGGCACGATGCCTTTCTGGTCGACATCGAGCACTACAGTCCCGCCATCGGCGGGTTCCTGAACCGGTTGGCCGGCCGGTAGCTATCGCACTGGTAAGCTACAGCGCACTACGTCATCCGAGACCACCATGCTCACCCTGGATTTTCCCGGTAGCCGCACCCTGATTGACGCAATCGACACTGCCGTAATCAAGCCCACCACCGACGAGCTCACCAGCTGCCTGCGCGACAGCTTGTGCAAGGTAATCCGCAACAACCTGGTAACGCTGCCCGACTGCGTGTTCGAAGCCAGCCAGGACCACTACGCTCGGCGCGAGCTGTACCGCAGCGAGGAACATGGCTATTGCGTGGTGGCGATGACCTGGGCTCCGGGCCAAGGGGCGCCCATCCACGATCACGACGGCATGTGGTGCGTCGAAGGAGTCTGGAGCGGTGCACTGGAGATCGTGCAGTACGAACTGGTGGAGCAACGCGAACAGCGCTATTGCTTCCAGGCGGTCGGCTCGATCCAGGCTGGCACCGGTTCGGCCGGCAGCCTGATCCCGCCGCACGAATACCACAGCATCCGCAACCCCAGCGACAGCGCCATCACGGTCAGCCTGCACGTCTACTCCGGCCCGATGATCCGCTGCTCCGTGTTCCAACCGCTGCCCGAAGACCGCTGGTACGATCGTGACGTGCGCCAATTGGGTCTCGACCGCATCCACTGAACCCGGCATAATGGCCAACTCACACATGCCGGTGTGGCGGAATGGTAGACGCGGCGGACTCAAAATCCGTTGACAGCGATGTCGTGGAGGTTCAAGTCCTCTCACCGGTACCAATTGATGGAGCCCGCCTTTGCGGGCTTTTTCATGCCCTGAAATCATCAAATTCCTGCTCCGCAATGCCGGCTTTGGCCTTTTTTTGTACTTGAGCAAATGCCGACACTTCGCACGACCCAAGCCCTCGCCGGCGGGTGAATGGCGCGATGACAGCGTCGCAGCATGACCCGCAGTGCATGCCTGCATGCGCGCTCGCGGGGGTGGCGCCGACGGGATAGACGACACCCGGCCTTGTCGCCATTCGACCCCGATAGCACCAAAGCTCGAACTGTCTCCAACCATGCCCCTGCCCGCGCGAGCGGCGTCAAAGACTGCCACAGCGTGCTGACTCCGCGCCGTCTGGGCGTGGATCAGGCTTGGCTGGTCGAGGCGAGAATTCGGCTATGTGAGGACAGCAACTGTCAGGCGCGCCGCAGCAGCTGCGGTTGACGCGCGGCCACATCGACAATCAGCTCACCGAACAGGCTGTTGACCCAGGCAAACCAGGGCCGCGTGTAGTGTGCCGGATCGTCCTGATCGAACGCCTCGTGCATGAAACCTGTGCCCGCGTCGGTAGTCTTGAGCCAGTGCAGGCATTGCTGAATTTCGCCGGGCTCGTCGCTGGTGAGCGCGCGCAGCATGATTGACATCGGCCAGATCATGCGCAGCCCTTCGTGCGGCCCGCCGATACCTTGCGCCGCCGTGCCACTGAAGAAATACGGGTTGCGCGCGCTCAAGGCCAGCGCACGGGTGCGCCGGTAGCGCGCGTCGTCGCGGGCGCAGCAGCCGAGATAGGCCAGACTCGACAGACTCGGCACATTGGCGTCATCCATGAACAGCTGGTTGCCGTAACCGTCTACCTCGTAGGCCCAGACTTCGGCGCCGCGGTCGTCGTGAAACAACGCGTGTGTTTGCAATGCCGTTTCCACCTCATTCGCCAGCGCTTCGCAGTCGGCGGCGAAGGCGGCGTCACCGTGCAGTGCGCGACTCATGCTGGCGAGCTGGCGCAGCGACACCACCGCAAACGCGTTGCCCGGCACGAACAGTGGATAGAGGCAGGCATCATCCGAGGGGCGGAACATCGAATGGATCAGACCCACCGGCCGTGCCGGCCGGCCGTAGCCCTCCAGCGCCAGCGTGTCCGTGGGTATGGCCGACTCGCGCTGAAAATGGTACGGGCCGCGGCCATGTTTGCGCTGCTGTACACGAAATGTCTCCAGCACCCGATGCATCGCCGAGCGCCAGTCGTCGTCGAACGGCTCGTGATCGCCGGTGGCCTGCCAGTAACCGTGCGCCAGGCGAATCGGCCAGCACAGGGAATCAATCTCCCACTTGCGCTCGGCCACGCCGGGCTTCATTTCGGTGAGATCGTGCTGCGCCCAGCTCAGCGGCGTGCTGCCGTGGGGGTTGGGCAGAAACGCATTGGCATAGGGGTCGATGGAAATACACCGGGCCTGGCGCCTGATCAGGCCGCGAAACAGCCGGCGCAACGGGTCGTCATGGGCGGCCAGCGGCAGGTACGTCCAAACCTGGGCGGAGGAATCGCGCAGCCACATCGCGTCAATGTCGCCGGTGACGATGAAGCTGTCCGGCTTGCCGTCGAGGGTGCCTGCGTGGACCGTGGTGTCCAGCGTGTTCGGGTAACAGTTCTCGAACAGCCACGCCAACTTCGGGTCGTCGATGCGCGCCTTGACCCGCACGATCTCGCGTTCAACCGCCGGGCTCACGAACTTGCGCTTGGCTGGCGGTGGACGTCGGCTGACGTAGCGCGTGCGGTCAGCGGCGAGCACGTCGGCCGTGCGGCCCAGAAGTGCACTGCCGGCGGCGGCGGACGCCAGCAGTTTCAGCATGCCGCGGCGATTCATCAGCATCACGACTCCCGCCCACGGAGAGAGTGATAACGATCCTGCCATTTGCAGGCGAAACGCAGACCGCCGCCCGACGTGCTCGAACCGTGGCGCGAGTTCATCTCGCCACCGCATCACCATTGAGCGGCACGGCCGCCAGTGCGGCGACCATGGCCCGCACTTGCTCGGTGTTGCTGCGCAATTCGCCGGCGTGCATTGCGTGCGAGAACGATGCCGGCTGGCACATGCCCGACGGTATCGCCTGCGACGCCGAGGCGTGAAATTCCCGTGCGCTGGTAGCGCTCGCCAGCGCGGCAATATTGCCCGCGCGGAGGCCCGCCCCGGGCATCACGACGACGCGCCCCGCCGCCTGCGCAATCAACTCGTGGATCAGCGCGGCACCCTCCGGCGCGCTGGCCTGCGCGCCAGACGTAAGCACGCGTTTGCAGCCCAAGGTGATCACCGCTTCCAATGCCTGCCGCGGATCACGGCTCACATCGAAGGCGCGGTGAAAAGTGACATCGATCGATCCGGCTGCCGTGATCAAGGCCCGGCAACACGCCAGGTCCACGTCGCCGTGCGCATCCAGTGCGCCAAGCACGACGCCATCACAGCCCAGCGCCACGCAGGTTTCGATGTCGCGGCGCATGGTTTCGACGTCGGCGTCGGTGTAAAGGAAGTCCCCCGCGCGCGGCCGGATCAGCACAAACAGTGGGATCGACAGGCGTTCGCGCGCGATCGCGATCTGCGCCCGGGACGGTGTGAGTCCACCCAACTCCAGCGCGGCGCACAGTTCTACCCGCCCTGCACCGCCCGCTTGAGCGGCCACCGCCGAGGCGACCGAATTGGCCGCCACTTCCAGCAGGCGGCCCTGACCGCTCAAATACGGGTGATGCGAGGAGACCCCGTCGTTCGACGCGAAGGCGCGCGCACGTTGCGCCAATGACGGGTTGGCTGCACTCGGCTCACCGCCGGGAGTTTCCGCGGAGGCTGCGGCTGGCTCCGTCTCGATGCGCAGGCCGGGCGGCATCTGGTTCCGCTGCGCAGCGCCTTGGGCCTCGGCGGAACGCCCAGGCCAAGGCGCTCCTTCGGCGCAGGCCGTGCCACAAAAAGCCATCGAAGTGAGCCCGTGTGTCATCGACTATCCAATTTAGATCGATCCATTTTAATACGGTAACATTGCGCGAAGCCTGGCGCACGTCGCGTTGCAGTACGGCGTGGCGCGTCCCGGTTTCAGCTACATTTGGATCCTTCCAATCGGCGAATATCCCACGATGGCCACGGAAAATACCCGTTCCGTTCAGCAGCAGGCCACACTCAACGACACTGCCAAGGCGGGCAATGTGTGGCGGGCGACGGTGTCCCTGATCCTGCGCAACAGTTCGCTGCTGAGCGCGCAAACCCGCACCCGCATCGAACAAGACCTGCATCGGCACGGCCATATCTGCAAGCGCGCACCAGCAACCTTCGTCGGCGCGCTTCGGCCAGCGTGGCACGGGTGCTGACCAAGCTGGCCAATCCGTTCTTGGCGGAATTTGCCAACCGCGTTGATGCGTCGCCGGCCGCAGCCGGTTTCGTCAACCTGCCCGGCTGCACCGGCGAGCCACCGATGCGAGAACACGCGGCAGCCGGCTCGTTGCTCGAACGCGGGGCCGCAGACATCGTCCGGCCGCCGTGCGCAACCCGAGCCGCCGCCTCGCTCTCGCAACGCTTGCAGCAAAAAAAGACAGCCACCTGACTATCGCCAGGTTCACCCTGGTGATGCGCAAAAGCAGCCGCCCGCCCCCCTCACACTGACCGGAAACCCGTCATGGCCATGAGCACTCCACCACCTCGTCTGAACACATCGTCGATTGCACCCGGCAGCCCACCACACAACACCAGCACGCGCACGGCGCTGTACGTGATCAACGCGGTATTCCTCATGTGGGGCCTGATGACCGTCCTCAACGACGTGCTGATCCCGCATCTGAAAGGGCTGTTCACGCTGAACTATTTCCAGGCGATGCTGGTGCAGTTCACCTTCTTTGGCGCGTATTTCATCATGTCGGTCCCGTGTGGCGCAGTGCTCGCGCGGGTCGGCTATCGCGCCACCATCATCCTTGGCCTGCTGGTTACCGCGATGGGCGCGCTGCTGTTTTTGCCCGCCGCCATGCTGGCGTCGTACCCGCTGTTTCTGGCCGCGTTCTTCATCATGGCCACCGGCATCACCGGGCTGCAGGTGGCCGCCAATCCCTATGTCAGTCTGCTGGGCGATCCACGGCTGGCGTCCAGCCGGTTGAACCTGGCGCAGATGTTCAATTCGCTGGGCACCGTGATCGGGCCATTCGTGATCGGGCCATTGATCCTGTCCGGCACCGCGCTGGGCGCGATTGCGCTGGCCCAACTGCCCGCCGCACAACAACTGGCGTATCGGCTGGAGCAGGCGCGACTGGTGCAGGGACCCTATCTCGCCCTGGCCCTCGTACTGGTACTGCTGTCGGTGGCGATCTGGTTGTTTCGTCTGCCACCGCTGGCGGCCAGCGAAGAGGATACCGTTACCAACGAGCATCGCTTCATCGACGCGCTGCGCCATCCGCACGTGGCGCTGGGCGTGCTGGCGATTTTTCTGTACGTGGGAGCCGAAGTGACCATCGGCAGCTTCATGATCAACTACATCTCGCTGCCGCAGATCGGGCACATCGATCAGGCCACAGCGACTCGCTACGTGTCACTGTACTGGGGTGGTGCCATGGTCGGCCGATTCTTCGGCTGGCTGCTGATGAAGCGGCTCAATCCGCGCACCATCCTGGGTGTTTTCGCGATCCTTGCCGGTGCGTTGGTGATCATCACCATGCTGACCACGGGCGACGTAGCGCTGTGGAGCGTGGTGGCGATCGGGTTGTTCAACTCGGTCATGTTCCCCACCATCTTCACGCTCGGCATCGAGCGCATGGGCGCGCTGACCGGTCGGGCGTCAAGCCTGATGATCATGGGTATTGTCGGCGGCGCGCTGTTGCCACCGGCACAGGGTTATCTGGCTGACCACATCGGCGTGCAGCCGTCTTTCGTGCTTCCGCTGATCTGCTACGTCTACATCTGTTTTTACGGCTTCCGGGGTTCACGACTGGCATGAAAGGCATTCTCTGTTTCGGCGAGGCGCTGATCGATTTTCATCGCCAGGCGCCCGGCGCCCCCGGCGCGCCGCCGGCGTTCGTGCCCTACACCGGTGGCGCGCCGGCCAACGTGGCGGTCGCCGCCGCCAAACTGGGCGGTCGCGCCGCTTTTGTCGGCATGCTTGGCCAGGACATGTTCGGCGACATGCTGCTGGCCAGCCTGCAGGATATGGGGGTGGACACGCGTTATGTAGTGCGCACCGATGCTGCACTGACGGCGCTGGCCTTCGTCTCGCTGGATGACCGCGGGGAGCGCAGCTTCAGCTTCTATCGGCCGCCCTCAGCCGACCTGCTGTTTGTCGAAAGCGACTTCGATGAGCGCGCCTTTGCTGGCGCGGGTGTGTTCCACGTGTGTTCCAACAGCCTGACCGAGGCGTCGATTGCCGCCACCACCGTGGCCGGCATGGCGCGGGCGCACGCCAACGACGTGCTGGTGAGCTTCGACATGAATCTGCGCCCAGCCTTGTGGGCGCGCGGCCAGGATCCGTTACCACACCTGTGGGAAGCATTGCTCGCGGCGGATCTGGTCAAGCTCAGCGCGGAAGAGTTTGCGTTTCTTGCCGGGTCCGCCGGTGACGAAGCCGGCGTGCGCGCGCGCCTGTGGCAAGGCCATGCGCGCTGGCTGCTGGTTACCGACGGCGGCGCGCCGATCCGCTGGTTCACGCCCGATCAGGCCGGCGCGTTTCCAGCGTTCAACCTGCCAGCAGTCGACACCACCGGTGCCGGCGACGCGTTTGTTGGCGGGCTGATCTACGGCCTGGCCGATGCCGGCACCACACCATCGGACTTGCCTTTGCTGATCCGTGACGGCGCCCGGCGCGACGAACTGCTGCGCTTTGCCGCCGCCTGTGGTGCGCTGGCGGTGACCCGAACCGGGTCGTTCGCCGCCATGCCGACCTTGGCGCAGGTGCGCCAGTTGCTGGACGGAAGCGGCTGAGGGCGCCGCTGACGCCACCACCGACGGTGCAAGCAGTTAAGCTATCCACTGGCATCCCGACCTGATGCCGGTCGCCCTCATGTGCACGCCTGCGGCAGGAACTGCGGCTTCCGGGGCACCCTGCCCCAAGCCGCGCGATAAGGGCTGTTCGACCACTCAACTCGAAGACCAGACGCCAAGCCATGCCCCAGCGAAAACCACGCAGCGGTCGTTCGATCACCATCCTCGATGTCGCGAGCCAAGCGGGGGTGTCACCGATGACGGCGTCGCGCGTCATGAACGACAACCCCCGGGTCGGCAGCGAACTGCGCGAACGGGTGCTGGCGGCAGCCAAACAGCTCTCCTACAAACCCAATCTCGCCGGCCGCTCACTGCGCAGTTCGAACAGCGCACGCATCGGTCTTCTTTACAGCAACCCCAGCGCGGCCTACCTCAACGAGCTGATGCTCGGAGTGCTCCAAGAGAGCAGCCTCAACGGGGTCCAGGTGCTGGTGGAAAAGTGCGCCGGCGAGCGCAGCCAGCGCATAGCCATGAAGCGGCTGCTGGATGCCGGCGTTGACGGCGTGATCCTGCCTCCGCCGCTGTGCGACTCGGCCAAAACGACGCAGGAACTGGACGCCGCCAACGTGTCGGTAGTGGCCTTGGGCACCGGCGCACCACAGCCAGAAGTGACCTCGGTGCGCATCGACGATTATCATGGCGCGCGCGCCATGACGCAGTATCTACTGGCACTGGGGCATCGACAGATCGGATTCATTACCGGCGACCCGACGCACACGCCGGCGGCCGTACGCAACCGTGCGTTTTTCGACGTCATGAGCGAGGCGGGGATCGAGGTGCCAGCCAGCCACGTCGCCGTAGGCTTGTTCACCTACCGCTCCGGCATGACCGCAGCGCGCACCCTGCTGGAAAACGCGCCCGAGCTGACCGCGATCTTTTCGAGCAACGACGATATGGCCGCCGCCGCGGTGGCAGTCGCCCACGGCATGGGCCTGCAGGTGCCGGACGACATCACCATTACCGGTTTCGACGACACTCCCGTGGCCACCACGATCTGGCCCACGCTCACCACGATCCACCAGCCGATCACCGCCATGGGTCGCAGTGCGGTGCGGCTGATGCTGGAGGAGATTCGCCGCCATCAAAGCGGTCAGCCGAAATCACACCGGCACCAGATCATGAAGTACACCCTGGTCAAGCGGGAGTCTGCAGGGACACCATCGAAGCGTTGATGTCCCGTCAGTCTCGTCGCTCGATTGCCCCACGCCGGTGACCCTTGCCGGGACCAGGTTCGGCACCCGTGTCGAGCACCGTCAATCGCACGCCGGGCAGTCCCGGCGCGGGTTTGCTGCGTCTCATGGTAACCTTACCTTAGCTCCAGCGCCGGGGCCGCTGGATGGCCTGGGGCGAGCGCATAGTACCAGCCATGTCATCAGTTGCCACTAGGGAAAGAAATGTCGCATCGCGAGGAACCGTTTGCTTCGTCGCTAGCCGATTTCCGCTCGCCGGATTTCCTGCTCGACCACATCACCGACACGATGCAGTTCTACCATCCGCACTGCATCGATCCGGATGGCGGCTTCTTCCAGTACTTCCGTGACGACGGCTCGATCTACGATCACCATTCCCGCCATCTGGTCAGCAGCACGCGCTTCGTCATCAATTACGCCATGGCGTGGCGGCAGTTTGGCGTAGAGGCTTACCGCGACGCGGTCCGTCACGGCGTCGACTATCTGCGCCGCGTGCATCGGAACCCCGATACCGGCGGCTATGCCTGGCAGATCGAGAACGGCCTCGTGTCCGACGCCACCAACCATTGCTACGGCCTGGCGTTCGTTGCGCTGACCTACGCCAAGGCACTGGAGACAGGTATCGCCGAGGCAGCCGCCTGGCTGGACGAAACCTGGGAGCTGATGGAACTGCACTTCTGGGACGCTGAACACGGCTTGTATGCCGACGAGGCCGACGCGAACTGGCAGCTCAGCGACTACCGTGGTCAGAACGCGAACATGCATGCTTGCGAGGCGTGGCTGGCGGCGTTCGAGGCCAGCGGCGAACAGCGCTATCTCGACCGCGCCGTGCTGCTTGCCGACCACATGGTCAACCGCCAGGCGAGCCTCTCTGACGGGCTGGTGTGGGAACACTACCGGCCCGACTGGAGCGTCGACTGGAAGTACAACTTCGGCGACCGCAGCAACATCTTCCGGCCGTGGGGCTACCAGCCCGGCCACCAGACCGAATGGGCCAAACTGCTGCTCATTCTCGATCGTCACGCACCCGCGGCGTGGCGACTCCCGCGCGCGCAGCAGCTGTTCGATCGCGCGCTGACGCTCGCCTGGGACAACGAATACGGCGGCATGGTTTACGGCTTGGACAAGGATGGCGGCTTCTACGACACCGACAAGTATTTCTGGGTGCAGGCCGAGTCCCTCACCGCCGCGGCACTACTTGCTTTGCGCACGGGCGACAGTCATTACTGGGCATGCTACGAGAAGCTCTGGTCCTACAGCTGGGAGCATCTGATCGATCATCGTTACGGCGCGTGGTACCGGATACTCAGCCGCGACAATCGCAAGTACAACGACGAAAAAAGCCCGGCCGGCAAGACCGACTACCACACCATGGGCGCGTGCTACGAAGTACTGCGCAGCCTGTGAATGGCGGCTGCGCCAGGCGCGCTGTGGTTCGCGAACATGCGCTTGCTGGCGGGCGCGCGAGACCGGCGCAAAACGGCGCCAGCACGTTCGTTGCGTGATGCGACATCGATCACCCCGGGTACGAGCCGGTGACGCCACGTCGACGAGATTGACGAGGCGGGCCCCGACAATACGACGGTGACGGACCTGCTCAGGTGACCATTGCGGGTATCGGGCCGACCACCGCCTCACTGCTGGCGCGTTCAACCGTCGACAGGCGCAACACCCGCTCGCGGCCGCGAGGTGGGCTGACGTTGCCGGGCAAGGATCCGACCAAGCACACCAACCGGGTCGGCGACGCCGCCGACAAGCAGCGCATCCCTCGCAGCGATGGTCCAACGGCGAACCGACGCAGTGTGTCTCGCGCTGGTGCCGCCGCCTGGGGATCAGCGGCGGCGTCTGTCCGCGGGCCAAGTGCATGCAGGCGTGGCGCAAGTCTCCGCAACGGACCGGATCGAAAACGATCGCCTGCGCCCATGGGTGGGTCCGCACCCACGTGCCCGCGTCGAACGGCACGGGCACGCGGTGCGGCGCGTATCGCGCGGATCGTCGAGCACCGACTGCCGGGACCCGACGATCATGCTCCGGCGGGCGTCATCGAAGGTGGCGCATCGGCGCGATTGGCACCCCATGCCTTGTTCGGTTTGGGGCCCATCGTGAGCACCAGGGTGGCGCCTTCGGCGATGTCCGTGTGACTGAACCAGGGCTTGGTCCACGGCTTGCCGTTGAGCGTAGCCGACTGGATGTACCTGTTCGCTTCCGAGTTGTTGCGCGCGATGATCTCGAAGACTTTGCCATTACTCATGCGCAGACTTACTTGGTCAAAAATCGGGCTGCCCAGGATGTAGTCGGGGCTGGAGGGATCGACCGGATAGAAACCCATCGCGCTGAGTGCGTACCAGGACGAGGTCGAACCCTGGTCGTCCATGCCGGGATAGCCGTAGCCGCTGTCATCACTGCCGTAAAGTTCGGTGAGGATACGGCGTACCAGCTGCTGCGTTTTCCATGGCTGACCGCTCCACGCATACAGGTACGGCGCCTGCTGGTCAGGCTGGTTGCCTTGCACGTATTGCCCGATCACCCCGGTGCAGTCGCGGCAGATACCCTTGGCCGCATAGAGCTTGGAGAAAAACGTGTCCAGTTTGGCGTTGAACGCGTCGCGCCCACCCAGCAGGTTGATCAGACCTTGCACGTCGTGTGGTACCAGCCACAGGGTGGACCAGCCCGAAGCCTCCTTCATCATGAAGTTGTAGTAGGGCTCAGTCGGGTCGAACGGCGAGATCCACTTGCCGTCTGCGGTTTTGCCGCGCATGAAGCCCACAGTGGAATCGAAGACGTTGCGGTAATTCGCGGCGCGGCGCGTGAACATCCGGGCGTCTTGCGTCTTGTCGAGTCGGCGGGCGACGTCGGCCAGCGCGTAATCGTCCCAGGCATATTCGAGCGTCGTGGCAACGCCTGCCTTGCCACCGGCGTAAGGCGGGTCGGGGTTGCCCGGCGGGATGACATCGGCGATCCAGCCGTTCTTCTCGTATTCATCCAGATAATGACGTGGCCCCTTGGGGTCGGTCGCGTTCTTGCGCATGTACACATACGCGGCGGCGTAATCGAACGAAATGCCGCGTTGCCATGCACCGTCGTACAGGAACACGGCATGGTCACCATGGAAGGAAGTGTTCATGTAGCCGCGTTCGCGCGCCATGTCGAGCTCGGAGCGCATGATGTCCTGCACCACTTTCGGTTCGAGCAACATCAGCAGCGTGATCTGGTTGCGGCCGGTGTCCCAGAAAGGCACGGGCCCGTAGCGGTCGTGGCCGGCGACCTGGACTTCACCCTTGCTGTCGGTGAAATGTTCGCCCTTGCGCGCGACCAGGCGCGGGCTGGCGAAGGAGTGGTATAGCGTCGAATAGAACAGCATGCGTTGCTTCGGCGTGCCGCCGGTTACCTGGACGCGATCGAACAGCCGCGCCCACACCGCGCGCGCCTGTTTGTGCACGCGGGCGAAATCCCCGTCAGGATCCTCGGCGCGCAGCCGCTGTTCGGCGTCGGCAACGCTGCTGCCGTGGGCGATCTTCATCAGCACCTGCTCACCGGTTTGCGTATCGAAGGTGACATACGCACCCGCGTAGCTGCCCATTACGGTTCGCCGGTTGGCTTGCACGTCCTTGTCACCGATGCCCCAGCTGTCGTTACTTGGCTCAGCGCGAAAGGTGCCGAAGCTGGCAAATGGCCGGGAGAACTCGGCAACGAACCAGCTGCCATTCTTCCCGTGCCACCCCGCATCGACGCCGCGGACGATATGGTCACCGACCACCTCCATGGTGCCGCCCGGGCGACGCAGATTGATGATGACGTTGGAGCGATGGCTCGCCGGAAAGGTGAACCGCATCAGGCTGGTCCACTGCGTCGCCGTCAGTTCGACCTGGGTATGGAACGTGTTGAGATAGACCGAGTAGTAGCCGGGCGAAGCCTTCTCGCGTGCCTTGTCGTAGTACGACCGCGCGTAGTCCGGGGGCACCGTCCAGTCACCCACCACAGGCATGATCATCGGCTCGGCGCTACCGCCGTAGCTCGAGCCGCCACCGCCGGTGAAGCCGATCATCGTCGGATTGGAATAATAGTAAGGCGTGCCAACGCCAGTGGGATAGCTCAGGTCGAGATTGTTGTTGACGGGCGCCGCCTCGACTGAACTGTGCGGCAGCGTTGCACCCGGCGATGTCATGCCCGAATAGAGCGGCTCGCCCGGCGGCGGTGCGTTGCCGATCAAGTTCTGTCGATCCAGCGGCGCGGTACCAGCTAACGGATTGGCTGCGTCGACGGCCGACGTCGCTGACGTGTCGCCATGCTGGGCGCGAACCGAGCTGACCCCTCCAAGCGCGAATATCGCCAGCGCGATGCCCAAGGCGAAGCGCCGGTTGAAGATGCAACCGCGAGAGCGCGTCAACGATGAGTTCATGATGATGTTCTCCCATGCCGGGCGGGCGCACGCATTCCGCTATCGCGCGATAGCGGAATGCGCCGCAGTTGCG
>JBDTKM010000047.1:0-15469 GCA_039935315.1 Rhodanobacter sp. | reverse complement strand
CGATGTGGCGAGGCAGCTGACCGCCAAGTACGAGCAGCAGAAACTGCTCGGCTATTTCACCCAGACAGTGAAGTCCCTGACCCAAACCGACCGCATGCCCGTCAGGTCGCCGGATAATCCCGCCTTGCGCCTGGATGCCCGCGTCAATCTGGTGGACGGGACGCAGTTCTACATCCTGCGCCATGGCGACGCACGGTCCACCGCCGATGACCGCACGCACCTCTGGCTCGACCTGCACGGCAAGGATCGAGGCTTGCACGGTGCTGCGGCAGCGCCCGATCGTTACACGCGGATTCCGCAGCAGCCAGGTACAACGCTGCGCATCAATGGTCGTGATTCGAAGATCCTGTTGGGCCACTATCACTTCGGGGGCCAGGATCTGCTGTATTCCAGCTCTGACTGGATGACCAACCTCAGCCAGGGTGAACACGATATCGCAGTGATCTACGGTCGCCGTGGCGAGGATGGCGAAACCGTGTTCACCTATCGGGCGGAGCCGGCAGTCCACGTGCTTTCCGGCAAAGTGGCTATCGCATGGGATGCTGCTCGAGGCCAGTTGCGGCTGAATTACGCGCACGAAGGTCTGGCGCGGGTGCTGATCCGGTCCGGTCAGCATTCATTGCTGCTGCTCGTCGGCGATAACCAGGCGGCGGAACGCTTCTGGAAACTGGACACGCCAGGCGGCGCGATTCTGGTGCGTGGCCCGTATCTCGTGCGCACGGCGTCGCTTGCCACCGCTACAGTCACGTCATCCACGATCGAGCTGACCGGTGATACCGACAAGGCCACCCCGGTCGAGGTGTTTGCACCCACAGCCATCCAGACGTTCACCTGGAACGGCCGTCCGGTCGATGCCGGCACGACGCCTTCAGGCAGTCTGCTCGGACAACTCAGCGGCCCGGAACCGGTGACCCTGCCACAGCTGACGGACTGGAAATACAAATCGGGAGCCCCGGAGATCGAGCCATCCTTCAACGATTCGAACTGGCATGCAGCAGACCGAATAACTTCAAACAACCCGAACTGGAACGGCCACCTGCCCATCCTCAACAGCGATGCCTACGGGTTCCACCACGGCAATGTGTGGTACCGCGGCCATTTCACTGCCAGTGGTCGGGAGCAAGGCATCACCCTTGCTGCCTCGCTGGGTGACCATCTGGGCAACCACGGCCGGTTCACGGTATGGCTCAACGGTCATTACCTGGGCGGCTATCCGACCGGCGCCAGTTACTTCGGCTTCGATCCTGCCGATCTGAAGGTTGGACAGGACAATGTCCTGTCCGTGCTGGTTGGCAACATGGGGCACAACCAGGATGGAAGCGGCGATGACAGCTTCAAGCAGCCACGCGGGCTGGAATCCGCCACCATGTTTGGCGCGTCGCCGGCCATGAGCTGGAAGATCCAGGGTGATCGCGGCGGCGAAGTATCCGCCGATCCCGTACGCGGCCCGATGAACAATGGCGGCCTGTACGGCGAGCGCACAGGCTGGTCCTTGCCGGGCTACTCCGACCAGGACTGGGGCATGACAACGTTGCCGAGAACCACCAGCAGGCCCGGCGTCGACTGGTACCGGACGACTTTCGCGCTGGATGTCCCGACAGGTCAGGATGTGCCGATCGGGCTGAAGATCCAAGACGATCCTTCGCGGCACTATCGCGTCCTGATCTTCATCAACGGCTGGCAAGTCGGCCGCTACATCAATGCGACAGGTCCGCAGCGCGTGTTCAACCTGCCAGCCGGATTGTTGAATCCACATGGCAAGAACACGATCGCCATCGCCGACTGGAACACCGGCACCCGCGGCGGGCTTGGAAAGCTATCGCTGGTGATGCTGGGTAACTACCGCAGCGCATTGCACATACGTGCGGAGCACTCGCCCGGATACGACGAGCTGTTCGGCTCGGCCCCACCAGCTCCCGGCAAAGCCGTGGCACGCCTACCGACGCATTGACGGGCAGGGTTCAATGGAGAGCCATTCCACACGCACATCAACAGCCTGGAAACGTCCCGTACCCACTCGACACTGCGCGTGGCTCCGGTTTTGCCTGCTGCTGGCGACCATGCCGGTGTCGACCACAGCGGGCATGGCTTCCACCGTAGGCGACACCGACCTTTCGGGTACACCTCCGATGGGCTGGAGTAGCTGGAACCACTTTGGCACCCGCGTTACTGCGGCAAACATTCGCGCAGCCGCCGATGAGTTGGTCTCCAGTGGCATGGCGGCGGCCGGCTACCGCTACGTGATCATCGACGATGGCTGGCAAGGTCAGCGCGACGCGAGAGGCGTCTTGCATCCCGACGCCAAGTTTCCGGACATGCAGGCACTGGCCGACTATGTACATCGCAAGGGGCTGAAATTCGGCATCTACTCTTCGCTTGGCAAGCTTGCCTGCGGCGGGTATGCAGGCAGCGATGGTCACGAGGCGCAGGATGCACGGACATGCTGGAGATCGGCAACCCGGGAATGGACGAACCGGCAATGGAGCGCACGCACATGAGCCTGTGGGCCGTGCTGGCGGCACCGTTGATCGCCGGCAATGATCTTTCGACGATGAATGCGGAGACGCGTACGGTGCTGACCAATTTGGAAGTGCTGGCAATCGATCAGGATCCGCTAGGTGCGCAGGGGCACCGTGTGGCGCAACACGGACCGGTGCAGCTATGGAGACGCCAGCTCGCCGATGGCACGCTGCCAGTGGGTCTCTTCAACACGTTCGACCACCCGCTCGATGCCACTCTCGACTTCAAGGCGTTGGAATTACCTGGTGCGGCGCCCGCGCGTGATCTGTGGCAACGCCGTAGTCTGGGCAATATCGACTCGCATCGAGTGTTTCAGATACCAGGCCATGGTGCGGTGATGCTCAAATCAGGCACACCCGCCAGTCCCCGAGCAACAAAAAATCCTCGCCAAGTCCAGCGCCGACCATATCTGGCTGTGCTGAGCGACTGGTTCGGCCGCCGAGTGGTGATGGGCTGGTCGAATCGCTACCGCTCGCTGCGTAAGAAAGCGGACAACTATGTTGACAAACACCGGCAGGTGGTCATTGACAAGATGGCCACTTGCTCTTCGGCACGACCGTGGAAGAGCAAGTGAGTTTCCCCAGACCACAGACGGAAAAAATGGCCGCCCGCTTTTGTCTCAATCGCCTTCTCCTGGCATGCTCCGGACTGCCAGCGGTGCGAAGATACCGCCTTGCACGGGCCTGGCTTCGAAGCCGACACGGCGACCGGTAACGGTGCTGTAGAGGTCGCAGAACGGCACGCGATCGGGCGTGCTGTTGGCGTAGGCGTAAACGCGGTCAATCAAGTCCTGCGCCACGGGCTGGTCGGCCAGCCAGGCCGCCGTGAAGAGCTCCCAGTCGGATTTGGCGTAACTGTGTGGCACCTGCAGAGGCAGTCCGAACGCGTTGCACTGCTGCCGGTACCAGGTTGCCTGCATGGAGCGAATCTCTGGTGGAATCAGACCCGTACCAAGCACAGCGTCCGCAAAGCCGTTGTAGAGCGTCCCCCATGTGCCCTGGCCACCTGCGTCGTGATAAGTGAGATCCAGGTGCGGAGCTTCCGGATCCTTCGCTCGGCTGGCCCAGTACGCGATATCCTGGTGCGCCCGGCGCTGGTAGCGCGCAGCATCGGAGGCCTGACCGGAAACCTCGGCCACTTGGCCCATGGCGGCCAATGCCACGATGCCTTTCAAAGTCAGATTGACGCTATGGGCGATCGATCCGGCGAAATCGTCCGTCTGATTCTGGAAGCCTGGATCGGGCAAGTTTTTTTCCAGATACCCCGCCCACTTTTTCAGCAACGGGTAATGCCGGATAGCGAAGGTACGCGCGTCGTCACGCGGAATGCGCCGCAGGTAGGCGGCCATCATGATCAGCATATCGCCGGTCTCTTCCACCGGCATGTCTTCTTCCTTGCCGTCGTTGTGACCCGGCGCCTGCGGGTAAGAGGAACCTACGTCGTGCTCGGCGAAAGACTTCGGCCAGCCGCCATGCTCGGCGTAGTCGAGCAAAGGCAGCAGCAGCATGCGCAAGTAGTCGGGATCGAGGTACATCCACACGGGCGACGCCGGATAAAGCACATCCACCGTGGACACATTGCCGTCGCTGGAGATTTCCTTCAGGAATGCCCACGGCGAGCCATCCGGCCCCAGCACCAGTTCCGTGCCGCCATAGGCCTGCCGCAGCGAAATTACGCACAACCCCTCGTAATGTTCACCGCCCGCGGCACGTGCGTCGTGCCTGATTCGCGTATCCAGGGCATCGGCTCGTGCACGCGCTGCCGCAGCGTCGCCATGGAAGAAATCCAGCATCGTCTTCCAGCCATTGAAGTGGCGCGTCCACAACGCATTCAGTGGCTTTCCGAGATAGTTGATGCACTGCTCGCGCACCTGGCCCACAACGAAATTGGCGCTGGTGGCGGCAGCGTCGCAACGACCTAGGTCGACGGCCATCGCCATGGCCGGCAGCGACTTGATCGTGGTCCGCGCCACGCGGTTGCTGTCGTCAAGTGAGCCATGCTCCACGAAGCGCTGCCGCACCTTCAGCCGGTGCCCTGCCTGCAGACTGACGCCATCGTGCCCGAGCGTCGACCAGAGAACCTGTCCCCAGGCCGCGAATTCGTGCTGCTCGGTCAGCGGCTGCGGCTTGGCCAGCGCCAGCGTCCAGGTTCGCGCCGCCGTTGAATCGCCACGCGCGACCAGAACCTCCTGCGAATGATCTCCACTGGCCCAGTCGCCGGTAATTTCCATGTAGACCTGCACGGCGTGGCCTGCGCCATCTGCGCTTCGCGCCGACACGTGGACATAGCTCATCGGAATCGACTGGCGACGTGCATCGCCTGGTTCTACCGGCGAAAGAAAATCCACCGACAGCTCGACACCGCCACCCTGCAAGGTGAAGCACGATTGCGTCGCCGTAACGCGTAATGCAGTCTGTTGCATGGCCCGTGGAAAGTCCTCGACCGTGTGCTGCGGTCCGTGATTGCCATCGGGAATGTTCTGGACAATCTTGCCGTCCCCCATGAACAGATAAGCCACTCCGTCGATGCGGGCCAGCCCCACCATGCCCGTGGGACTGGCAGCCATACCATCCAGTTGGGCTGGACTGCCTTGCCAGAACTGCGGCGAGGTACCGGGAAGCAGCGTCGCCGGCAACCAACTGCTCAGATAGGGCTGGCGCACCGCCAATGGCACGGCAGGCGGACGAATAGGGGTTGTCGTATCTGGCGACGGCGCAACGGCGCCAGCCTCGTCCGCAGTCGAGCGGGTGGACAGCGGGCCAGCTGGAACCCGCGCACTGGCTGGCAGCAACGCGGAACCGGCGAACGCCAGGCCCGCGATGCTGGAGAGCCGCAGAACGTCGCGGCGACCAGGATCGGCGACAGTCGACGGGGCTGTGGAATGGGTGTGCTTTTTCGACATGATGAAGTGCCAGGCCGGTGGCGGCGTGATCGCCGGAGGGTGCAAGTGGGCGTTGCAATCGAACAGCGTCAGACGGACGGCCAAAGGAAGTACTGGGCTGAGGCGGCCTCTGGAGCGGGGACGATAGCCCAGGCGGAGTCGGATGCACAGCACGACGTGATCATCGACAGCCAGGTCAGCAACGTCTGCAGCAACCACAACCAGCATCAGAGCATTCCTGGCAGCTCGTGGCGGGCATCCATGGTGTCGTCGTCAGTTTTGGCGGCGGGACTCTCGTTGTCGCCGGACTTTCGGATGTTGCGGCGGGGAATGCTCTATGCACAGCCATCGCCTTGCAGCCTTCCGTGCGTGATGCGGGGCAGCGGATGGCCAAATGCGGCCGTCCGCAGGCAGGCAAAACAACTGTTGCAGTCCCCCACTCAAGCGGGTAACGTTACCAAATGGTCGCGTCATGCATAGCTTCAACCGTCGTCAGTGGCTCTCCTCGCGCATGAGTTTCTCCCCCCGCAAGCGCACTTTCGGGGTGGAAACGGTTGAAGGGATGATGGCCGGCCCAGTAGCACCGTTGATGCTTGTGGGCAATCAGCCTGACGAATGGGGATTGAGAAATGGCTTACCTTGCGCCCGTTTTCGCACGCCGACCGCTGTATGTCGCGCTCGCCTTGACCAGCATGGCGTTCGCTGCCGGCCTGGTCACACCTGAAACTGCCTTCGCCGTACAGACGTCGCCAACGGCTGCCATCTCGTCACAGACATCAGCGCCAGAGCCGGCGACGGAAAACGCAAAGGCAAGTACAAACGCCGGGGAACCAGGGCAGGAAGAGGCCACTGCCCCGAACGCCAGCCCCAAGCTCAGTGCCGCCGATAAAGCCAAGGCCAAAACCTTCAAGGCCGTCACTGTCACCGGTTCTCTGATACCGCGCGCGCAGATCGAAGGACCGTCGCCGATCACCACCATCACCGCGCAGGATATCCAGCGCGAGGGCTTCGGCAACACGTTTGAAGCGTTGCGAGCGTTGCCGGTCGCCAACGGATCAGTCCAGGATCCGCAGTTCACTGGCGGCTACACCCCCGGCGCGGAAACCATCAGCCTGTTCGGCTTGAGTCCGAGCTTTACGCTGACCCTGCTCAACGGCCGCCCCATGGCCGACTACCCGCTCGCCTACAACGGCGGCACCAGCATTACCGATATTGCCAATATCCCGGTCAGCCTGATCGATCATATCGATATCCTGACAGGCGCCCAGTCGTCGATCTACGGCTCGTCCGCGATTGCGGGCGTCGTCAACATCGTGATGAAGGATCATATCGAAGGCACCCATATCGGGCTGCGCGTGGGCAATTACAGCGAGGGTGGCGGAGAGAACAAGCGCCTCTCGCTGTCCAGTGGCACGCGCTGGGGCAACCTGGATATCAGTGGCGGTATCCAGGTATCGGAAAGTTCGCCGATCTTTGCGTATCAGCGCGATTACATCGACTCCACCACCGACGACCCGACCGGTCACGGCGGTGTGCCATCGCGTACTTATCTGCGCCTGCTCCAGGGGCCCAGCGGCTCCAAATACATCGACCCAGGTGCGGCTACATGCGCACCGCTGGCGAACGAGTTCTTCGGTTCCACCGGCTACAGCTATCGCCCGGGTATCGGCTACTACTGCGGTTCGACCAAGAACGTCGGGCTTGCTTCGCTGGCGAACAAGAGCAAGGACGCCAACGGTTCGTTGTTCCTGCGCTACCACATCAATGACCACACGCAGCTGTATTCGGACCTTCTCTACAGCTACAGCGACCCGACCTACAGCGGCGGCAGTCCGTCCTGGAACAACACCTTCTATAACCAGAACTCCGGCCAGTACGAGCTGTGGCAGCGCATTTTTTCGCCCGAGGAGGTAGGCAGCGACGCCACCTTCCAGCGCGTGTTCACCCGCACCTACAACGCTACGTTCGGCATACGAGGCGGCATTGGCGACTCGGACTGGAACTATGACGCGTACTACAACCGCTCGGCCAGCACGGTGGTGCGCAAGACCCATGACCAGGTGGCCGCAAACGGGGTGGACCAGTACTACCTGGGCTCGCAGCTTGGCACGGTGGATGGCTATCCCATCTATGCACCCAACCTGGACCGCCTGTACACGCCAATCGATGGCTCAATCTACAAGTCGTTCGTGGCGCTCAACCGCGCACAGTCCACCAACTGGACCCAGAATGAGACCGTCAACGTCAATACGCCGGACTTGTTCCATCTACCGGCGGGTGACGTGGGTTTTGCCGCGCTGCTGCAGGCAAGCAACGAACGCTTCAACAATCGTTCGTCCAGCGCGCTTGCTGATTCGGGCTTCTTCCGGGGTGAGGGCGGCAGCACGGTCGCCGCCGGCGCACGCAAGCAGCACGCCGCCGCGGTGGAGCTGCGCGTGCCACTGCTGGAAAAACTGACCGCGACCGTGTCGAGCCGCTACGACAAGTACACCTACGCGGGAACCGGCAACGGCAAGGCCACCTACAAGGGCGGGCTGGAATTCCGGCCGGTAGACAACCTGCTGCTGCGCGCCAGCTATGCCACCGCGTTCCGGGCACCTGACATGTTCTACTTGTTTTCCACCAGAAGCAGCGGATATACCGACTCCACCGACTACTACAAGTGCCGCGTCGCCGGGTTCACGTCGGAAAATTACGACCAGTGTCCTCAGTCAGGAGTTTCCACTCTGGCGATCTCCTCAGGCAACACCAAGCTGAAGGACATTACCGCCAAGTCGTTCACCTACGGCTTTGTCTGGTCCAGCGAAGACAATGCCTTGAGCTGGTCAGTGGACTACAACGCCGTCCGTATCTCGAACGAAGTTGAAACGCTGGGTAATGACGAGATTCTTGCCCAGGAGGCGAACTGCCGTCTGGGAACTTCGGAGAACGGACAGACCGCCTACGATGTCAACTCGCCGACCTGCCAGGAGGTGCTCGGCGAGGTGACGCGTCTGCCGGCCAGCGATCCGGTCAATCCGGGCGGCATCCAGTCGGTGTCGACGTATCCCATCAATGTGTCGTCCGAATATCAGACCGGTATCCAGTCCAATCTGAAATACCGGGTTGATGTGGGCAGTTTTGGCAAGTTCAATTTCTCTGTCGATTACTACGACGCGCTCAATCACACCTACAAGGAAAAGCAGGGCGACCCCACGATCAACTACTTGTGCTGCGCCAACTCGGACGAATTCAAGAGCCGTGTCAGCGGCACCGTCACCTGGAATATCGGCAAGTGGTCCTCCACCGTCTACGGCATCCGCAATGGGGAAACCTATAACCAGGCCGGTACTGCCAAGAACATCGCGCCGTGGGTGCTGTTCAACACCAGCGTGCGCTATCACGTCAACGCGCAGACGGCGATTTCGCTGATCGTCAATAACCTGGCCAACAAGCGTCCACCGGTGGATCGTACCAACGGCGGCTACCCCTACTTCGACGAGGGCGACTACAACGCGCTGGGGCGTGCGGTGTATATCCAGGCCGACTGGGATTTTGGCGGGTAGCCACTTGAACGCGACAGCTGCTGCTGGTCAAGGGGATCTGGATAGACGGCTGACCGCCGAGGTTCCTGGACTCGGCCATGTGGCGCCGATCATCCCTCGGGAGGCCGACGAGGGAGTTCTTCATTTGAGTTCGACTTGGAGTGACCAATGACCGGATCCCGGCTTGTTATTCGATGCCTGCTGGCATCCGCGCTAGGTACAGGCGTTTTTGGCGCGTGCGCCGCAACCATCGGCGGCGGGCTCGCCATCGCGGTCAATCCACTGATCGGCAGTGCCAACGGCGGTAACACCTTTCCCGGGGCGGTGTTGCCTTTTGGCATGCTCCAGTTCAGCCCCGAAACCAGCCGGGGCAAGCACAACCGCACGGCGGCGCCGGGGGGCTATCAGTACAAGGCCACCCGCATTCGCGGGTTCGCGCTCACCCATCTTTCTGGAACGGGCTGTGCTGGTGCCAGCGGCGATATTCCGCTGATGCCGATTACCGAGGCGGTCACCACCTCGCCCAGCAGCGACGCCACCGATGCGCGGTACGCCAGCAACTTTCTCCATGCTGACGAAAGTGCGAGTGCGGGCCTGTACAAGGTTCGCATGGCCAATGGTGTCAGCGTGGCGTTGACCGCCGCCTTGCGCAGCGGCATGGCGCAAATTGATTTTCCCGAGGGCAAACCGGCAAACCTGCTGGTGCGCACGTCTGATTCCGAAGTCGGCAGCAGCGACGCCCATGTCAAGGTCGACGCCAGGCAGGGCACGGTGACCGGGTCGGTCACCAGCGGCAATTTTTGTGGCTACCTGGCCAAAGCGGATCGCAAGAGCTACTACACGCTGTATTTCGTCGCGCAGTTCGACCAGCCGTTTACTGTGGGTGGCGCCTGGGTCGACGACAAGGTAACGAAGGGCGCGGCCACCGCCAGTGGCGGGACCACCTATGGCAAGAAGGGCTTTTTCCCGATCGGCAGGGGCTCTGGCGCGTGGATTGGCTTTGGCAACCAGGGTGCAAAGGTAACCATGCGGGTGGGCATTTCCTATGTCAGCCTGACCAATGCACGAGCGAACCTGCAGGCAGAAATTCCGCGCGGGGCCAGCTTTGCCAGCGTGCGCGATGCAGCGGCTGCAGCGTGGAACAAGGCCCTGGGTGGCATCGCCATCGATGGTGGCACGAGCGACCAGCGCACCACGTTCTACACTGCGCTGTACCACGTGATGATGCATCCCAACCTCTACAGCGACGTCAACGGGCAGTACCGCGGCTTCGACCAGAAAACGCATCAGGTTCAGGCTCCGCAAGAAGCGCAGTACGCCAACTTCTCCGGCTGGGACATTTATCGTTCGCACCTGCAGTTGGTGACCTGGCTGGACCCCCGGCGCGGCAGTGACATTGCGCAGTCGCTCTACAACCAGGCGCGGCAGAACCACGGCGAATGGGACCGCTGGACACACAACTCCGGCGGCACCCACGTGATGAGCGGCGACCCGTCGGTGCCGGCACTGGCTGACATCGCGGCCTTTGGCGGCAACCAGTTCGATCTCAAAGGCGCTTACCAGTCGCTGGTCAAGGCGGCCACCACGGTCACCGCCAACGACCTTTCCGACGCCGGCTGCAACGTCGAATGCGTGGGCCAGCGACCGTCACTTGACCAGTGGCTGAAGCTGCACTACATAGCCGCCAAATCGCACGCGTGGGCCGGTGCTGCGGAGACTCTGGAAGATGCCACCGCGGATTTCGCGCTCGCCGAACTGGCCCAGCGCGTGGGCGATGAAAAAGGCCGCCAGCAGTGGATGACCCGTGCGGGTTACTGGCGCAATATCTTCAATTCCAGGGCTGCGCCGGATGGCGGCTATATCCAGAACCGCAATGCGGATGGCAGTTGGCCTAAATTCGATCCCGCATCCGACGATGGTTTCGTGGAGGCCGGCGCGGCCGTTTATCTATGGATGGTGCCTTTCGATATCCATGGCTTGTTCGGCGCCCTTGGCGGGAAAGCGGCTGCGACGAAGCGGCTGGATGCGTTTTTCCACACCAGTGACGGCAAGTGGGCGCTGACCAACGCCGGCCCGTTGCACGCCGAGCTCAACAACGAACCTTCGGTGGCTACGCCGTGGCTATACGACTACACCGGCCAGCCGTGGAAGACGCAGGACGCCGTGCGCATCGTGGTCGACACGATCTGGAAAAATTCCCCTGACGGCATTCCCGGCAACGATGACTTGGGCGAGATGTCGTCCTGGTACGTGTGGGCAGCACTGGGCATGTATCCGGAAATTCCCGGGCGCGCCGAGCTGCTGCTGGGCAGCCCACTGTTTCCGCGCGCGGTGATCCACGGTAGCGGAGGCGACGTGACCATTATCGCGGCCAACGCTTCCGCGGCCACACCCTACGTTCAATCGCTTCAGGTCGACGGGAAGCCTCACACTCGGCCCTGGCTGACGCCGGCGCTGGTGGAACACGGTGGAGCGCTGAACTACGTCATGGGCGACAAGGTGAACAAGCACTGGGGCAGCGATAGCGATGGCGAGCCGCCATCGTTCCCGCCGCCAGCGCATTGAGTACGCAATAGCACACCAGACCTTTCCGCTGCAGTCTCATCAAGATACCGAATTTCGTTGAGAGCAATGAAAGGCGAAACTATTTGATTCAGTGGTTTCAAGACCGGCCTGCAACATGATCGGTGAATCGTGCCGGTGCTGGCCTCGGCGCGTCACAGCTGGTCGCTGCAGATCTAAAGGGGGGCGGGGAATGGGTGACGTTGCCATATCGATGAGCTTGGACGCGACGCGCGCCGGGGCTGCGACAATCGAGGAGGGGCAACTGCGTGTATCTCGCCTGCGAACGCCGAAATGGTGTGTGCGCGCTGAAAGCGCAGGCCCACCACGAGCTATCCAGCGGCAGGTGTCGGCGGCACTGCAGGCGTAGAACGATGCGACACAGACAGGGGTCCCGGATCACTCGTACTCGGTCGCCCGGTTTCAAGATGACCGGCAAAACGACGTAGATAGATGTCTGAACTCTCGAGTGTCAGTGAGACGTCGTACCAGCCACTACTTGAAGTCAAGTCGTATATCGTCTCGATTGAGGCACCGGGTGCCAACGACAGCGTGCTCGTATTACTGGCATAAGCGTTAGCCAGGACGGCTGAGCAAGTAAGCCTGCCCGCGTTGCTCACGATAATCCTGAGCTGACAGTGTTCCGATTCATATCGAAGCAAAGCTTCTGCCAACACGGCTTCTCTCTTTGTGGCAGGGGTTTCACCACGTGCGTGACAAAGATAGCCGTTCGGTCCATAGACGATGATGTCATAGGCTGCTTCTCGCGTATCCAATAGCCAATAATCGGAAATCCTGTCACCGGCGACGACGGCATAGCGACGTGGATAACTGGTGTCGGCTGCATTGTTGTACGCATAAAACGTTGCTGCTGCCTTGCCAGTATTGATGAAATCGAACCAAAGCCGCTCACCGCTCGCGTCAACTCGGGGATCCACCTGCCAGTCGTAAGGGATCGGTCGCGCCGGTCGCAACCCGGCTTCCTGTGTCGGCATCGTCGGGACCGCGGGCGCAGAAATCGGTAAAAAGACCCCTTGCCGCGATTTCGGCACTTGAAGATGCGGCATGGCAATGTCGGGATGAAGTCCGAAATCGAATGCGCTGGTCAGATCACCGCACACGGCGCGGCGCCAAGCACTGATGTTGGGTTCAGCAACGCCAAAACGCGATTCCAGGAATTTGAGTATCGAAGTGTGGTCGAAGGTCTGCGAGCATACCCAGCCTCCAGTCGTCCATGGCGACACTACGATCATGGGTACGCGCATGCCCAGCCCAAGCGGCTGCAAGCCTCCGGGATCCGTGCCGGGAACAAGTGGATGTACCATCGATGTATGGACGTCCAGATCAAGAAATTCGTCACGGAGGCTGTCCACCAGCGATGACGAGACCATGCCGTGTCGATTGAGTTCGCTAGTTGACGGTGGCATGGGAGGTACTATGTGGTCGAACAGACCGTCGTTTTCGTCGTAGCAGAGAAAGAGGACCGTCTTGCTCCACGAATCCGCGCTTGCGGTCAGCGCGTCCAGTACCAGATTGATATAGGCGGCACCATCGCTGGCGGTCGAGGCGGGGTGCTCACAATACAAGAATGGCGCGACTATCCACGAAACTTGCGGCAATCTTCCTTTCAGAACGTCGTCCCGCAGTTCTTTCAGCGTGTGTTGTGAGGCTCCTTTGTTGACCAGCGGACCATGCGGATCGGCACCTTCCGCGACTTGGTAGTTGGCAAAGAACTCCAGGGAATTATCAGTGAAGTTGTCGGTCGGTGAGCCAGGTTCACCAGTCCCGCCCTGATACAACTTCCAGCTGATACCTGCTGATTCCAGGCGCTCCGGATAAGTTGTCCACGTGTAGCCGTTCGTTCGTGGACGCTCAGCGAGGCCCGGACCGTTGGGAATCCTGCCCAGCACGTTGCGCGGGTCGGACGTTCCCGACCATAGGTAGATGCGATTGATCGCCGTGTCAGCTGGCACCGAGCTGAAATAATTGTCACAAATGGTGAAAGCATCTGCCAGCGCATAATGAAACGTCAAGTCGGCGCGACGCAGGTAACCCATCGTCAGAACGTCTTGCTTCTGAGTAATCCATTGGTCGTATTTCCCTTGATTCCAAGACAGATGGCCCGTGCTCCAACTATGGTCGGTACTGCGTTGGTGGTCACCACTTTCGCGAGTATCGATGTGAAAGGGGAGAACGTAGTTGGCATACGGCGGGACGTCGCATGAGTAGAACTTTGGCGTGTATACGCTTGCGTTGGTTTGGTACCAGACTGGCTTGCCGTCAGGAAAATGGAGCGGACGTGGATCAGAAAATCCGCGCACTCCTCGTAGCGAACCGAAATAGTGGTCGAAAGAGCGGTTCTCCTGCATTAGCACTACCACATGCTCGACATCCTGGATCGTGCCGGTTCTTCGATGAGCGGGCGTTTCCAGCGCTCTCCTGACGCTCGCCGGAAGTACTTCACCCGAGGCCGCAGCGCCGACGGCGCCAGTCAGCATTTGCAAAAATCGACGACGGTCGATAGGTATCATGGATTCACGGGATCCCATGTTGATGCGGCGATAGATGTTGGGTTGGTTACAAACGTAAATCTCGGTCTGCAGGCCCCGTGCGCTGATCTTGCGACGCAGTAGGTATCAGAAGACAGTAATCAATTGAGTGCCGCTGCAGATGCCTGGCGCGCCACCCGATGGTACGTAATCTTACCATCGGTCCGGTGATCCTCCGCTTCGAGTGCAAGATAACCGTGGCAGGCTGTTTTTTCTTATGAAGTGCACCGGGTTTGAAGGAAACATCGAAAACTTGCTGCGGCACTCGGAATCTCAAGTCGCTTTTGGCGGTTGGTCGATTTTGTCTTCGACAATCTGAATTTCCCAGTCGGAGCGGCTGTAGAAATCGCCACCGCGCGCGATTGCGACTGGTGGGCCCGACGCAGAGAACGGCGCGGTCACGCAAGGCTTCGGGAGGGCCATCCCGGATGGCCAACAGGGCCCGGCGCGGAGCACTGCATTCCGCGTTTCATGATGTCGCCCGGGCGATCGGCCATGCGTCGTGAGGCCTGCTCCTCTCCCGGGTCTTCATCCTCTCGCTGCGTGAGTGGGTTCTTCTTGCCACAGGTCGCCGGGTCACGGCACCAGTGACTGGGCGCGATCAGCGCGCGCTCACCGGTGGACTCAAACAACAGAATCGAAGGCACCAGGTAGCCACCGCGCCTGGAATTCGACCGACTTCCGATCGGCCCCCGACTTGCTGCTGCAGCGTGTGCGTGGCTCACGCTGGCTGCGTCCTCGACGGCCGGCAAAACACCAGCGTACGACGAAGCTTGGTGTGCGCCGCACCCCTGACCACCCTCCGGGATCGCTCACAGTGCCGCTCCCTGATCACGCATCGATTGCCGGCTGCCCAACAGCGCCGCTGACTGGCTCTCGCAATGCCGAGCCATCGAGGCTCCCGTCTGCCGGTTCGGCCGCGCCCGGACATCCGCCAGACGCCGGGTCCGTTGGCTGTCACCCAGATCAGCTCCCCGAACACCTGCTGCGTTCACATCGCTTGGTCACTCAGCATGATCATCAGCTCTGACGTGACGTAACTCAGCCATCCAGCGACGCTCGAATGCAACGACGGCCTTGTCTGCGAGGAGCTCAGTGCATCGTAGGTCGTGGTGTGGTGGAGTGGATACTTCCCTCACGTCGGATGCTGCACCTGGGGATATCGCGTCGAGGCTTGACTGGGTTAGGCTTATTGGTTGCAGCGTTGCTTGCGTGCGGTAATTCTGCGCGGAGCGTTGCTGCCTGATGCGGGCATGGCGGGAGACGCGAGACCGCGCGTCCGTCCCCACCCGGATCGCCCACACCGTGAGGATTCCGATGAAGCGACATGTCCCTGTTCAGGCAACGATTGCGCTGCTGGCGTTGATCACAGCGCTGCCGGTGTGGGCGCAAAACGCCGAGCCCGCCATGCATGGCAAGGCGAACCCCGACAC
>JBDTKM010000046.1:0-19545 GCA_039935315.1 Rhodanobacter sp. | reverse complement strand
AACCGACCAGCCCGCCGACATTGCCGTTGCCGCTGACGCTGCCGGTAGCGTAGGCGTTATTGATAGGGCCGGGCCCGTTGTAACCCACCAGCCCGCCGATGTTGTTGCCTGCGCTTGAGCTGACGTTACCGGTGGCGTAGGCGTCACTGATCGTGCCGTAAAAGTGCTCACCAATCAGCCCGCCGACATTGCTGCTACCGCTGACGCTGCCGGTGGCGTAAACATTGCCAATACTGCCGTTTGAATTATGACCAACCAGCCCGCCGGTAGCAGCGCCGCCGCTGACACTGCCAGTGGTGTGCGAGTCGTGGATCGTGGTGTTAGATGTATTGCCGGCCAGCCCACCGACAACGCTGTCGCCGCTAACGCTTCCAGTGGTGTAGCTATCGCTGATCGTGCCGGTGAAGATGATACCGACCAGCCCGCCGACAAAGTTTTTGCCGCTGACGCTGCCATCCACCAACCCGATGTTGCGCAACGTGCCGCCGTTCACGTGGCCGAACAAGCCCACGTCATCGGTGCTCGGCCGGTTGATGATCAGGCCGGAAACGGTATGCCCCAGCCCGTCGAAAACACCGTTGAAAGCGTTGTTGCTGTTGCCAATCGGCGCAAAACCGGCACCGCTGTTCCAACCGCTGGTGGCGCTGGCATCGATATTGCCACCCAGCACGTAGTCACTACTCAGCCCGGTACTGTTGATGTTCTGCAATTGGTCCAGGGTCAGGATCACCCCGTAATGCGTCGGCGTGGCACTGCTATCCGTACCCAGAATCGCCGAGCCGCTGACCGTACCGAAGCTGGCATGGCTCAGCAGATACGGCGTGGTCTGGTTGTCGCCGTTGCCCCAGACACCGCTGGCAAAGCCCGTTGGTAACGCCGCCGCGAGCGCCGCTGTGGTCAGGCCACCGCCACCAGAGATACTGCCAAGGTTATCGTAGCCGATGCCAACGGTCGCCCCTGACGCCGACGTGGTGGTATCCCAGTAGGCGTTGTTGATTATTGCGCCATTGCTGTTGGATCCGACCAACCTGCCAACCACACTATTGTTGCCGGTAGCGCTGCCGGTGGCGTAAGCATTGCTGATGGTGCCGGCGTTGTTCCCACCGGCCAAGCCACCCACGTTGGCGCTGCCGCTGACATTGCCGGTGGTGTAGGCGTTTTCGATGGTGCCTTCCACGTTGTAACCGACCAGCCCGCCGATCCGAAAGGAGCTGCCGTTGACGCTGCCGCTGGTGTAGGCGTTGTTGATCATGCCTTGGTAGTTGGAACCGAGCAGACCGCCAACGTAACGGGTGCCACTGACACTGCCACTGGTGTAGGTATTGTTGATGGTGCCACCAAAGTTGAAGCCGATCAGACCGCCGACATATTCATCGCCGCCGCTGACGTCGCCGGTGGTATAGGCGCCGCTGATGGTGCCGCCATAGTTGAAGCCGATCAGACCGCCAACGTGACCGCCACCACTGACACTACCGGTGGCGTAGGCGTCGCTGATCGAGCCGTTGCTGTTGTTACCGACCAGCCCACCGACCCTATCGTTTCCAGTGATACTGTCGCTTACCAGACCGATATCGCGCAGCGTGCCGCCGTTCACGTGACCAAACAAGCCAACGAAATCGGTGCTCGGTCGGTTGATGGTGAGGTTGGAAACCGTATGCCCCAGTCCGTCGAAGACGCCGGTGAAGCCATTGCCATTGGTGCCGATCGGCACAAAGCCCGCCTTGCTCCACATGCCGGAAGCATCAGCGGCCACGCTGCTGTTGACCGCGCGCGCGGTTTCGCTGGCATCCAGGTTGCTGGCCAGCGTGTAGCTGGCGCCAAGATCCATCGCCACCAACTGCAGCTGATGCGTGTTGCTGATGGTGGTGCTGTATTCGGAAGCGAGGAACGGTCGGGTGCTGCCATCAACCATGAACCACGTGCCCGTGCCCGTGCCCGTGGTGAAGTTAAAGTTGGCGTAGGCGCTCTGCTTGAAGGCGTAATTGGAGTTACTGGATTTAGTCGGGTCGCTGGTGATGGCGGTTGCGGCGAAATTGGAGCCGGCTCCGAGAGCCGCCGCTTGACCGGTACTGTAGCTATCCCAGTAGGCGTTGTTGATCGTGCCATTGGAGTTGGAACCGACCAGACCGCCGACATGACCGCTGCTACCGCTGACGCGACCGGTGGCGTAGACGTTGCTGATATTGCCATTGCCAATTTGACCGATCAGTCCGCCGACATTTCTACCGCTGCCGCTGACGCTGCCAGTGGCGTAGGCGTCGCTGATCGTACCATTGGAGTTGAAACCGACCAGGCCACCGACATTACCGCCGCTACCGCTGACGCGACCGGTGGCGTAGGCGTCGCTGAGGGTGCCGCCGTTGTAACCGACCAGCCCACCGACGTTGAGGCTACCGCTGACGCTGACGCTGCTGCTGCTGGTGACGTAGGCGTCGGTGATGGTGCCGTTGTTGTTGAAACCGACCAGCCCGCCGACGTAATAGTGGCCGCTAACGCTAACGCTGACGCTGCCGGTGACGTAGGCGTCGGTGATCGTGCCGCCGTTGGAGTTGAAACCGACCAGCCCGCCGACCTTGTTGTAGCCGCTGACGCTGCCGCCGACCAGCCCGAGGTTGCGCAGCGTGCCGCCGTTCACGTAGCCAAACAAACCGACGTTATCGGTGCCGGATCGGGCAATAGTCAGATCGCTGATGGTATGGCCCAGACCGTCGAAGATGCCGGTGTAGGCATTGAAGTTGTTGCTGCCAATCGGCGCAAAGCCGGCACCGCCGTTCCAGCCGGATGTTGGCAAAGCATCGATGTTGCTGCCCAGCACGTAGTTGCCCGCCAGATCGCCGCTGATGCCCTGCAGGTCGGTGCCGGTGGTCGAGCTTTCCGCGCCGAGGCTGGTAAGGATGGTATAGCTGACGAGGTTGCCGACGTTGGTGCCCAGCTGGGTGCTGAAGCTACCGCCGTTGGCCAGGTTCACCGGCGCGTTGACGTTATAGGTCGCGGCGGTGCCGCCGATCACACCGTTGGTGGAGCCTTGCCCGTATTGCAGCGCCAGCCCGGCGGTGCCCGAGCCGTTCATGGCGGTGTTGATGTTGATGTCACGGTACGCGTTCAGCGTGAGCGTGTTGGCGCTCCACGTCACCGTGTCGTTGACGTTGACGTCGCCATGGACGCCGGAGCCACCGGCTGTGGATTGGATGGTGACGCCGCCACTACCCAATGCGGTGGACAGCGTGGCACCACTCATGTCGCCGCCACTGGCGGCGATGGTGAAGTCAGTGGGGTCGATCAGCCAGTTGCCGCTGTTTCCGGTGCTGGATTTCGTGGTGATAACCGTGCCGTCAGCAATCTTGACGCTGGCGCCGCTGGTTTCGATCTGCCCGCCATTGCCGCCTTGCGGAGCCGAAGCATCCAGCGTACCGGCCACCTGCACGGTACCGGAGTCGCCGCCCAGCAGTTCGATCTTGCCGTCGTGGTTTTCGAGCGTCTGCGCGCGGATTTGCCCGCTGTTGTTGACGACCGTTTGCAGTACGGCATTCCTGCCTTGGGCGCTGAGAATGACCCGGCCACCGTCAGCCTGGATCACGCCACCGTTGGCCGCCAGCGCGTGCAACGCGGCATCGCTGACCCGGAAGTTGACCAGCTGATCGCCGGCCAGGGTGATATCCACGCCAGCACCGGCACCCAGCGCCGTGGTGCCACCGGGGGTACGCACGGTACCGGTGTTGTCGACCGTGTTGCCGATGAAGGCGACATAGCCGCCTTGGGCGGCCGTCATGGCCCCGGCGTTGTGTACGCCCGCCGTGCTGGTACCGCTGAAGTGGTAGTTGCCGCTGAGGAAATCCGTGTTGCTGATACCCAGCGTGCTGGCGACCAGCCCACCGACGTGCACCTCGGCACCCGGCGCGAAGAACACACCGTTGGCGTTGGTCAGGAATACCTGCCCGTTGGCGTTGAGGTGGCCAAAGATCGCACTCGGGTTGCTGCCCAGCACGCGGTTGAGCGCCACGCTGCTGGCGTTGGGCTGTTCGAAGTTGACGGTGTACCCGGCACCGATATCAAACGACTGCCAGTTGAGCACCGCCTTGCTGGTTGACTGCGCGATGGTGAGGGTGTTGCCGCTCTGGCTCAATGTGGCCTGACCGGCGACTACATGACCGGCCGTGGGCAACGGCGCGACCACCGTGGGCGTCGAAACGCCAGGGTCAACCCGTTGCACCGACACCAGCGCCGTGCGCACCGGTGCCAACGCTGCCTGCACTGGTGCGGCAACCACCAACTGTCCCTGCCCGAGCGGAACCTGTGCCGCCGCCAACGGCGCACCCAGGATCAGCAACAGGGCGAGCAGGGCGCGGAGGTGACGCGGCGCGCGCGGCGTACCGCCCTTGCTGTGCGAGCCGGCGGTCTCGGCGACCGCGACCAGCATGTTGCGAACCTTGCTCCAGACTAGTCGGTAGACGTGGTTCATGAGATGCACTCCAAAATCAGGGCAGTACGGTTAGAAATTGACTTGCAAGCTGGCCCACAGCTCGCCGTGCGAATTTGCGCCACGGGTGGACGGAGCACTGCCCAGTCGGTGGACGTAGCCGAGTCGGGCGTTGATGCGCTGGGCCCATTGGTAGGTCAGGCCCACGCCGGCACCGGCCAGGTGTTGGCGGTTGGGTGCGGAGGTGGTGCCATAAGGGCTGTGGTTGAGCCAGATCTGGCCACCTTGCAGCAGCGCGGCCACTTGCAACTGCTGGGACGCCGGCAGCGGGATGGCGTGGCTCAAGCTCAGTCGCAGCAGGGCGCCGGCATCACCGCCGGCTTCGCCCACCGGCGTGCTCATGACGGCATCGGGCCCGCCCAGATAGAACTTCTCGCTGTCATTCAAGTTCTTCGAGGACAGCTGACCGCTGAGATCGGCCTTGAAGCTCAGACCGGCGGGCAGCGGCTGGGTGCGGCCAACCTGGACCTGCGTGCTCCAGAAGGTCCCGGCCGTCTGCGCGCCGGCGGCATCTGCCACGGCGGCGCTGGCGGTGTCAAAGTGCACGTCGCCCCGCGTCAGCACCACGCCGCCTGAGGTCAAGCCACCGGCCGCGTCGGCCATGGCGCCGTTCAAGGTGAAGCGGAACAGATTCACATAGGAACGATCGTTGAGCTGCGCCACCGCACTCGTCTCGCGAAAGCGGTTGCGCAGCAGGTCGACGCGCGCTTGCAGGATACGTCCGGGCTCCAGAATGAGCGGGATGGTGAAATCCACCCCGACCTGTCCGGCCCGCCCGCTTTCGTGCAAGGCGGCAAAGGTGCCGCCCAAGCGGTAGTGGGTGCGTGAGGCATAGATTCCGAAGCGGCCACCGTCCCCGACATCGGGCGACTGCGCGCTGAAGCCTCCGGCATGCAGCAGACCGCCGGCCGTGGTCAGCCCATTGGCGGACAGCTGACTGCCGTAGCCGAAGGGATTGTCGACACTGACGTTGGCCAAGGCGCGGGTGCGACCAGTGAACGGGCTGCCGTAGTCATCCGCAGACACGCTGCCACGCACGGCAGCGGTGTCGCTCACGTGCGCCTCAAGCGTCGTGGTGGCGGGTGTCGCACCGGGAACCAGGGTGCCGGCGACCCGTATGCCGGGCGTTTGATTGAGCAACAGCAGGCCGCGATCGAGCGCTGACTGGGTGATCGGTGCACCAGACTGCAGGCCCAGCGTGCGGCGTGCCTGGGCCGGGTCCAGCCGCGACGTGCCGGTCACGCTGATCTGGTCGTAGCGCGGCTCCACCACGGTCAGGGTGACGACACCATCCTTGATCTGCTGCGCCGCCAGGTAGGCGTAGGCCAGCGGATAGCCGCGCTTCTGGTACAGCGCGGTGATTTTTGCCGCGCCTTGCTGCAGGTCGGCCAGCGTGACCGTATGGCCCTGCAACGGGTCAACCAGTGGCGCCAGCGCGGAGGTGGGCAACAGCGTGTTGCCCTGGATGAGGATCTGGCGCAGCACAACCGTGGTCGAGGTGTCCAGCTGCTGCGCTTGCGGTGCGGGCAGGTTGATCACTTGACCCGGAGCCTGCGGCAGCGTCGTCGGCAGCTTCGTGTCGTGCTGGATCGCGCCGGCCGAGGGCGGTGCACCGGTGGACTGGGGGCTGGCCCATGATGGCACCGGAAGCGTCATGACCAACGCACAGCCAGCTGCTTCAAGCCACCGAGCCAGTGGCCGCAAATGTAATGTGTTCAACGTTGTCCCTTGTCGTTGTTGCTAAGAGAGAAGTGGACTCGGCCTGCGACCGACCCTTGGCAACTCCGCCGCGATCAACCGGGCGAGCCTGTTCATACTGCTACTTGGTGCAAGCGATTGGCAAAGCCTGGTGACGAGTAGTGTGACCGAGGGCATGATTCTTGCTCAGCTAGTGCCGGGTTGCCTGCAAATGGCTTGTTGTCACGAGCGGGCCTGGGCCGCGCCATCCTCAAGGCGGACCCGTTCTTTCCAGATACCGGGTGTCCAGCGTTGAGTGCCTCGATAACCCCGGTGAGCATCATGGCATCGCCTGCAACGCGGCCAGTCAAACGCCGCGCTCGGATGGAGCTGCCGATCAGGTCGCTCCGCTGCGTCCCCGATCTTGCTGGGCAAGGGTTTGAATGTCGGTTTCAAGCATGTCGCGCGCGGCCAGATGCCTGCGTGGACCATACGGCAGGTTACCTGGAACGACCGAAGAATCCGTATGCGTGATCGCCAACGAACCCGCACATGCCGAGTCCGGCGCCAGTGATTTTTCGTCAAACGCGCCGCTTGATCCAGTTCAATGACACCGTCCGTGGCGCGCCCTTGCGTCGATGACGACGCTGTTGGGCAGGTGTCGGATAGCAGCTTTGGGGCGAAGCGACAGGGAATCCGACTGAGTCCTCCTGGTGGCAGATTCAACCAGTCGATGCACCACTGACCCTATGTTCTGCCCGATCCGTTCTTGTTTACCTTGATCCGGCGTGACTGCACCGGGCGAGTCGAGCTGGCTTGTCGCCCCATTGGCTTGCCCGGACATGGGCCGACTGGCAGGCGAAGCCGTGCGCAAAGACTCGTTTCATGAGGCATGCAAGAAGCGCAGCTTCGTTCGATGGCGGGGCGCGCAGATTTCCCAGCCGCGTGCACTCCCGCCAACGCCGCTCCCGCCAACGCCTGAGTCAGCGCGCGCGCTGCACATGCGCCGGTCGTGTCTCGGTCTGCCGTGGTCGGTGCATACCGTAGCGGTGGCCTTGTCCACGCTGGCAAAGGGCCGCGCATTTGAATGGCTGCCGCATCGCTTTCAAGGGCGCCCCACGGTGAGAATGTTGAAGCTGTCTGGCTCGGCCGTCGGGCGCCCGTTTGGCTGGCGTGTCGTCCCCAGCCGCGCAGCGGAGAGGTACAGCCGGTGCGATTTGGGGTCCAGCGCCTCGGTGCGCGCGCTGGCTTGGGTCGGGATCGTGGCGCTGACGCGGTAGTGGTCAGCATCGTCTTCATGCACTGCGGTGATTGTGCCGCTTTCGCCATTGGAGCTGTAGATCATCGACTCGACCGGATCGAACACTACCGCGTCGGGGCCGTCGCCGATCGACACGGTGGCAATCTGATGTCCGTCGAGTGCGTCGGTGATAGCCATCACTTGATTGTCGCAAACCGAGAACAGGCGGTGCTGGCGAAGGTCGATGGCCAAACCGCTGGGCGCCTTGCATGGCGCCAGCGACCAAACATGGGCGACCTTGTTGCTGCGGGTATCGATCTCGACCAGCTCGGATGTGTCCTCGATGTTGTTGAAGATATGCCCGGCACCATCGGACACGGCGAACTCCGGCTTGCCGGGCAGCACGATGGTGGCGATCACGGCGCCCTTGACCGGATCGATCACGCTGGCCGAGTGGCTCTTGCCGTTGAACGTGAACACGTGGTGCGAGGGCGGGTCGTAGAGGATCGCGTCCGGGTTCAGGCCGGTGCCGGCAATAGTGGCGACGGTCTTCAGCGTGGCCAGATCGAACTCGGTGACTGACGCGTCCTTGCCGTTGCTGGTGAAGCCACGCTGCAGTTCGGGAGCCAGCGCAATACCGTGCACGCCCGCCGTGTTGGCGATCGTTCCAATCTGCTTGTGCTGGTCGACATCGATTACCAGCACGCGATCGCCGCGGCTGACGAACAGATGCCGATGGGCGGCATCGAAAGTCAGGTAGTCCCAGCCGCCGGTGCCACCCAGCGGCAACCTTGAAAGCACGCGTGGCGTGGGCATCGGCGGCGCTGTCGCCGCGTTGCTGGCGATGGGTAGCGCCAGCACAAGCGCGGCAGGCAGGAGCGAACGAAGCAGTCTTTGCACGGCAGTCACCTTGGTGGGGAAGCGATGGGACGATCAGAGTGCAGGTGCAGGATCGTTTGAGTCCTGGCTCGGCGCCTGTTCGCGACGGCGCAGCACCGAATACAGCACTGGCATCACCAGCAGCACCAGCGGCAATTGCAGCAGCATCCCGGAAATGATCGCGATCGCGAGCGGCTGCTGCATCTGCGAGCCCTGGCCGATGGCCAGTGCCAGCGGCAGCAGGGTCAGGATCGCCGCCAGCGTCGACATCAGGATCGGTCGGGTGCGGTGCTTGCCGGCCTCGTGCAGTGCCCCATGCAGGGCAATGTTCTGCTCCGCATCCTGCAGTTCTGAAAAGTAGAAGATCGCGACCTCGGTGACGATGCCCACGATCATCGTCATGCCCATCATCGAGGAAATGTTCAACTCGATCCCGGTGATCCACAAGCCGGCAAATACGCCGGGCAGCGCCAGCAGCGGCATCGCCAGGATCGCCAGCGCCACCCGGAAACTTTCGTACAGGAACAGCAGCAGGGTAAACACCAGAGCGATGGCCGCCAGCATCACGATGGTCAGCCCGCGGAACGCCGCCTGCTGCTGCTGGTAGACGCCACCGAGTTGATGGAACATGCCCTGCGGCAACAGACCCGGCCGGGCCAGCACCTGCTTCACGTCGCCCATGACGGCGCCCAGGCTGCGGCCGCTGATGCGTCCGGTCACCGCCACCATGCGCTTGAGATTGTCCCGCGTGATTTCCGGTTGCCCCTGTACCTGCTTCAGCGTGGCAACCCGGGATAGCGGGAACAAATGGCCATCAGCCGCACGAATGGGCAGCGCGGCGACCTGTTCCAGTCGTTGGTGGTCGTTTTCAGGGAGGCGCACGCGCACGCCGACCACCTTCCCACCCACTGGCAGTTGTGCAGCCACCGTGCCGTCGATGGCCGCCGCCACCTGATCGGTGACCGAAGTGGGGTCGAGCCCTTCGAGCGCTGCCTTGGCTGGATCGACCTGCACGGTCAGCGCGTCGCCCGCCGGATTGATGCCATCGAGCACGCCGACCACGCCGTTGACCTTGGCGATGGCCGCGGCAACCTTGGTCGCCGTGGCATCGAGCTGGTTCGGATCGTCGCCGTACAGCTGGACCTCGATCGGTTGCGGCACCGCTACCAGGTCGCCGATCAGGTCCTCCATCAACTGCGCCAGGTCGATGTCCAGACCCGGCACCTGCTCTTCCACCGCCGTGCGTACCTGGGTCATCACCGCTTCGGTCGAGGGTCGTGAACCACTTTTCAGGCGCACGAAGAAATCGCCCTGGTTCGCCTCGGTGAGGCCGCCACCGAGCTGCAGGCCGGTGCGTCGCGAATAGGTGTCGACATACAGGTTGGCGCGGATGATCGTTTCGACCTGGTTGAGCAGGCGATTGGTTTCGTCCAGCGACGTGCCCGGCTTGGACAGGTAGTCGAGAATGAAGCCGCCCTCGTCCATCTTCGGCATGAAGCCGGTGCCGACCCGGGTATAGGCGAAGCCACCGACCAGCAGCAGCGGCACGATCAGCAGCAACACCAGCAGTGGGCGTCGCAGCCAGCGGTCCAGAACTTTGTGATAGCCGTCCATCATGTGCGCGGTGAAGCGCGACGGTGGATGTTCGACCAGGTGTCGACGATCAAGCAATCGCCCTGCCAGCAGGGGCACCGCCACCCAGGTCAGCAGGTAGGAGATGATCAGCGCGCTGGCCATGGTCAGTGACAGCGCCTTGAAGAACGCGCCGGTGACGCCGGACAGGAACGCCAGCGGCAGGAAGATCACCACGGTGGCCGCGCTGGAGCCGGTCAGCGGACGGGTGAACTCCCACGCGGCGCCCGCAATGCGTTCGTGCACGTGGCCCTCGCCCTGGTTGAGCCGACGCATGATGTGTTCGAGCATCACGATCACGTCATCGATGATCAGCCCGACGGCCGCGGCCATGCCGCCGAGCGTCATCATGTTGAAACTCATGCCGAGTACGCGCAGCAGCAAGACGGTGACCGCCAGCACCGCCGGCACCACGATCAGCGCGATCAGGATCACCCGCGTATTGCGCAGGAACACGAACAACACCAGGCCTGCCAGCACGATGCCGATCAGGATCGCGTCACGCACGCTGCTGGCGGCGCCGGTGACCAGTTGGGTCTGGTCGTACCAGTTGGCGACCTTGACGCCGACTGGCATCTGCGGCGCGAAGTCAGCCAGGCGTTGCTTCAAGTCCTTGGCAATCTGCACGCTGTTGCCGGCCGGTTGCTGGTAGACCTGCAACAGCACCGCGTCCTGGCCATCGGCATTGACCTTGATCCACTGCGGCACATGACCGAGATCGACCCGCGCCACGTCGCCCAGTCGCACCACGCCATCCGGACCCGCGCGCACCACGATGCTGGACAGCGCGGTCAGCGTTGTCGGCTGGTTGTCGGCGAGCAGCAGGAACAGCTTGTAGTGATCGGAGACCCGGCCCATCGCCTGGATCGTCGCCGCCTTGGCGACCGCGGACGTCACCTCGGCCAGACTCAGTCCGAGCGCGCGCAGCTTGCCGGGATCGACATCGGCGTGGAACTCGGCGACCTCGCCACCCTGCACATCGACGTGCGCCACGCCGGTGATGCCGCTGAGCAACGGGCGGAGCTGGTACTGCGCGAGGTCGTGCAGCGCACTGGGCGACAGGGTGTGCGAGCGCAGGCTGTAGGCAAGCACCGGAAAGGTCGTCGGATCCATGCGCCGGGTCGACAGTCGCGTACCGGCAGGCAACTCCGGCAGCACCTGTCCGGCGGCGCCATTGACTTCCTGCAGTGCGGCGGCCATGTCCGCGCCCCAGTCGAAAGTGATCGCGATATCCGCACTGCCGCGGCTGGTGGTGGAGCGCACGTCGCGCACGCCACGCACCTGGCGTACGGCCTCCTCCACGGGCGTGGTGACCTCGATCGCCATCTGGTCGGCCGGACGATCACCTGCATCCAGGGTCAGCTGCACACGCGGAAAGGCCACGTTGGGAAACAAGGCCACTGGCATCAGGAACGCGCTGGCGAGCCCGCCGATGGTCAGCATCAAGGCCAGGAACAGCAGCGAACGCCGATGCCGTTGCATCCACGCGGCCACACTCACTTGGCCGTCTCCCGCACCGCGTCACCATCGTTGAGCTCGTAGATCCCGAGCACGATCACCGTTGCCTGCGGATCGAGCGGCCCCTCCACCCCGACGGTCTTGCCGTCCGGACTGCGCAGTTTGACGTGGATGCGCTTGGCGTGGCCGTTCTCGACCTGGAACAGATAGTCGCCTTGTTCGTCATGCAATACGGCATTGCGCGGTACCGCCCAGGCGGTGAAATCCTCAGTCCGGATTTGTGCGTCCAGCGGCGCGCCAGCGATCAGGCTGTCGCTGGCGGCGGCCGGCAGTTCCACCTGGGCAGTGAGCAGATGGGTCTGTGCGTCGATCGACTGAGCCACCATGCGCAGCTTGCCCACGAATGCCGCGTTTGACCCGTACACCGGCCGCACCTGCACCGCCATGCCCGGTCGCAGCTGTGCACCGTCCTCCGGCTGCACGCCGAACAACCCAAGCAGCGCGTGTGCTGGCGTGAACGCGAGCAGCGGTGCATTTGCAGCGACGCGTTCGCCAAGCCCGACTTGCAGCAGCGTGATCACGCCAGCGGCAGGCGCGCTGACTGTTTCGGTCACGCCGCCACCGCCCATCGCGCGCTGCGCGTCCAGTGCGGACTGGGCGTCAGCCAGTGCCTTGTGCGCGGCGGCCAGTTGAGATTGCGTAGCCAATCGTTGTGCAGCCAGTTGTTCGGTGCGGGTCAATTCGCCCCGGCTTGCCGTGAGCGCGGTTTGCGCCTGCTGAAAGGCCGCGCGCGCCGCCGGATCCGGCGTGATCGTCAGCAGCGGCTGGCCGCGCGTCACGGTTTGACCGGCCGCCACCTGCAGCGCCGTGACCTGGCCGCCGTGGGCGAGGCTGATTGAGCGCGCATGCTGCGGGTCACCCGTGGCGCTGCCCCAGGCTTCGACGGTGTGGTGGAAGGTCTGCTGCACCGCGACCACGGTGGTCACCGCGACTTGACCCGCGGGAACAGCGGCTTCGTCTTCGTCCGGCGTCGCATGACTGCAGGCGGCCAGCAGTCCGCACAGCAGCAGGGCAGACAGACCGGTCAGGATCCGGTTTCGCATCATGGTGTGGATGCCTTGGGAGATAAGGGATGGGTGCCGGCCAGGGCGGTATTGCCGAGCAGGGCTTCGAGTGCGATCGACTGCCTGGCAAGCTCCTGCCTTACCGCCAGCAGGTCGAGATCAGCGGTCAGTGCATTGCTGCGGATCGTCAGCCAGGTCGGCCAGTCCAGTGCGCCGGCGCGCCATGCCCGTTCGGCGGCGGCGCGTGCCCGGTCGAGCTCGTGCGCATGCACGGAGAGCTGCGCCAGTTGTCGGTTCAGGGTGGCCAGGTCGCTCCCGATGCGCTGGATGTCGTTACGGGTGGTGAGCACGCGCGCCGCATAGTCATCATGCAACTGCAGTCGCGTGGCGCGTTCGATCGCGATGTTGCCGCGGTTGCGATCGAACAGCGGCAGGCTGATGCCGATGCTCAAACCATTGGTGTACACCGCGCTGGTATCGCGGGCGGTGTTGAAACCGATGTTGAGTGCGGGGAACTGGGCCAGGATCGCACTGCGCAGCTTCGCTTGTTGCGAGGCGTAACCGGCCTGCAGCGCGAGCAGGTCAGGGCGGCGTTGCGGCAGATCATCCAGCGCCGCCTGCAGCTCCGCCGGCGTCGGCGTTGCCCGGTAAGGCGCGCCGACCAGGTCCAATGGTGCGTCCGCTGCCAGCCCAAGCAGCAGATGCAAGTCGCCCTCGGTCTGGTGCAGCGCGATCGCGTTGTCGGCCATTCGCTTGCGCACGTCGGCTTCGGCATTCAACCCTGCGCTGGCGCTGTCGTAAGTCAGATTGCCGGCCTTGACCGCCGCGCGGATGTAACCACTCACCGCTTTCAGTGCGACCTGCTCCTGTTCGAGCCGGGTCTGCTGCGCGCGCAGATTCTGCACCTGGTCGAACAGCAGCCGAGCCTGCGCCACGGTTTGCCATTCGGCCCACAGCAGGTCCAGGTTGACCTGGCGGGACTGGCTGCGCGCCACTGCCTTGCGCGAGGAACGGGTCAACAGCGCGCTGACGTCCTCGCTCAATCCGAGACTGTAGGCGCTGGTCAAGCCGCCTGCCCGATGACGGGGGTAGTCGGCGGATACCGCGAGTTGCGGGTCGGGCAGCAGGCCGGCCGCGAACGCCTGGGCGCGAGCCACCCCGAGCGCATCGCGCTTGATCCTGAGTTCGGGGCTGTTGACCACCGCCAGCATCGCCACCTCGGTGACGTCCAGTCCGTCGGATGGATCAAAAGGATGTGTCGACATCGCCGGCACCGGCATGGCTGATGTCGGCGCGCTGAGTTGAGTCACTTCAGAGGCGCCGCGACCGATACCCAACGGCAGGTCTGCATAAGTGGCGCAGCCGGCCAGCGTCAACATGCCGGCGATTGCCAGGCTCACCAGCGGCGCAGCGTGATAGCGGGGCATCGCGGGCCCAGTCGCCACATCATCAAAGTGAATTGCAGGTAGATTTTTCACGGTGCCCACTCTGTTGCAATTCTTGGTCGCGAAAGTTGTGACGCGGCCGGCTGGTTGAGTAACTTATCCGGGCTAGCTTTGATCTCCCTTAGGGGACTGCGCAGCCACCTGATCGCCCGCGACAACTGGGCGGGGACCGAAACGCATGGAGCGTGAAGTTGTCCGCCCACCGCAGCCGATCACTCGCTTTTCGACTCTGTGCTCGTCCTTGAACCTGCGTGCGCGATATCGACACGGCGCCAGAACGGCAACATGCCTTGCAACGCGCTGTCGCGCAGTATGAGGTGATGCACCAGTGCAATAGCGGCGTGGGTAGCAGCTAAATACATCAGTGCGTTTCCGAGCGTCTCATGGACACCTTCGAGCTGTTTCGAAAAGACCTTGTCAGTCACCGGTACGCGCGGTAGTGGTAAACCGAGAAAATTCCAGGTGTCGGGTGACCACAAGCGGCTGGCGATGCCAAGCAGTGGCACTGCGAACAGCGCGGCGTACAACGCGTACTGCACCAGGTGGGCGAGCCACTTTTGCCATGAAGGCAGCGGCGGCACAATCGGCGGACGCCCGCCGCGCCAACGCGCTATCACTCGTGGCAGCATCACCAGAATGACCGCTATGCCGAACTGCATGTGAGCCCATTTGAATTGGGCGCGAATAGGCGACCCCTTGGGTGTCCAGCCATGCGCATAGACAAGAATCAGCGCCGTCGCGACGAGGCTGAAGACCAGCCAGTGCAATCGGCGAGTCCAAGCTGAAAAGCGCGAATCGTTCATATGGCCTCCAATGCTTGCGCGGCAAACGTCGTGGAAGTCTGCAGACGCCTGGTCCCCAAGTTTGAAATCGACGAAACGACCGCATCGGAGAGCGCCGGGAAGCCTGCCTCGGGAGCAAGGAGGAATGCTGCGTACGCGAGCCGATGCGCGTGGTCAGAAGACTGTTGCCGGCTTTGCGTGTCGCGGCTGCGGAGAGAGTATTCATGATCCACAATGAGTGTGATCCATATGCAGCATTTCGGATGCCGCTTCGGCAGGACTGAGCGGCAGGTAGCCGGGTACCGAGGCGCTGATAATTGACTGCCCCGCAGGCGACCACAGCTCACGCAGGTACTGGCACAGCAGTGCAGCGGAGCGCGCATCGTTGTGTGCGCGGATGTAGATGTAGAGATAGCGGTCAAGTGGATAGCGACCCGAGACAAGGTCGTCACGCGAGCCGATCGAGACCCCGCCGCCGTCGGGGAGGGCGAGGCCCACGACGCGAACCGCATCGTTTGCCTGATTGAGATCGCCCACACATAGCGCATCGGTATCAGTCGCGGCCTGATGGAGCGCCAGCGTCGACTCGGGAAAGCCGAGGAAGTCTGGCGCATAAGGCCGGCCATCGAGGACGTGTCGCCGGAAATAGACGCCCAGAGCCGTCGAAGCCGCAAGTCCGCAGGGATGGATCGAGCGTGTCGCCCATTCTCCAGTCAGACCAAGTTGCGACCATCGGCGGACCCGTTGGGGCATAGCGAAGACGTCGCGCAGCTGGTGCAGTTTGACGACCCCGAGCGGATTGCCGCGATGGACGTAGATGGCCAACGGTGAAGATCGCGCTCGTGGATCCAGCGCCGCGTGAGCAACGCGAAACTTGATCGGGCCCGCTCCTGTCGCGGTCCGATAGCCAGCCAGCTCGGCAGCGGAAAACTCAGCTCCCATTGGTGCGAACAGACTGGTGCCCGCTGCCAGCGCGGCAGGCGCGGTTCGGGTGCCCTTGAGCACTAGATCGAAGCGAACGCCCGGATGCGTGATCTCGAAGCGTCGATCCAGTGCTTCCAGCATCGATCGCATATCGTTGTAGCCGACCACCCGGATGGCGCCGTCGGGCTCAACGTAGGCTGCGCCGGGCGGCGGACTGGCTGAATCCGCGACGGGTGGCTGCACTGAGTTGCAGCCGCCCTGCTGCAACCGTTGTCGGGCCGCACGAAGTTGTTGCGCGGAAAGCCGCTCGAAGTGCATTGAGTCCAGTGCAAGCAGCCGCTGACCGCCGGCACCCAGCACGTAGGAGAGAAACGCGCATGTCTGCGTTGACAGGCGTCCGTGGTCGGTACGCGCCAGTCCGAGGTAGATCTGCCGCGACAACGGGTAGCGCGCCGATGCCACGGTGGCTGGATCGCCGGTGACGTACGGCCCGTCCGCGGCCGTCGCCAGCGCGACCGGGTGCACGGCAGGGACAGCGTAGCCAAAGCCGCTGTAACCGACGCCGTCGGGATCCTGACTCACTCGCTGCACGATGGCACTCAGGGCGCTCTGTCCGGGGGCATCAGTCTGCACGCGCAGGTCCACACGCCACGGGCGCCCCTGCAGCACGCGGTGATCCAGGAAATTCACGACTCCCGGCGGGTTGCCGCTGCTGCGCCGCGGGGTCATGCCGTACAGGTGGATCGGCTGCGCCGCCCACGGACCACTCAGGCCCAGCTGCCCCCACCGTCGCAGCGGCTGTCCGTCGATGCTGCCCGAAAACAGCGCCGCCAACTGCGCCATGGTCAGTTCGCGCAAGGGATTGGCGCGGTTGACGTACACCGCGATGGCGAAGGTACCGTGTGGCGTGGCGTAGCTGCCGCCAGCCACCGGCATCAGGATCGGTGTGCCGCTCTTCGCCGTGCGCAGCGCTGCCGATTCGGCGGGAAACGGTTCGCGCGCGAAGGTGACGCAATTGGCGTGACCGGCAAGCATGGCTGTCACGCCGGCAGCCGAAAAGTGGGTGGTGTCCGCCACCCGGATCCGTGCGCCAGGCTCACGCGCGGTGAATGCCTTGGCCCACGCCTCAACCAGCGGCTGCATCGTGCTGGCGCCCATGCAATACAGGTCATCCGATGTGGCGGCGGACGTGGCCCCGAGGGTCGATGCGGCCAGCACGCTTGCCGCGCCGCATGGGCTGACACCAAGCAGCGCGACAGCTATGGTCCACGCCAGCCCGTGTGTGTGCCCGGCACCGAACATCAGTGCTGAGTCCACCAGCCGACGCATCGACTCAGTTGTTCCGTCCGTCGTCGCGAGCCCGCCATTTCAGGGTCGCTTCCCGCTGACGGCCCACAGCACGACTGCATCAAACAGCGCATGCCCCTGCGCGGTCAGGTCGTCAAAGCTGGGGTTGTCCAGCGGCAGCAGGGCACGCCGCGCCGGGGCAATAAAACCATCTGCCATGACGGCGTGCTCGGGATAACCGAAGATGGCGCGCTCATTCGGTGAATTCGGCAAGGTGGCGATGACGATCGCGTCGGGTGTCGGGCGAGCCCACTTGAGTACGCCGGGGTGCTCGGTAAATTTCACCAGCCCTGCCGGCAAGCCGGCCGCCATCGGATTCCAGGCGCCCACGATGTCGAGGTAGTTGTCCGGCGGATCGTCACTCTCCTTCTCCTCGCCGTGTTCCCCATAGTCGGCATAGCGGTCGCGGCCGGCGAGATGCAGAGCGTCCGCATACAGCCCCTCCAACGTGATCAGCGGCACCGCGGTGTCGACATACTTGTTGGCCAGCTTGTATTTCGAGCATGAGGATGAGATGAGCACCAGATCCTGGCCGTTGGCGCGGGTCTGTGGATCGGTCTGGTCGGCAATAGTGACCTCGAAGCCCAGACTGCGCAGGTGCGCGACGGTATGCTCGTCAGCCTCACGACCCTCACCAGCATTGACCCGCTCGACGAACAGCACTTTCTTGCCGTGCGCGTCGCGCTTTATCCGCGCATCCAGAGCGGTGGGGTCGTATGGCTCCACTGCCGGCGGCGGGCTGGCCGCCCAGCGAATGGCCTCGTCAAACAGCTTCAGGCCGATCGCCCATTGACGCACCTGCGGATCGTTTGCCGCTGGCCCGTGGACGTCGGTGAGCAGGTGGAAATTGCCGTCGGCGAGATAGAAGCCGACCCGCCGGGCCGGCGCCGTCGCGCCATCGGCCAGGCTTGCCTTGCGCTCGTAGGTAAACACTGCTGCCCGCTGCGGCTTGCCTTCGAAGTCCGCGATGATCGTGGCGCCGGGGCCGGGATTCGCCCAGCCGACTGAGCCGGGCTCCAGATACAACGTGCCGAACAGTTGCGGCCTGAGCCCCACCGCGCGGCTGATGGACGAGGTGGTGTTGGCGCCATAACCGTAGAGGATCGAAAAACTCTCCGCGTAGTGCTGGATCGGATCGACCACGCCAAAGTCGCGGTGCAATTCAGGGCCAGTCATGCCGAGGTTTGGGTAGTCGAATGTGTTCCAGGTAAACAGTGGCACGGAAGTCCGCGCAAACTCTGTTTGCAGTTCATGCGCGTCGGCGGTCGAGGAAATCACGATCAAGTCCATGCCGCTTGCCGCGGATGACGGAACGGATGCGTCGACCGTGGTGACCTTGAAACCGAGTTGTTCCAGATGCCGGCGCACGAGGGCATCGTCATTGGGCTCGCCGGGATCAGTCTTGCCCGTCACGAACAGCAGCGGTTTGCCCTTCAGCGTGGACGAAGGCGGTGGCGCGGCATGCAGCGAAGAAGCGCTGAAGCCAAACCCAAGGACGCATCCGAGGAAACTGAGCAACACTCGATTCATGGGGTAGCTCCTTCGCTGGGCGTCAATACCAGCAATTCGACTTGCCCTGCCGGGGCGCCGCCCTCCGGTTTGGTGGATGGTGATCGGGCGAGCGCGAGCCAGAGCTGGCCAGCGGAGGCATTCAGCGCCATGGCCTGGGCTTTCCCATCCAGTGCATGGGTACCGCCGTCACTGTAGTTCACGAAAGATTTCATGCGCAGCGCCGCCAGCTCGCCGTTATCACCGGCACTGAGTGCCGCACCTTTCCAGCCGCCAGCACCGAATGGATGCATGGCGAATGTCATCTGCGACGAGCCCGGGGTGCCCGACGGAAATGACTCAAAGGTGAAACCCATATCCGTATCGATCACTGTGCGGGCGCCGTCCCGACAGGAGACAAACAGTCGGCGGCCGACCGGATCCATCGCCAGTCCGGTTGGTCCGACGCAGTCGCGGGTGGGTATCGCGCCGAGTCTGTTCATGTCATGTCCTTCCACTACATCGATGGCGTTGTCTGCCGCGTTGGCGACATAAAGAGTGCCGCGAGCGTCAGTCGTCATCTGCCCGGGCGTTCCGGATAGGTGGACCTGTCCCGTGAGCTTGCCGGTCGCCACATCCCAGCGCGCGATTGACGAGCTTGCGCGGCTCAACACGTACAGTGCGCCCTCGGACGACGCATAGTGCAGTGCGGATGGGGCACCATCGTGCAACGGAATCGTCGACTCGATGCGCAGCGGATCCAGCTGGAACACCACCAGTTCGGAGGGCGCCGCGATGGCCGCATAACCCTTGCCTTTACTCGGATCGATCGCCATGGCCGCTGCCACGGCGGGCAGCTGAAGCGTGCCGACTTGGCGAAAAGAAGCGACATCGAACGCGTCCACCGCGTTGCCGGTTGCCACGTAAGCCTGTGCACCCGAGACGTCAAAGCCAATGCCGGTGACTGGCGCCGCCCCGGGAATTGCTATTCGATGGATGATCTTCAGCGGAAGTTCGGCCGCGTGCAGCGGTCCGCTGGCCATCCCGAGGATCAGTGGAAGTGTGCACGCGCTGATGCACCGAGCGATTGCGCTGAAACAAAGGTGCTTTGCCGGTGTACTCATGGATGCAG
>JBDTKM010000045.1:0-3081 GCA_039935315.1 Rhodanobacter sp. | reverse complement strand
ACGCCAGTGCCGCGCGCCGGATGGCGGTGCTCGATCCGCTGAAGCTGGTGCTGACCAACTTGCCGGAAAACCATGAGGAAACGCTGACCGTCCCGAACCATCCCAAGAACGAGAGTTTCGGCACGCGCGAGGTGCCGTTCTCGCGCGAGCTATGGATCGAGCGTGACGATTTCGCCGAGGTGCCTCCGAAGGGCTTCCACCGACTCAAGCCCGATGGCGAGGTGCGTCTGCGCGGCGTCGGCATCGTGAAGTGCACCGAGGTCATCAAGAATGCCGACGGCGAAGTGACCGAGCTGCACGGCGCGCTCGATCCGGCAACCCGCCACGGCCTGCCCGGCGCCGATCGCAAGGTGAAGGGAACAATCCATTGGGTCAGCGCAAAGCACGCTGTAGCCACCGAGGTACGCCTCTACGATCGCCTGTTCAGCGTGGCGGCGCCGGAAAACGAGGATGACGGCAAGAACTGGCTGGAGCACATCAACCCCGACGCCAAACGCGTACTGCAGTGCTGGCTGGAACCGGCCGCGGCGAACGTCGATCCGGAACAGCGTTTTCAGTTTGAACGGCTGGGTTATTTCGTGGCCGACCGGGTCGACCATCGTGCCCACGCGCCAGTCTTCAACCGCACCGTGACCTTGCGCGATGTATGGGCCAGGGCGGCCGGCCAGTAATCGGAGAACCCCATGCTGCCTGTGCAGATCCACCTGACCCTGCCACCATGGATCGGCGATGTCGCCGACACCAACAAGCGTTACCAGAGCGACGAGGAACGCGTTGGCGTGGCGATCGAGCTGTCGCGGCAGAACGTGGATCGCGGCGGCGGCGGCCCGTTCGGCGCCGCCGTGTTCAACAACCACAGCGGTCGGCTGGTCGCGGTCGGCGTGAACCGCGTGGTACCGCAAAGCTGCTCGGTCGCACACGCAGAAATCATGGTGCTGATGATCGCCCAGCAGCGGCTCGGCCGACATCGACTGAACGAAGACGGCGGCCACTATGTGCTGGCGACCAGCTCGCAGCCGTGTTGCCAGTGCTACGGCGCCAGCATGTGGGCCGGCATCGATGAGCTGCTGATCGGCGCCCGGGCGGAAGATGTCGAGGAACTCACCGAGTTCGACGAAGGCCCGCTGCCGGCTGACTGGATCGGTGAGCTCACCCGTCGCCACATCGCCGTACGCCGCGACATCCTGCGCGAGCAGGCACGCGAGGTACTCGCCGACTACGGCGCCAGCGGTACGCCGTATTGAGTCGCTGGCGCGCCGTGCTGCCGCTGATCCTGCTGTTGCTGGCAGGCATCGTATTGATCGCCTCCGGCTCGCTCCATGCGCTGACCCCGCGCGAACTGCTGGTCCACCAGGCCGAACTGCATGCGCAGATCGCGCTGCACCCGTGGCTGACCCGGCTCGCCTACATCGGGCTGCTGACCCTGGGCGTGGCCACCGGCATCCCCGGCACCATCGTGATCATTCTCGCCGGCGGCTTCGCCTTTGGCGTGGTGGACGCCACCGTCACCTCATCGGTGGGGCTCACCCTGGGTGCGCTGATCCTGTTTCTGGCCAGCCGCTATGCGTTCGGACCCGGCGAGCGGCGACCACCCGCGCTGGTGGCCCGGTTGCACCACGGCTACGAACGGCACCCGGTCAGCTACACGCTGTTTTTGCGCTTCGTGCCGGTATTGCCATTCGGTGCGGTCACCGTGGCGCTGGCCTGGTTGCGCTGCCCGCTGTGGCTGTTCCTCGGCGCCAGCTGGCTGGGCGGTACGGTGTCGCTGATCTTCGAAACCTCGGTTGGCGCCGGCCTGGGCGACGCCATGCGCCACGGCAACCGCTTTGACGTCGGCATGTTCATGCATAGCGACGTGCTGTTGCCACTGGGCGCGATCGCCCTGCTCGCGCTGCTGCCGCTGCTGTTCGAGCGGCTGGTCCGATGGTGGCGTCACCGCACCCCAAAATGACGTCTGCCCTGGCTCTGGTCACAGCAGCTGTCAAGTCGGACCTGTAGCGCCAGGTTTTCTCTGTATGCGTGCTCACGGCGAGTGGCGTGGGCATCCCGCCATCAATCCGCGTGCGCGCATGGCGGCGGAGCACCCACTCGATCGGCGAACTGCCGCACCTGACGCGGCGACAGACACGCACGACCGACGACACTCCGCCCGAAGTCACCGGCGTAGTGCGAAAGGCGGCCGAGACCTGGCAAGCGGTGCCCGAAGTGGGAGAGTACGCGGCGTTCAATGTCTGCCTGCATGAACGCGATCACCGTACAAACTTCCGTTGTACAAACACGCTCTGCTGCAGCAGGTGCGCAGCGCGATGTTGCCGCTCTGACCGAGCACGACCGTCATCAAGGCCGACACGCAGACTGGGCGGGGTTCGATCTGGACGCCGCTCCATCTGGGGGCATCCTTCGCCGCGTAATGCGACATGCCGCCAGCTGCGCCCCCACCAGCAGCCGGATTGCAACGGATGCCTCCAGACGCTATCGGACACAAAAAAGGCCGGAACCTTTGCTGTAGCTAGGTTTACCGGCCTTCGTCGGACTACATAACACCATGATTCGTCCGTCCCTTTAATAGCAGCCCGAAAGGGTTGCATCGCCTACGTTTTCGAAATTGCAAAATCAAACATGCCCCCAAATATGCCCCCAAACTAGGTGGGCTGCCTCGTTATCGTGCTCACCAAACCATGCAGTGAACGTGGCACCGCAACGCTCGTTGGAACGTATTTACGCGTAATCGCGGCGCCCGACCAACTGCCGGCAACTGCACTAGACTATCGTGACGTTGCGATCTATAAGGAAGGCGAAACTGCACGTCGGTAAACAGTGCGAAATTGCGCCGTGTAACCATTGCAGGGAGAGGAAAATGAACCGAATCGGTCTAGGTATGCTGCTCTGCCTGTCATCTGCGGCTGCTTTGGCACAGACAACTACTACTTGTGGAATCATGCCCGGTGGCCTCATCAGCTGTAGGACGCCACAAGGGCCACCACCCGTCCAGCAATATGTGCCCGCTCCGCAGCAACAATTTCAACCGAATTACGCCCCGCCGCCGAATCAATACGGTGGCACACCTGCAACGAATTTTCT
>JBDTKM010000044.1:0-16976 GCA_039935315.1 Rhodanobacter sp. | reverse complement strand
TAGGCGTACTGGCCGACCGGTTTCGCGGGCAGGCGCAGGTGCAACCCATCAGGCTGCTGCTGCCAGCGCACTGGCCGACCGTCGGCGAGCAACGTGACCGCAGCAACGTGGTCTTCCGGCTTGATTGCATGGATCACCGCGTTGCCATCCGCAGGCCAACCCAGTTCGGTCGCATACAGCACGCCCGGCTTGGTGGTGAAGCGGAAATCCTGCGCGGTATAGGGCTTGGTCTTGGTGTCCTGGAACGAGCCGCCGGCAACTTCCGTCGGACCTTCGCCAAACGTCCGCCACGGGTGACTGCCGTAGATCGCTTCGCCGTTGGCCTTCAGCCAGCGGCCGATAGCCAGCAGGATGTCGCGTTCGCTGTCGGGAATGGTGCCGTCGGCACGCGGCCCGATGTTGAGCATCAGGTTGCCGTTCTTGCTGACCACGTCGGCCAGCATGTGGATCAGGAATTGGGGCGTCTTGTAGGTGTCGTGCCGGATATAGCCCCACGAGGCATTGCTGATCGAGGTGTCGGTCTGCCAGTGCGTCGGATGGATGCCGGTCAGCTGACCACGTTCGATGTCGAGCGTGCCGGCGCCATCGGGGAAGTCACCAAGCTTGTAGTTGACGACCACCCCGCCGCGACGCGCGCCCTCGTTGTAATAGTAGGCCAGCATCTTCGGCAAGGTGTTGCGAAAGGTCGGGTGTCCGATCCACCAGTCGAAATAGATCAGATCCGGGTGATAGTCGTCGATCAGCTCGGTGGTGCGCGCCAGCCAGTCATCCAGCCAGGCCTGCGAGACATAGGTCCAGTCCTCGGCCAGGTTCTGATCGTCCTTGGAAAGGTGCGCCTCGGCCGGCCCGTAGAGACCGGCGTAGCGGGGGTCGTTGACGTCCGAATCGATGCCGCGGCCGCCATCGAAGAACCAGTCGTGTTCGGCGCGATGCGACGACACGCCGAAGTGCATGCCGTCGGCCCGGATGGCCTTGGCCAGCTGGCCGATGACGTCCCGGTGCGGCCCCATCTTCACTGCCGTCCAGTCCGACAGCCTGGAGTTGTACATCGCGAACCCGTCGTGGTGTTCGGCGACCGGCACCACATAGCGTGCACCGGCCTGTTTGAACAGTGCGGCCCAGGCCTGCGGATCGAAGTGCTCGGCCTTGAACATCGGAATGAAGTCCTTGTAGCCGAACTTCGACTGCGGGCCATAGGTGGCGATGTGATGCTTGTAGTCGTCACTGCCCTGCTGATACATGTTGCGCGAATACCACTCGCTGCCGAAGGCTGGCACCGAGTACACGCCCCAGTGGATGAAGATGCCGAACTTCGCATCGTCGTACCACGTCGGCGCGCGATACTTCCGCAACGATGCCCAGTCGGGTCGGAACGGCCCCTGATCCATGCCGCTCGCGACTCTGGCCAGCAGCGCCTTCCGCGCCGGTTCGTATTTCGCCGTGGCTTTCTGCCACGCCAGATCCGCCGCTTCCGGCGACAGCGTGGCGGCAGTGGGTGCCGTAGCCGATGGCGTCTGGGCGGCATGAGCGGACAGCGTGATCGCGGCGAGCAACACGCCGTAAAAATTGAGCGATCGCTTCATGGTCAAAGCTCCTCCGGATCGGAAAGACAGGGCGCGCTGCGGAATGCAACAACTGGAGAGCGAACTGCGGCCGACGACGATGCACCGCAACGTACCATCATCGGCAATGAAAATTGGACGCTACGCCGGAGCGCCATGGGTACGCCCACTCTGCAGGCCGGACGAAGCGCAACGGGGAACGCAGCACGTGATGTCGGCAAAGCCGCAAAAAACCACCGGTCGCGGGCGGAATGGAGGGGGGATCCACCCACGACCGGTGTCCCGCACTAAAGCTTGAAGTTCAGACCCAGCGAGTAGGTGCGACCGTTCTTGTAGACACCGATCGGCGCGTACTTCACGTCGTTGTACCAGTAGTAGCTCGAATCGAGCAGGTTGGTGGCACTGAGCGTCACACCCATCCACTGATTGACCTGATAGCCGAGGGTCAGGTCGAGTTCCTTGTACTGGTCGGCGAAGACGTGCGAATCGAGACGGCCGATCTGGGTGAAATACGGCGAGCGCCAGCTGTAGTTGACACGCGCCGACCACGGCCCTTTTTCGTAATACGGGATGATGTTGAAGGTGTTCTTCGACAGGTACGGCAGATTCAGGCCGGAGCTCGCGTCGGCGTGGGCGTAGGTGTAATTGGCCTGCAGGCCGAAGCCGTAGCCGAGGCTCTGCTGGTACATCACCGACATGCCGCGGACCTTCGCATTGGAAACGTTCACCGGCGAGCTGACGCTGTAAACGTTGGTCTGGCCGGTGGTCGGGTCGAAGAACGTGCGATCGTCGGTGGTGGTGACGATGTAGTTGCCAATCTTGCGATAGAACAGTTCCGTCGCGAGCAGGCTGTCTGGAGCGAAATACCACTCACCAGCCAGATCGAAATTGGTCGACGAATAGGGTTTCAGGTTGGGGTTGCCCGCGCTGCCGGTAAAGTTGCCACCGGTGCCGTTGAGCGACACGGATCCGGCCAGGTCGCCATAGCGCGGCCGCGCAATGACCTTGGACACACCCATGCGCAGCACCTTGTCGCTATCGAGATCGTAGGCCAGGTTGAAGCTCGGCAAGGGTTTGTAGTAGTGGGTCTTGTTCTGGACGAGGTAGTAGGCGCTGCCGTCGGTGGACTGGTAATAGTTCGACTTGTCGGTGGTGTCCACGTAGCGGACGCCGAAGTTGCCGCGCAGGCCGAAGTCGGAGGCATAGTTGAACTGCGCATACAGATCGCGGGTCATCTCCTTCACGTTGAAGATGGATGGGTAGTTGGTGTTGTACGGGCCCTGTGGCTGCGCGTTGAGATAGGATTCGACCGCACCGAGATTCGCGGTGGGCCAGTTGGTCAGATCACCGCTGGCGTTGAGGCCGCCATACAGGCCGCCGGGTGTGGTGCCCGGATTGAATCCCGCCAGCGAAATGGCATTCGTGGTGTTGATGCGGTTGCCGCGCGAGAACTCGCTGTTGTCGTGGTTGATGTACTTGAAGCCCATCTGTAGCTGGTTGATCGGACCCCAGTCGAGATCGCGGCTGGCGTCGAACTGCGCATAGCGCTCGCGGTCCTTGGTGGTGTCGTAATCAATGCCGCCGGCCTGGTACTGGCCACCAATGGTGGACGTGCCTGGCGCGGAGCCGGCGGGTGCGGCAAGCAGGCCCCAATTGCCGGCCGAACCATTGTCGTAGTTGACCGCAGTGTTCTTGCCGTCGTACGCGAAGTTGTAGCCACCGGACTGCAGCAGATACTTCATCAGGTATTCGGGATCCTTGCCGCCGCGCGCTGCGGTGTAGCCGAGCTGGCTGGTGAACACCCACTTGTCGCCGTTGTAGTCATGGCGGAAATTCAGGCTTTTGGTGGTGACCTCCGATTCGCGATAGTTGGCATCCAGCTCGGCGTAGGGCTGGCCGTTCCCGGTGCCGCCGGACACCGTCGCCTGGGTGATATAGCCGTTGTTGACCGTGTAATCGGTGATCTTGTTGAGGTCGCCGCAACCCGGGCACACATAGCGCGATTCGCTGAAGTTGTTGTATCTGCCCTTGACGTAGATACCGGTCAGGTTGAATTCGTTCTTGTCATTCGGTCGCCACTCGAGGGCAGACTGGATGCCGTCGCGGCGACGTTCCTGCTGGAAATAAGAGCTGTTGATACCTACCGGGTACTTGGCGCTGGCCACGTCGCCGCTGCCGGCCTTGGTGGCGGTCGGCGCAATGCCGGTGCCGGCCGTGCCATAACCGAAGAACTCGATGCCGGCGCGGGACAGGTCTTCCTTGTCGTGGGTCAGCGCGGTAAGGAAACCGAATGTGCTGTCCTTGTTTTTCCAGCTCCACAGGATCGAGCCACGCGGACTGCCCTTCTGTGAACGGTCGTTGTAGTTGTAGCCCAGCGAGCCGCGCAGAGTATTGGCGGGAAGATCGAGCGGCTTGCGCGTGTGGATGATGACCGTGCCGCCGATGCTGCCCTCGTCGATGCGCGCCTCGGGCGACTTGTACACCTCCATGTTGCCGATGATTTCGGGCGACAGCAGGGTGTAGTTGAAGGTGCGACCGCTGGTATCCGTGGGATTGCCACCCCAGTCGCCGGAGGCGATGGTCTGGCCATTGATCAGCACGCGATTCAATGCCGGATCGGTACCGTTGATGCTGACCTTCTCGCCCTCGCCGAACTGGCGATCCACCGAGATGCCAGGCAGATGGGACAGGGATTCCGCGGCATTGGTGTCGGGAAACTTGCCGATGTCCTCGGCACTGATCGCATCAACCACAGCATTGGCCATGCGCTTGATGACGAGCGCCTTCTCGAGACTCTGGCGATAGCCGGTCACGGTGACGGCCTGCAGGTTCTGCACCTGTTTTTCCTGGGCGCGCTGCTGCGGCGTCTTCACCTTGGCTGTCACGCCGGCATCCGGCGTAGTCTGCTGCGGCGAGGCGGCAGCATCCTGGGCTTGCGCGCTGGCACCGACGCCAAGCCCACAGAGGATGCTCATGCACAAGAACGTCTTGCTGATTTTCATTCGACTCTTCCCGATCCTATTTCGTTGGTTGTCGCGAGCTTCCCCGTTCGGGCAGCTCGTGCAAGTCATGCTCGGTGACGCGTTTCATCAACCTGCGCCGTTGACACGGATGCAGGCCCAGCGTTCGACGCCCCCTCGACGCGAACATCCAGATACCAGCTCGCGGCACCCATCACCCCGAGCTGGCCGTGGTCCACCACGCGAATGGGGACCTTTTGCAGGAAGGGGCGCATGACGCCCTTGTCGAGGAATCGCTCGACCAAGGGGCTGCCCCGCATGAAATCAGTGATCCGAGAAAGGAAGCCACCGGCGAGACAGACTCCACCCGTGGCCCCGTAGAGCAACGCCAGATCACCCGCAAAGGATCCCAGCCAGCCGCAGAACAAGGTGAGAGTTTCGCTCGCCATCTCGTCATCACCGGCGAGCGCGGCAGCCGTGATGGCGGCCGGTTCGTCGAGCGCCGGATATCGATCGCGCACCGCGCAGAGTGCGACGTAGAGCCGGAGCAGGCCCGGGCCGGACAGCACGGCCTCATACGGCGTATGACTGCAGGCGGGCGCCAGCCGAGCAAGCAGCTGCTGCTCCAGGCCGCTCCGCGCCGCCAACTGGATCTGCCCGGCCTCGGTCGCCATCACGCGCGCCGGGCTGCCCGGAAACCAGACCGCGGCGCCCAGGCCCGTACCCGGACCGATGACGACGATGGGACCCACCACCGATCCCGGCACTTGCGGCGCCTTGAGTGTGGTCGTGTTGCCCGCGCCGAGGTGCACCGTGGCGTACGCCAGCGCCTCGAAATCGTTGAGAAAGCTCACCTGATCCAGGCCCAGCGTCTTGCCCATCGCGGCCGGCGCGATCGGCCAGACCAGATTCGCATTGATCACAACTCCCGCATGCAGGTAACCGGCGGCGGCCAGGACCAGCTCGCGCGGTTGCACGTCGAACTCGGCACAGAAACAGCGGACGATGTCTTCCAGGTGAGGATGATCGCCGCAGCGAAACGTGCGGCAGGCCAGCAGCTTTGGTACGCCATGCTCTGGCTGCGACGAGACAAGTCCGATCCGCGCGTGGGTGCCACCAACGTCAGCGACAAGAAACGGTCGCGTGGTGGCGCCGTCGTGAACCAAGGTCACTGGATTGGCAACCATGTCGCCCTTCCGTGTTCGGGGCGAACCGACCAGCACGGATGAAACGACGGTCATGCCTGGCGCCCCGAATGTGAACCACACCGGGTCGAACCGTGGATACCGCTCTGCTGTCGCATCGGGAGTTGCATGTGCTCTCACCACGGATGCTGGTTGCTGGCCTGGGCATCATTCCGACCGGTGTCTCGATTCGACCCAAGTTGTTCACTGACGAACGGAAGATTTATATATAATTTAAATCGTAACAAGCTGCACTGCAACATAAGCTTGCCAGCGTGCTACAAATAAATCACATATGAATTTAAGTTTTATATATACGCAACTAGGCAATTGCGCGATCATGAACGCAGCGCGCAGTGGCGGGGAGGATCCGCGCCGCAGCGCTCAACCAGGTCTCGGGACTGCGCAATGACGGCATCCGCAACAAGGCAGGCTTCGCGCAAGCACACGACCGGTCTCCGTGGCCGGTCGCTCTCGCGGCTGTCCTTCGGCGGGGCGCCGATCGGTAACCTTTACGAATCCGTCGACGACGAGGCGGCCGCAGCCACCGTGATGCGTGCCTGGAACCAGGGCATCCGGCATTTCGACAGCGCGCCCTACTACGGCTACGGGCTCAGCGAGAGTCGCCTCGGCGTCACGCTGCAGCAGCTGGAGCGCAGCAGCTATACGCTGTCAACCAAGGTCGGCCGACGCCTCGAAGACGAGCTCGGCCGCTCGGATCACGCCGATGGCTTCATCGTCGACAACCAGCGTGCCTGTTTCGACTACAGCCGCGACGGCGTCATGCGTTCGCTCGAAAGCAGCCTCAGACGCCTGCGCACCGACCATGTCGAACTCCTCCTGCTGCACGACATCGGCCCATTGACTCACGGCGCAAACCATCCTGCAGTCCTGCGGCAGGCGCTGGAGGAGGCGCTCCCGGCAATGGCCGAGTTGCGCTCGCAAGGCGTATGCGACGCCATCGGCATCGGCGTCAACGAGGAGGCGATCTGCCTGGAGGTGATGCCGCGTTTTCCGCTGGACGCGATCATGCTGGCCGGGCGCTACACGCTGTTCGAGCAGCAGCACAGCGCGCAGGTGATGGCGCAGGCGCTGCTGCACGATGTCGCGATTCTGGCGGCCGGGCCGTACAACTCCGGCCTGCTCGGCGCAGCGGCGGCACCGGGGCGCTTCTACGATTACGCCCCGGCCGACGAAGTCACTCTGGAAAAGGCGCGTCAGTTCTATGCGATCTGCGCACGCAGCGATACGGATGTCGGCGCGGCCGCCTTGCAGTTCCCGCTGGCGCACCCGGCGGTGGCGAGCGTCGTTTGCGGCCTGCGCTCGGTCCACGAGGTCGACCGCGCTGCGGAGCGGCTGCGAACCGCGATTCCGGCCACGACCTGGAGCGAGCTGCGCAACGCCGGTCTGCTCTTGGACAACGTGCCCACACCATGACCCTCGTCGATGCCCACCAGCACTACTGGCAGCCCGATCGCGGCGATTACGCATGGCTGGCGCAGGCGCCGGCGATGCTGCAGCGCCCGTTTCTGCCGGCTGACCTGTGCCACCAGCGCGAGGCGGCGGGAGTGCAATTCGCCGTGCTGGTGCAGGCAGCGCCCAGCGAGGACGAAACCCGTTACCTGTTCGAACTGGCCCGGCACGACACGGCGATTCTCGGCGTGATCGGTTGGGTGGACCTGGCCGCCGAGGACGTCTGCACGCGCATCCAGTCGCTGCTGCGCGATGGCAACGGCCTGCTGCGCGGCTTGCGGCCGATGACACAGGACATCGCCGACCCGGACTGGCTGGCGCGGCCGGCGCTCGACCGTGCTTTCGCCTGCATGCTGGATCATGGCCTGACCCTCGACGCCCTGGTCACCATGGCGCAGTTGCCTGCGTTGTATCGACGCCTGCACCGGCACCCCCAACTGCGGGTGGCGCTCAACCATGCCGGCAAGCCGCCGATTGCGCACGGCGAAAGCGTCCATTGGACCCGCTGGATAAACGCACTGGCGCAGCAACCGCAGCTGCATTGCAAGCTCTCCGGGCTGCTCGACCTGCTCGCTCCACGGATGCATGAGCAGGCGATCGAACCCTATGTCGAGTGTCTCTTCGAATGCTTCGGCGCGCAGCGCCTGATGTGGGGAAGCGATTGGCCGGTGGTCACCACCCATGCTGATTACGGTCACTGGCTGCGGCTGGCGCAGACCCTGAGCGAGCGTTTTGCACCAGGCCGGCAGGCCGACGTCTTCGGCGCCAATGCCGCGCGTTTCTACGCGCTCGACATCGCCACCGCCCTTTCGTGATTACCGGAGAACCTACCCGATGAACGTCCACTCCACCCATTCTTCTCATCCCGCCATGGGTCATCCCACCACGGGCGATCGCGCATGAACGGGCGGCTATCCGGCAAGCTCGCTCTGCTGACCGCTGCCGGCGCCGGTATCGGTCGCGCCACGGCGCTTGCCTTTGCGCAGGCGGGTGCCAGCGTCATCGCCACCGACATTGATGCCGACGCACTCGCCAGTCTGGCGGCCGCACACCCGTCGATCGCCACCCGGGTGCTCGATGTCACCAACCTCGAGGCGATCACCTCGCTGGTAAGCAGCGCCGGCCCCGTCGATGTGCTGTTCAACTGCGCTGGCTACGTGCACGCCGGCACGATCCTGGACACCGACGACGACAGCTGGCGGCGCTCATTCTCGATCAACGTCGACAGCATGTTCCGGCTGTGCCGGGCGGTGCTGCCGGGCATGCTCGAACGCGGCCGGGGCAGCATCGTCAACATGGCTTCGGTCGCATCGAGCATCAAGGGCGTGCCAAACCGTTTCGCCTATGGCGCCACCAAGGCCGCGGTGATCGGCCTCACCCGGTCGATTGCCGCCGATTTCGTCGCGCGCGGCGTGCGCTGCAATGCAATCTGTCCGGGCACCGTGAAAAGTCCTTCGCTGGAGCAGCGCGTACGCGCGCTCGGCGGCGACCAGGAAGCCGTGTGGCGCAGTTTCACCGACCGACAGCCGATGGGCCGGCTCGGTCGAGCGGAGGAAATTGCCGCACTCGCCCTGTACCTCGCCTCGGACGAATCCTCGTTCACCACCGGCACCGTCCACGTTGTGGATGGTGGCTGGTCCAATTGACGGAAATCCCACCATGAAACTCGCCCGCTACGGCAACCCCGGCCAGGAAAAGCCTGGCATCCTCGACCACCAAGGCTGCTTGCGCGATCTCTCGGGAATCGTTGCCGACTTCACTGCAGACATCCTGAGCCGCCAGGGCCTGGCCCGGCTGGCGGCGCTTGATCCCGCCACGCTCCCGCGGGTGCCTGGTTCGCCGCGCTATGGCACGCCGGTCGCGCGAGTCGGCAAGATGATCTGCGTGGGCTTGAACTACGCCGAACACGCCGCCGAAACCAATGCGCCGGTGCCGGAAGAACCTGTGCTCTTCATGAAAGCCACCAGCGCGATCGGTGGCGCCAACGACGACGTGATCATTCCGCGCGGCTCGGTGAAAACCGATTGGGAAGTGGAGCTGGGCATCATCATCGGCGATGTGGCACGCGATGTGTCCATCGACTCGGCGCTCGATCACGTGGCCGGCTACGCGGTCATCAACGATCTCTCCGAACGCGAATTCCAGCTTGAACGCGGCGGCCAGTGGGTCAAGGGCAAGGGCTGCGATACGTTCGGTCCGATCGGTCCGTGGCTGGTCACCGCCGACGAGGTGCCCGATCCACAGAACCTGTCGCTGTGGCTCGAGGTCAACGGTCATCGCTACCAGGACGGCCATACGCGGACGATGCTGTTCGGGGTAGCCCAGCTGGTGAGCAGCATCAGCCGCTACATGACACTGATGCCGGGCGACGTGATCAGTTCGGGCACGCCGGCAGGCGTCGGCCTGGGCCAGCACCCGCCGACCTACCTGCGCCCCGGTGACGTGATCGAACTGGGCATCGAAGGCTTGGGACGGCAACGTCAGCAGGTGCTGGCGCATCCCGCCGATCGGGTGGCGCAAGCGTGATTTCCTGCCCTGTCATTTCTTCCGTCGCGATGGAGACCGGATGCCCATGGTGAAGATTACTGCGCTTGAAACGCACGACGTGCGCTTCCCGACCTCGCGTGCGCTGGATGGATCGGACGCGATGAATCCCGATCCGGACTACTCGGCCGCCTACGTGGTGCTGCGTACTGACAGCGTCGACGGGCTGTGCGGTCATGGCCTCGTGTTCACCATCGGCCGCGGCAACGACATCCAGACCACGGCGCTGGCGGCGCTGGCGCCGATGGTGGTCGGCCAGAGCGTTGACGACGTGGTGGCCGACCTCGGCAGCTTCGCGCGACGACTCACCGGCGACTCGCAACTGCGCTGGCTGGGTCCGGAAAAAGGCGTGATGCACATGGCCATCGGCGCGGTGATCAACGCCGCCTGGGACATGGCGGCACGTCGCGCGGGCAAGCCGTTGTGGCGATTCATTGCCGACATGACGCCGGAGCAGATCGTCGCGCAAGTCGATTTCCGTTATCTCACCGACGCGCTTGACCCGCAGCAGGCGCTGGAGATCCTGCGCGCCGCCGAAGCGGGCAAGTCCGGGCGGATCGAGCGCCTGCTGGCGGAGGGTTATCCCGCCTACACGACCTCACCGGGATGGCTGGGTTACCCGGACGCAAAGGTGCAGCGACTCGCTCGCGAAGCGGTCGACGCAGGCTTCCGCACGATCAAGCTCAAGGTCGGCCTCAAGCTCGAGGACGACATCCGCCGCTGCCGCCTGGTCCGCGCCACGGTGGGCCCGGATGTCGCGGTGGCGATCGACGCCAACCAGCGTTGGGACGTGCAGCAGGCGATCGAATGGCTACGCCCGCTGCGTGAATTCGACATCGCGTGGATCGAAGAACCGACCAGCCCCGACGACATCCTGGGTCACGCCGCGATCCGTCGCGGGGTGGCACCGATGCCGGTGTCCACCGGCGAGCACACGCACAATCGGGTGATGTTCAAGCAGTTGTTCCAGGCACAGGCGGTGGATCTGGTACAGATCGATGCCGCGCGCGTGGGCGGCGTCAACGAGAACCTGGCGATCCTGCTGCTGGCGGCGAAGTATGGCGTCAGGGTGTTTCCGCACGCCGGCGGCGTGGGCCTGTGCGAGCTGGTGCAACATCTGGCGATGGCCGACTTCATCGCGATCAGCGGCCGCAAGGACGATCGCGCCATTGAATATGTGGATCACCTGCACGAGCACTTCGTCGACCCGGTGAGCATCCGCGAGGGCTGCTACCGGGCGCCGGTGTGCCCCGGATTTTCCGCGGAGATGCATGCGCGCTCGATCACCGAGCATACCTTCCCCAACGGCATCGTCTGGCGTGCCCTTGCCCTTGCCGAACTGGCCTGACGAATCATCGACGAGCCGGGCCGATGGGGATGGCGTGACGTCGTCAGCTGCAGGCGTGCTGGGCGCAGCGGGCGTGGCCCGAGCGATCGAAGTCATCCGCCGCGCACGGCGTATGACGATCGCATTGACCGCGCCACGCCACATCTCGCCGGACGTACTGCGGTGAGCGCGCTGAACCGCTACCGCAGCACTGCCTCGACACCGTTGCATTCGGACAGGCTGAAGATGCGCGTCATCGGCACCCACTTCTGTCCCGGCGCCGCCCACGGCAACGGCTGCTGGAACGTGCTCATCAAGCGTTCCCAAGCCTGCACGCGCTCATTGGCGGCGTCAGACGCGGCCTTGCCCTGCGGGTCGTAGTCCGCGCCGACCTCCATCGCCATCACCAGGCGGTTCCCGGTGCGGAAGATTTCCATGGCATCGATGCCGGCCGCACGTATCGACGCCACGATTTCGGGCCATATCTGTTCGGCCCGGTGCCAGCGCTCGTAGTCGAGGATGGCCTGCGGGTCGTCGTGCAGATCGAGGGCAAAATAGAACCGGGTCATGTCAAGCCTCCCGCCGTGGTGCGCCGGTCCAGTGGCGACTGGCATACACCAGGATGACGACAAAACATGCGGCGGGCACCAGCATCGCGTGCGCGATGCCAGCGACGTCCGAGGTCGCGCCCATCGCCGCGGTAAGCACCGCGCCACCGATGATCGCCATCACCAGTACGGCCGAGCCGAGCTTGCGTTCGCCATTGTCCCGGCCCTCGACCCCGAGCGCGAAAATGGTGGGATACATCACCGACATGAAGAAGCTGCACGCCACCAGTGCGTATGCACCAACCGCGCCGGGCAGCAGCGCTGCCGCCACCGCCAACGCGATATCGATCGCGGCAAAGATCGCCAGCAGACGTGCCGGACGCAGGTATTTCATCAGCGCAGCGCCGATGAAGCGACCAATCATGAAGCAGACCAGCGACGCGGTGAGAAAATTGGCCGCGCTACGCGCCGGCGTACCGGGCATCGTGGCCTGCACGTACCGGATCATGTAACTCCACACGCTGACTTGCGCACCGACGTAGAAGAACTGCGCCCCCACGGCGGCCATGAAGCGTCCGCTGCGCAACAGCGTCCCCAGCGTGCCGTGGTGGACCGCCTGCTCGCGCTCCGCCGCGGCATCCGTATCCGGAAAGCGTGTCAACGCGATCATCAGCGCCCAGCCGATCACGACCAGACCGATCACCAGATAAGGCCATTGCACGGCAGAGGCTTCCTGCACCAGATAGGCGTGCCGCGCGGCGGCACCCATGGCGGCGTCCTGTGCCGGCGCGTGTTCGACGCTGGAGAAGATGAATAGCTGGCCGATCAACACGCCGGAAATCGAACCCAGCGGATTGAACGCCTGCGCCAGATTGAGTCGTGCCGCCGCCGTCTCCGGGGGGCCGAGCAAGGTCACCAGCGGATTGGCCGAGGTTTCCAGAAAGGCCAGACCACTGGCGATCACGAACAGCGCCAGCAGAAAGGCACCGTAGGTCGCCGACGCCGCCGCCGGCCAGAACAGCAGTGCGCCCACGCCGTACAACATCAAGCCGAAGACGATCGCCCCCTTGTAGCCAAACCGCCGCATGAACAGGCCGGCCGGAATCGCCACCAGGAAATAACCCAGATAGAACGCGCTCTGGACCAGGCCTGCCTGGAGATCGGAGAGCGTGAAAACCCGCTTGAACTGGGCGACGAGAATGTCGTTGAGATTGTTCGCCACGCCCCACAGAAAGAACAGGCTGATCACCAGGATCAATGGCAGCAACGTGGTGTACGCCGTCGCCCGGGGGCGGGCGTCGATGATTGCGCTGGTCGCCTGCGACATCTCTTGCTCCGGATTGGTCACTGGTAGTGTGGTCGATGAACGGCGGCGGCATTGGCCTGTTTGTGCAAATATGAACCTATTATTCACCAGCATAACAAGTTGCGACGCAACATTCCGTCCTGGCTGCTGGACATCTGCGTACACTTTGTAACCGATCGCGCCCGAGCCGGCTGCCGTTGCCCCTTTGACCCTCCTGTCGCTGCGAACATCATGCCCAAAGCCATTCCCAAGTACCGCGCACCCGCCCTGGACAAGGGCCTGGACATCATTGAGCTGCTGGCTGCCGCGTCGGCACCGATCAGCATCAGCGAGATTTCCGAAGGAGTAGGCCGCTCACGCGGAGAGATCTTTCGCATGCTGCAGGTCCTGGAAGAGCGCGACTACATCAGCCGCGGTGAGGGCGACAGCGGCTACTCGATCACGCCACGTCTGTTTCGACTGGGCATGGAACAACCGCCGGTGAAAAGCGCGGTGGAGACGGCGCTGCCGATCATGCACCGGCTGGCCGACCAGGTGGACCAGGCGTGCCACCTCGTGGTGCCTTCACGCGAGCAGATCGTCGTCATTGCCCGGGTGGATCCCCCTGGCGACGTCGGCCTGGTCGTGCGCGTCGGTCACCGGCGACCGCTCTCGCAATCAGCATCCGGCCATGTCCTGCTCGCCTGGCAAAATGATGATGTACGCGAGCGCTGGTTGGCGATGATTGCCGAGCATGAGCCCGAGCTTGACCGGGTCAGGCTGTTGCAGGAACTCGCACTCATTCGTGCCCACGGATACGCCAGCACGGCAAGCCGCGAGGTTGACGGCGTTACCGATCTCTCGGTGCCGATCCTGGAACACGATCACGCCGTATGTGCGCTTACCGTGCCCTTCATGGAACGTCGCTTGCCGTCGACCGACCTCGATACCACGCGCGACCATCTGCAGCGTGCCGCCGCCGACATTTCGGAGGCCTTGCAATACGGCACCCCGTCGCGCGCGCCATCCGCATAGTTCACCACGATGGAAGGCATCCAGCACCCGCAGAAGCATGTCGGGCGTTGGTGGTCGAGACGAGCATTCGGCTGCGTGAAGACAGCAACTGACGATTCGCCGATCCATCGTGGTTCGATGGACCAGGAACGGGCGGGCAGTGGACCACCCGGACGGATTCGCAGACCGGCCAACCAAGGCCCGACACACCGATCGACGGCGCGTCGGAATTCCGCTTCCGCGCCGGCCCCATCGAAGTCGACCGCCCGCAGCAGCTAGCCGTGTGCCCCATGCGCTGCCGCGACCGCTCCGCTACTCCGACGCGAGGGCATGAACCGACCAGCCACGTGATCGCGACGATCTTGCCGCGACGGCAGCAGAAGCTGGATCAGCGAGATCCAAAACGCGATCGACGCGCCAGCCACCCGGCTGACGCGTCGCATGACCCGCGCCGAAGTTACTTCAGGATCGCTGCGGGGTTCTGCGCCTCCTTCAACGCCGTGCACAGCTGGACCGATTCGCTGGCCTGCGCCAGGCCACGCGAAATGCCGGCGGCGTCTTTCATCCGCGGCTTGAAGAATGCCTGCAACCGCTCGACTTCGGGCGTGGAGCAACCACCACCGGCAGCCAGACGCGGCAGGTAGCCGCCAGCGAAGCTGCCGGTGCGGGCGAGCACCTGGGTGTAATGGCCGGTAAACCACTGCCACATCGCATCACGCCCCGCTGCGGTATCGCGCCCGCCGTTCAGCAGCGAGCCCATCTCACCCAGCTTGACCTGATTGTCCAGGGCAAAGTCGCGCACCTGCGTGGTCAGCGCGGGATCGTCCACTTGCGCGAGGCCACCGAGGATGCCATTGCGCAAAGCCGCGTCGCTGGTTTTCGGCAACGCCGCAATCAACGCATCAACAGCGCTCTTGCCCTGCGCCTGCACGGCCACGCCCAACGCATCGCCGAGCAGGTCCGGATCAGCCGCGGCAAAATCAAGCGTGCCGTCCGCGCCGGGCTTGAGCACCGCTTCGCCTTGCTTGAGCAAGGCTACCCGCACTTCGGGCACCTTGAAGTCGAACGCCAGCGCGCCAGCAAGCGTACTGCGCAGCAGCGAGTCATCATCCGATTCACCGGGCTTGCGCTGGTAGCCAAGCTGTTCCAGGCGTGGCAGGTAGGCGTCCTTCACCCACGCGGTGAGGCGCGCGCGCTGTGCGTCGGTGCGTGCTTCGTGATGGTAGATCCATTCCACCTGACCCAACGGCGCGGTCGCCACGGCAGGAACCTTGGAGGCGGTCAGCGGCTTGAACGCGGCCAGCACGTTGCCGGCATCGAGGTCGCCGCGGCGGAAACTGGCGCCGACGGCATCGGCGTACGCCAGTTGTTCGGCGTCGCTGAGCTGGCCCACATGGGCGGTCAGATCGGCCAGTTGCGGCTTGCCCAGGCTGAAGCGGTAGTAGCCGCTGGCGTTCGCGTTGGGCATGATCCAGGTCGGCTGGGCAGCGCCGGAGAGCACCATCGAGCCGCTGGCCTTGTCGAGCATTTCGCAGTCGATCTTGCTGCCGTCGACGGTGCCATAGCGCACGCATACCGGCACCCCCCAGATGCGCTTCGAATCGCCCTTGCTGCCCAGCGGCAGATAACGATCCTGACTCAGCTGCAACACGGTCTTGCCGTCCTTGTGCTCGAGCCTGGTTTGCACGTAGGGCACGCCGGACTGGTCGAGGAAGCTGTTGAAAGCGTGCGTGAACGCGTCGCCCTTGCCCGCCGCGGTGGCGATCGCACCGACCAGGTCGCTGGCCGTGGCGTTGCCGAACTTGTGCGACTGGATGTAAGCGCGCATGCCTTTCTGGAAGACCTTCGGGCCCACGTAGTTCTCGAACATCGCGATAACGCTGGCACCCTTCTGGTAAGTGATGCCATCGAACGCGGTGAGGATGTCGCCATTGCCGGTGATCGGCTGGCGGATGCTGCGCGCGCTGACCAGCGCGTCGCTGTTCATCGCGCCTTCGGCCCCGCCCACACGATCCAGGTCGGCGCGGTATTCCGGGTGCACTTCCATGGTGACCTTCTGCTCCATCCAGGTCGCGAACGCCTCGTTCAACCAGATGTCGTTCCACCAGTCGAGCGTGACGGTATCGCCGGTCCACTGGTGCGCCAGCTCATGCGCGGTGACCTCGAACGAGCCGCGCACGTTGCGTGCCGGCGAATCCTTGTCGAGCAGCAGCAGCCAGTCGCGGAAGGTGACCAGGCCCGCGTTCTCCATCGCACCGGCGGCGAAATCCGGCGCGGCGAGCAGATCGAGTTTGTCGAACGGATAGCCGAAGCCGTAATAGTTCTCCAGCGCGTGGATGATGCTCGGTGTTTCGCCCAGCACGTGGTGCATGCGCTGCGCCTGTCCGGCCGGCGCGATGCCGCGCAACGGCAGCGGTTTCGAACGGTAGGCATTCGGGGTGATATCCGGCGCGGTATTGATGCTCCACGGTCCGACCGCAAACGCCACCAGATAGGTCGGCAGCGGCAACGTCGGCGCGAAGGTCAGCGTCTTCCAGCCCTTGCCGGCCGGAGCCTCCTTCGTCTGGCTCGTATTGGCGACACCGGTTGCGCTGTCGGGAATGGTCAGGCTGATGTCGAACGGAGTCTTGAAGCCGGGTTCATCGAAGCTGGGGAAGGCATAGCGCGCGCTGATCGGTTCCATCTGCGTCATCGCATACGGCTGGCCTCTGGCGCTGACTTTGTACAGGCCCTGCAACTGGGCGTTGAGTGGCGCCGTGTACTCGAACTTCAGGCTCAGTTCCTGCGGCTTCAGCGTGCTACCGAAATTCACCCGCACCACGCCAGCTTCCGGATCGGCATCAACATACTTGCCCTCATGCACGTTGCCGGCGGCGTCGGTGATCGTCACCCTGGACACTTTCAGATCCTTGCCATCCATCCACAGATGATCCGAAGCCTTGCCCAGCTTCAGCTTGATCGTGGTGGTACCGGAAAAATCCTGCTGCGCGGGATCAACCTTGAACGCGATCTGGTACGACTGCGGCACGACCCAGCCGGGCAGCCGGCCTGATGGCGCCGTGTCGGCGGTGGCGGCAAA
>JBDTKM010000043.1:0-7044 GCA_039935315.1 Rhodanobacter sp. | reverse complement strand
GCCGATGGCGTCAGCCATCTGATCCTGCATCCGTTCTCTTCCTCGCATCCTTACCGCTCGGTGCCGCCGGATCTGCGCGCGCCTGCGCCGTACGCCACCAATCCCCCTGAAGGAGAGCCCCGATGATCGAACAAACCAAGCCGACGGTGCCGTACTGGCACCTCTGGACCGACAAGGAAGGGGTCAGCCACCAGAAGCAGTGTGCGTTCACTGAGTTCGAACTCGGTTCGATGGGCAGCGGCGCGGATCCGCAGTGGAAGGGCAACAAGACCACCGGGAAGATGACCACCATGGTCACCGTGCTACCGGCGGGCTGGGTCGGCGAGTGGCACGAGAATCCGAAACCGCAGTGGATCATTCCGTTGTCAGGACGCTGGTCAGTCGAATCGATGGACGGCACCCAGGTGGAGCTGGGGCCAGGCGATTTTTCCTTCGGTGGCGACCAGCACTGCAAGGAAAAGAATGGCCGCACGGGTCATCGCTCCGCCACGGTGGGCGACGCGCCGGCGGTGCTGATGCTGGTGCAGTTCGAGGGTATTCCCACCCCGAAATCCCCCTGTGTATTCGAGTGAGGCGACCGTCATGAGTGACACCGATGCTTTCGTCACCTTCGATCCGGTCTTCGATCAGTACGTGCTACCCAACGCGCCGCTGGAGCAGTTGGCCGGTGGCTTCCGCTGGCTTGAAGGGCTGGTCTGGATGGGCGATGCAAACTGCCTGCTGTTCGAGGACCTGCCGCGTAACCGCACCATGCGCTACGTCGAGAATGCGGGCGTCTCGGTGTACCGGGAGCCGTCGCACTACGCCAACGGTCAGTGTCGCGATGGCCAGGGGCGGCTGATTTCCTGCTCGCATCGTGACCGCTGCCTGTATCGCACCGAGCTGGACGGCAAGGTCACCCGGCTGGTGGACAAGCACGCGGGCAAGCGGCTGAACGCTCCCAACGACGTCACCGTGAAGTCCGACGGCACGATCTGGTTTTCCGACCCGCTGTATGGCATCCAGCGCGACTACGAGGGCGGCATCCAGAAATCGGAGCAATCACCGGCGCTTTATTGCTTCGATCCCGAAAGCGGCAAGATCACCATCGCGGCAGGCGATTTCGACGGGCCGAACGGGCTGGTGTTTTCACCGGACGAGAAACGCTTGTACGTCTGCGAAACCGGCGACATGACCACCGAAAATCCCAAACAGTACATCCGCGCCTTCGACGTGGATGCGAAAAACAAACTGCATGGCGGCGAGATCTTCCACAAGGTCGAGCCGGGGTTCGCGGACGGCATCACGATGGACGAGGACGGCAACATCTGGTCCAGCGCTGCCGACGGTGTGCATTGCATCGACTCCAAGGGAAGGCTGCTGGGCAAGATCCTGGTGCCGTACCTGGTGTCCAATCTCACCTTTGGCGGCTACTGGAAGAACCGTTTGTTTATCGGCGGCTCGCACACGCTGTACGCGATCTTCCTCAACCGGCGAGGCGCGGGATGGCCGTAGCCTTGATCGACCCCGGCATTCGCGTGGCGAGCCTTCTTCACGTGCGCTTGTGCAGCGCGAACGCGAAGTCGCTGGCTGCGTTCTACGAGTCGGCGCTGGGCTTTCGCCAGATAGCCGTGGAGCACCTGTCAGGCGCGCGCACGCAGGAGCGTTTCGGGGTGACCAGTCGTGCGTTGCGCATCACGTTGCGGCTTGGCAAGCAGAGCATCAAGCTGCTGCAGTTTGTTGATCGTCCCGGGCGCGCCTACCCGGCGGACAGCAATGCGGCGAACCTCGTTTTTCAGCACTTCGCCATCGTGGTTGCTGACATGGCCCAGGCGACGGTGCAGCTATCCTGCACATCGGGCTGGACACCAATCACCCGCGGCGGTCCACAACGGCTCCCCGACTCATCGGGCGGAGTCACAGCGTTCAAGTTTCGCGACCCCGAAGGCCACCCGTTGGAGCTGCTGGCTTTTCCCTCCGACAAGACGCCGGCAGCGTGGCAGGGGAGCCGAGGTCGCGGTCCGTTTCTTGGCATCGACCACTCGGCGATCAGCGTGGCAGACAGCGTGCGCAGCGTGGCGTTCTACCAGTCGCTTGGACTCAAGGTGTCGAACCGATCCGTGAATGATGATGCCGCGCAGGCGCAGCTCGATCACCTCGACCATCCGGTCGCCGAGGTGATCGCGATGGAACCGGCACAGGCATGCCCACACGTGGAGTTGCTGTGCTATCAAGGCTCGGGCGCGGACGCCCGCCTCGATCTGCGTGCCAACGACGTGGCGGCGACCTGCCTGGTGTTCGAACCCGGCCCCAACTATTTGCGGCCCGAGGTGAGCCTGGAGCCTGTGCGCGAATTGGTTGATCCGGATGGGCATCGTCTCGCTGTCGTCTGGCCGGAGTGCTGACCCGGTTGACCGTCTCGCGGCTCATGCTGACGCGCCATACGCGGTCCCCTGACTGTGTTCGTTCGGGCGCATCGCCTGCGGCAGGGTGACACAGATCCGGCAAACGGAGCCGACCATTTCGAGACGCTTGCCGATGTGCTTCTATTTGACCGCAAGCTTTGCCAGCCGTGCGGTCATCGGGTCATCGGCGTAGCGAACCCGGCGTGTACCACGCACCGCCGTGCGCTACGTAGTCGCCACGTGGGGAGCGCTGTTTTTCTCTGGCTACCGCCGCATCATGGTGCTTGGCGTCATCAACCTGGTCGGGGGGGCTGACGATATGGCTGAAGCAATACGCGTTCGCGTCGGTCTGGTGCGCCTGCGCCGCGGTCGTCAGCGTGCTCATCGACTTCCAATTCAGTCGCCGTCGCCGCGCCGAGAGGGGGAAGTGCCTGAGCACTGACGGATGCAGCGATTGATTTGTGGGGCAATCGCGTAGCTCAAGACCAGGGGTCTGGGCGGCACAAACACCAGCAGCTGCCGCTTCGCGGATCTGGTCAGCTTTTTCGCTCCTTTTCGTTGAACAGCTGCGACTCAAAAACCTGACTTGAATCCGCTTTGCCTCGCCGCTCGGTGTCTGCCGCCCAGGCTCCTAGCCGGGCAGCGTCATGCGCGCCGCCAGGCTGGCCATGATCCAGATCGTACCGGCGACCATGAGGAACAGCAGGAACGCAGAGAACAGGATCAGCAACAGATCTTCGCGCTTCTGCTTGAACCCGATATGCAGGAAGAACCGGAACTGGACGACGAGCTGGACCAGGGCGAATGCGCCGATCGTGATGAGCAAGGCGATCCGCGGCGCGGCGGCCCAGTGCACCAGCGCAAACGGTATCAGGGTCAGCAGCAAGGCGAGACTGATGCCCCAAACGTAGGAGTGGAACTCGTGACTCTCCTGCTGCTTGAGTGCTGCCGGATCGATGCTGTCGTAGATAGATTCGTTCATGTCGGTTCTGCCAGAGAGATCACCGTGAGAAATGTTGGTGTATGCAAGCTTGTTCCGTGCACTCCAGGGCGCGAAAGCGGCGAGAGAATCCCGATTTCTGGAACGCCGCCAAACGGCCACGCCGACCGCTGCCGCCATGGCCACACCGATTCGCCAGAGCTGGGCATAGCGTCGTTTGCGTTGCTCCTGCTGGTATGCCGTGGAATCTTCAGCCTCACGTCCATTGCCGCGCTGGCGCCATCGAGCGGGCCTGCTCATATCATGCCGCCCAGATAAACCACCGTGAAAATCGCAATCCAGACAATGTCGAGAAAATGCCAGAACAGCGCCAAGCGCATGATGCCAAGCTTGGTGCTGGTGTCCAGCCCGTAGCGTGCGATCTGCCCGAGCAGGCAGATCAGCCAGATACTGGCGCCGGTCACGTGCAGGCCATGCAGCGGTACCAGGTCAAAAAAGGCTGATAGATACCCGCTGCGCTGGGGCACGCCGCCCTTGGCGGCCATCGTCACGAAGTCGTGCACTTCGAAGCCCAGGAACGCCGCGCCCAGCAGCAGGGTCACGATCAGCCAGCCGACCAATCGCGGCGTACTGTGTTTGTATTTCAGCGCCAGCGAGGCCATGCCGAAAGTGAAACTGCTGACCAGCAGCAGCATGGTTTCGATGAAGACACTCTTGATGTCGTACAGGTCTTTGGGGCCCGGTCCGCCGGCGGTGGCGTGCACCGAGGTCACGTAGCTGGCGAACACCATCCCGAACAGGATGGCGTCGCTCATCAGGAACACCCAGAAGCCGAACATCGTGGTTTGGCAGGCTTCGTCGTCCTTGCCGTGCGAGGGGCCCAGATTCAGGCCGGGGTATTTGTAGGTTTGTTCGCTCATGCCGGTGCTCCGGACGCGTCGTGCAGGGCCAGCCCCGTATTGGCCGACGTGGTTTCCACCGCGCGTGGCACGGCGCCGGCGTGCGCCACCGCATCCAGCCAGCGTTCGTGCTCTCCCTGCACCTCGGCGGCGCTGATGATGCGGGTGGTGTCGCGCGCGAAGCCGCGAATGATCAGGCTTGCCATCAAAGCGGCGAACGACAGGATCACCATCCACCAGATGTGCCAGACCAGCCCGAAGGCGAGCGCGAAGCCGATCGCCGCGATCACTGGGCCCATGGCGCAATTTTTCGGCAGCTCGATATCCGCATAAGCGGCCGGCCGCTGGAAAGCCGTGCCTTCCCGCTTGGCGGTGGTGAATGCATCCCGGCCCTTCACCACCGGAATCACGGCGAAATTGTATTCCGGCGCAGGCGCCGCGTTCGACCATTCGAGACTGCGGCCATCCCATGGATCGCCGGGAAACACGCGATTCAGCTCACGGTCCCTGATCGAGATCCGGAACTGCCACAGCAGCGCCAGCAACCCGCAGACCAGCACCATCGCCCCGATGAAGGCCACGACTTCCAGCGGCACGTAAGCAGGCTCGGCATAGGCCACGCTGCGCCGCGGCAGCCCCATGATGCCCAAGGCATACAGCGGGAAGAACGCCAGCATGAAGCCAACGATCCAGCACACTGCCGAAATCATGCCCCAGCGCTCGTTGAGGCGGAAGCCGAATGCCTTGGGGAACCAGTAGTGACACGCGCCGAGCAGGCCGAACAGCACGCCGGGAATGATGACGTTGTGGAAGTGCGCCACCAGGAACACGGTGTTGTGCACCTGATAGTCGATGCTCGGGTTGGCCAGCAGGATGCCGGTCATGCCGCCCAGCACGAACAGCAGGATGAAGCCCACCGTATAGACCATGGGCACTCTAAAGCGCACCCGGCCGCGAAACATGGTCAGCATCCAGTCGTAGATCTTCACCCCGGTGGGTATGCCGATCAGCATCGAGGCGATGCCGAACACCGCATTGATATTGGCGTCCTGGCCCATCGTGAAGTCGTGGTGCAGCCACACGGTGAACGACAGGAACGCGATCGCCATGGTGGCCAGCACCAGCGATCGATAGCCGTACAGCACCTTGCCGGAGAAGGTGGGCACGAGTTCCGAGAAAATCCCGAACGCGGGCATGATCAGGATGTACACCTCGGGATGCCCGAACAACCAGAACAGGTTGGCGAAGTGCATCATGTTTCCGCCAAGCGCGTTGGTGAAATAGTGGAAGCCGAGGTAGCGATCCAGCGCAAGTTGCCCCATCGCCACGGTCAGCGGCGGCATCGCGAAAATCAGCATGATCGAGGTGACCAGCACGGTCCACGTAAACAGCGGCATGTACATCAGCTTCATGCCGGGGCAGCGTTCCTTGAAAATGGTGACCGCGAAATTGATGCCGGTGAAGGTCGATCCCAAGCCGGACAGGGTCAGCGCCCAGATCCAGTAGTCCGGCCCCACGCCGGGACTGAAGTTGGCTTCCGTGTACGGTGGATAGCCGAACCAGCCGCCGGTCGAGAACTTGCCGATGACCAGCGACACCATCACCAGCGCAGCGCCGGCCACGGTCAGCCCCAAGCTGACGGAATTGAGCACGGGAAAGGACACGTCGCGTGCGCCGATCTGCTGCGGCATCACGTAGTTGATCACGCCGATCAGGAACGGCATCGCCATGAAGAAGATCATGATCGTGCCGTGGGTGCTGAACAGTTGCGCAAAATGATCGGGCGAAAGAAAGCCGCCGTTGAGCCCATCCGCCTGCTGCAACCGCATCAGCCACGCCTCGATCAGCGCCCGCGCCATCATGACGAACGCGAGCACCACGTACATGATCCCGATCTTCTTGTGATCGAGGCTGGTCACCCACTGCCACAACACGCCCCATTTGCGGTAGCGGGTGAGCAACGCGATGACGACGAGCGCCCCGATCACGACCAGGCTCGCGGCGAAGCCACCGATGCTGCCGTTGATCAGGTTTTCCCTGGTGGGGTTCTGGATCATTTTCCAGAACGGCAGCGAGGACCACTGCAGCCGTCCCAATGGATGCGCAAAGATGGCGGCGACACTCATGGCTGTTTCTCCATGACCGGCGTGGCAGATTTCCCGGTGGCTGGCGCCGGCGTGCTGGTGTTGTCCTGCGGGGCTGCCGCCAGCACGACTGGGGTTCCTTGCATGGTCGCCTTGATGACCGCGGGATACAGCAGTTTGCTCGCACCGGTGAAATACACATTGCCGTCCGTGGACTTCGCGCCCGGCAGGGCGGCAATCAAATCGTTGCGCGTGGACTGCCGCGAGATGATCTTCAACGCCTGCGCATCGAGCGGAAGGCCGTGCGCGCGCACCGTGCCCACCCACGCCTTGAAATCGGCTGGCGACATCGCGACCGCGGTGAACTTCTGCTCGTGGAAGCCGTCGCCGTTGTACATGGTGTTCTCACCCAGAGAGCGGCCGGGCTTGCTCGCTTCCAGATTGAGCTGGGTGTCCATGCCGCCCATCGCGTAAATCTGGCTGCCCAGCGCCGGAATGAAAAATGACTGCATCACCGTGGCGGAGGTCAGATGCATCGCCACCGGGCGCCCGACCGGCATGGCCAGCGTGCCGATGCTGGCGATGCCTTGGTCGGGATAGATGAACAGCCATTTCCAGTCGTAACCGATCACCTGCACACGAAGCGGCGCATGAGCGGAAGCAAGCGGCTTGTAGGGATCAAGCCTATGCGTATCACGCACTACAAAGTAAGCGAGCACCGCGACGATGACGATGGG
>JBDTKM010000042.1:0-12767 GCA_039935315.1 Rhodanobacter sp. | reverse complement strand
TGGCGGAGAGAGCGGGATTCGAACCCGCGATAGGTTTAACCCTATACACACTTTCCAGGCGTGCTCCTTCAACCACTCGGACACCTCTCCGTACATAAAATCTTCAGTTCTCACACGCACCGAGCGGGATTGTTCGGCTCACCCTGAGCCTCACCCCTCACTTGCGTTCGGGGCCAGCCTGGCGGCTGTCCAAATTCGTTCCAGACGAATTTGTCGAACCCGCGATAGGTTTAACCCTATACACACTTTCCAGGCGTGCTCCTTCAACCACTCGGACACCTCTCCGCATGACTTTTCCGTACCACGGTCACCGAGCGGGATGGTTCAGCTCATCCTGAGCCGCACCTCTCACTGACGTTCGGGGCCAGCCTCGCGGCGGTCCAAATCCGTTCCAGACGGATTTGTCGAACCCTCGATACGTTTTACCGTATACACAACTCAAGAGCATCCCGGATCAACCACCGGACACCTCTCCGTATCATGGTGAAACCGCCCCTGTCGGCCAATTCATTGCCCGACAAAGAAGCGGAAGGATAGCGGGCGGCCTGGATACAGGCAAGCGGACAATGGCAAATTCAGCCGGCATCGACGCGTGGCACCGACGGGCCTGTCAGCGAAACGCGCTGGCCCTTGCTGGCGACACGGTAACCGCGTGCCGTCAGTGCATCACCGTCCTCGGCGCTGCCGTAGTGATACAGCAGCAGTTGCGAGCGCATAGCCTCGGCATACTCGCGCTCGATGTCGTCGATGCCGGTGTGTGAGGGGTTGCCGAGCAGGCTGCAATCGTGGGCGATCAGCACGCCGCCACCGCTGAAGCGCGCCAGCACCTCGGGGATCGGTCGAGTGTCGCCGGTGAACGCGAAGCTGCCATCCAGGGCGAGCCCATAGGATGTGCCTGGCATGTGGTGGCGGGTGGCGAAGACGTCAAACCACAGCCCGTCCAGCCAGAAGCCACGGGTGCACGGCACCAGGTGAAATGCCTCCCAGAAATTCACGCCGCCTTCGGCCAGTGCGCCGGGATAGTCGGCTACCCTCGCCTGCAACCAGGGGATCAGTGCCGCATGGGCAAACAAGCGGGTGCTGCCGCGGCGATCGGGATCGAACCACAGCTTGAAGAACAACTGTTCCAGCCCTGCCACGTGATCCATGTGGGTATGCGTGATGAACACGGCTGACGGCAACGCCTGGTACGCCGCGACGTAGCGATCGAGCGTATCTGGCCCACAGTCGATCAGCAGCAATGGCTTGCCGGCGCGCTCCAGCACCACGGCCGAAGAGCCCAGCGCCGTGGCATGCGCCGCTCCCACTCCGAGAAAATGCAAATCCCAATTCATGGCGTCAGTGTGCGCTCATGGCCATGCAACAAGGGTTGCCAGATCCTGCTTTCGAAGGCCGCCTCGCCCTGGTTGGCGGCACCCAGCTTGAGTAACGACCGACGCAGGCGTTGCAGGTTGGCTTGCTGCCAGGCGGTGGCAGGGGTGCGCTTGCGGCCGCGATCGAAGTCGATCAGATGCACGCCATCCGGCGACTCCAGAACATTGTGCGCATTCAGATCTGCATGCCAGATACCGACACGGTGAAAACGTCCTATCAACGCCCCGACCGCCTCTGCCAGCTCGGGATCGAGGCGCCCCAGAGCCACACAATCAGCAAGCGTGCGCGCGTCCGCTATGCGGCGAGTGATCAGGTCGGCGCGATAAAACAGCCCGTGGCGGCGGTAGCGCGCCGCGACCGCGACCGGCCCGGGCAGCCCAAGTCGGATGATTTCCGCCAGTAGCCGAAACTCCTTGAAAGGACGAGTGCGGTCGGCACCCGTCCACAAGTAGCGATCTCCCATGACCGTGCGGAAAAAGCCACCTCGGCGGTAATGGCGCAGCACACAATCGCCGATCGGACTCTCGATGATCGCCACCCCACCGCGACCGCCGGCCTGCACGCGCAAGGCGTCACGCTCACGCCAGTAATCCGGCACAAACCAGTCTTCATCGACTTGAGGCGACACCGCGGCGTCGCACAGAATCGCGCTTCGGGCGTCTTGGCGCATGCGTTCGTGCATCATCATGCCTGGTGACCGACCACGGATTCTAACCCAAGCCCATGATGCATCCTTCTTCCATCTGCCTGCTGCGGACGTCTGCCATCGGCGACGTCACCCATGTCGTGCCGTTGCTGCGCACGCTCCAGCGGGCTTGGCCGCAGGCGTCGCTGACCTGGGTTGTCGGCAATCTGGAACGCAAGCTGGTTGGCGATCTGCCCGGCGTGGAGTTCGTTACCTTCGACAAGACTGCCGGCTGGCGTGGCCTGCGCGCAGTGCACGCCACCTTGCATGGGCGGCGCTTCGACGCGCTGTTGCAAATGCAGGTAGCCATGCGCTCGAATTTGTTGAGCCTGGCGATCAAGGCTGACCGCCGTATTGGCTACGATTCAGCCCGCTCGAAGGACCTGCACGGCCTGGTCGTCAACGAGCGCATCCCGGCACATGGCGGCGAGCATGTGCTCGACGCGATCGGCAGCTTTTGCGAGCCACTGGGCCTGAAGCAGACAACGGTACGCTGGGACATTCCCATTCCGGACGAGGCGCACGCGTGGGCCGCTGCACAATTGCCCGACAATACGCCGACGTTCCTGGTCAGCCCCAGCTCCAGTCACGCGCTGCGCAACTGGCGCCCTGAGCGCTACGCCGCGGTAATGGATCATGTCGCCGCGCGCGGCTGGCGCGTCGTACTGCTCGGCGGTCCGTCAGCAGCCGAACGAAGCATGGCGGATGCGGTGCTGGCAGCTTGTCAGCAGCGGCCGCTCGATCTGACCGGGAAGGACACTTTGAAAAAGTTGCTCGCGATCTTTACGCGCGCGCAACTGCTGCTCAGCCCCGACTCGGGCCCGATGCACATGGCCAACAGCGTGGGCACCCGCGTGCTCGGTCTGCATGCGGCCAGCAACCCGAACCGCTCTGGCCCCTACTCTGACCGCCGCTGGTGCGTGAACAAGTACGATGCGGCTGCCCGCAAGTACCTGGGCAAACCAGCCAGCGAACTTGCCTGGGGCCGCAAGATCGAGAGGCCGGGCGTGATGGACCTGATCGAGGTCGATGACGTGATTGAACGCTACGAAGCGGCCGCACGCGACATGCCGCTACCGCTTTGATGCGGCGGGTACAAGTTGCCTGGAGAGCTGATCAGGGCGCGGTGCCGCGGACGACAGGGGCCGGAGCGCCCCATTCCGACTGGCGCGCCTTCCCGCGCCAGCGAAGAAAATGAAGCGGCCATCGTGCCGAAAGTGGCCTCAATGACGAACTGCTGGGTAATGCGAAATCGTGTGCGACGAGTCAGAGCTTGTTGCTGCGCACCCGCAGGCCCGGGCGTTGCCGCGCCAGCCTGCGCAGCAGCTCGGCGAACGCCCGCAGGTCATCGTGCCAGGGCGACGCATCACGCCAGTACAGGACAATTTCGCGGCCGCTCGCCGGCCCGTTGAGCTTCGCCAGCACGATGCCGGGTATCGAGGCCAGGCGCTCGTGCGCCAATGCGGGAACCAGCGCATAGCCTCCGCGCAGGATGACCAGTGCCGCCAGGCTCTCCAGACTGACATCCTGCACATGGCCGTGCTCGCCACCGTCCAGGCCATCGACATGGCTTTCCGCCATCAGGGTGGCGTCGGCCGGATCGAGTTGATCCAGCGCCAGGCTGCGTCGTCCTGCCAGCGGATGGTCGGCGCGCAACATCAACTCCCACGGCTCGAAGAACAGCGGGCGCGATGCAATCCCGCTGATCGTGGGTGCTGGAGGCGCGAGTACGGCATCCAGTTCACCTTCCTGCAAGCGGCGCAGCAGTCCGCGAGGTTTGCCTTCAGAAATACCCAGCCGGGCACCAGGGAAGTGCCGCGGAAACGGCGCGATCAAATGCGGCAACAGATACGGGCCCAGCGAGGCCAGCACACCCAGGCGCAAGATGCTGCCGAAAGCCACGGCGCCAGCGTGGGCAAGCTGCTGCAGATGCTCGGCGGACAGCAGCACCGCATCGATCTGCTGCAACAAACGCTGACCGCCCGCGGTGGGCACGACCCGGCGACCGCCCCGCTCGAACAAGGGTGCACCCAGCGCCTGTTCAACTTTATGCACCTGGTGCGACAACCCGGACGGGCTGATGTGCATGGCACGCGCCGCGCTGTTGAAACTGCCATGACGATGCACCGCCTGCACCAGCGCGAGGTCGCGCAGCGATACAGCGGCGAGGTGGATCGAAATCATCGAACGCTGCATGTCGGAAAAGGCGTTTGTCTACGGGAAGGAGCGCGGTCATGCTGTCCAGCGAACAACGCGGCCTGACCTCGCCCAGCGGAGTCTAACCGGCACGATCGTCCGGCAAAAGTTTCGACCTCACAACCAGACTCGTCTAACGCCGGCCTACGGAGTTTGAGCGATAATCCCGCTTTTGCCCGCTGGGGTAATTCGCCCGCAGCACCCGCGTCAATCGTCCCAGCCTCAGGATTCAGCCAGGAGCAGCATCATGAAAGACACCTTTTCCGTACGCGATACCCTCGAAGTCAATGGCAAGAGCTACGCCTTTGCCAGCCTGACCAAGCTGGGCCAGCGCTTCGACCTGAAGCGGCTGCCGTACTCGATGAAGATCCTGTTGGAGAACCTGCTGCGCCGGGAAGACGGCACCGACGTGACCGCCAGGGAAATCGAAGCGATCGCCCGCTGGGATCCGCAGGCCGAACCGTCCATCGAGATTGCCTTCATGCCTGCGCGTGTGCTGCTGCAGGATTTCACCGGCGTGCCTTGCGTGGTCGATCTGGCCGCGATGCGCGATGCCATGAAAACCCTCGGTGGCGACCCGACTTTGATCAACCCGCTATCGCCGGTGGAACTGGTCATCGACCACTCGGTGCAGGTGGACGTGTTCGGCAGCGCGGATGCGCTGGAGAAAAACGCCGCGATCGAGGCCGAGCGCAACCTCGCACGCTACAGCTTCCTGCGCTGGGGCCAGAAAGCGTTCACTGATTTCAAGGTGGTGCCGCCGGATACCGGCATCGTGCATCAGGTCAACCTGGAACACCTCGCCCGCGTGGTCATGGATTCCGAGATCGACGGCCAGCTATGGGCTTACCCGGACACCCTGTTCGGCACTGACTCGCACACCACCATGGTCAACGGTCTCGGCGTGCTCGGCTGGGGTGTCGGTGGCATCGAGGCGGAAGCGGCGATGCTCGGCCAGCCCTCTTCCATGCTGATTCCGCAGGTGGTGGGCATGAAGCTGACTGGGCGCCTCGCCGAAGGCGCAACCGCCACCGACCTGGTCCTGACCGTGACCGAACTGCTGCGCAGACAGGGCGTGGTCGGCAAGTTTGTCGAGTTCTTCGGGCCGGGCCTGAAGCATCTGGCGCTGGCCGACCGTGCCACACTGGGCAACATGTCGCCGGAATATGGTGCGACCTGCGCGATCAGCCCGATTGACGCCGAATCACTGAAATACATGCGTCTGTCCGGCCGTTCGGACGAGCGCGTGGCGCTGGTGGAAGCGTATGCGAAGGCGCAAGGTTTGTGGCACGACGACAGCACCACGCCGGCGCAGTACAGCGTCACGCTGGAACTGGATCTGGCCAGCGTCAAGCCGTCGATGGCGGGCCCCAAGCGCCCGCAGGACCATGTGTTGCTGACTGATGTCAAGCAGAACTTCCACAAGAATCTGGGCGCCACCACGGTCAACCGCAACGGTGCCGAGGCGCGGTTTGCCAACGAGGGCGGTGGTACCGCAGTGGGCCGCGAAGTCAGCGCAAATTCGCACAGCCAGCACGTGCTGCGCAATGGTGAGGAATTCGATGTCAACGATGGCTCCGTGGTCATCGCCGCGATCACTTCGTGCACCAACACCTCCAATCCGGCGGTGATGCTTGGCGCCGGCCTGCTGGCAAAGAAAGCCAATGCGCGGGGACTGAAATCCAAGCCGTGGGTGAAAACCTCGCTGGCGCCCGGCTCCAAGGTAGTCACCGATTACCTGGAAAAGACCGGCCTGATGAGCGAGCTGGAAAAGCTCGGCTTCTACCTGGTCGGTTACGGCTGCACGACGTGCATCGGCAACTCCGGTCCTCTACCGGAGGAAATCAGCCAGGCGATCAGCGAGGGTGACCTCACGGCCGCTGCCGTGATCTCCGGCAATCGCAACTTCGAAGGGCGCGTGCATGCCGAAGTGAAGATGAACTATCTGGCCTCGCCCCCGCTGGTGGTGGCCTACGCGCTGGCCGGTTCGCTCGATGTCGACATCACGACGGAGCCGCTGGGCCAGGACCAGGATGGCAAGGATGTCTTCCTCAAGGATATCTGGCCGTCCAACAAGGAAATCAGCGATCTGCTGGCCGGCGCGGTGACTTCGGAGATGTTCAAGAAAAACTACGCCGATGTGTTCCAGGGCGGCGCGCGCTGGAACGCGATTGCGTCACCCGACGGCGCCCTGTACGCGTGGGACAAGGACTCGACCTACATCAAGAACCCGCCGTACTTCGACGGCATGACGATGGCGCTGGACAAGGTCGAGGATGTCAGCGGGGCGCGTTGTCTGGGCTTGTTCGGCGACTCGATCACCACCGACCACATCTCCCCGGCCGGCGCAATCAAGAAGGATTCACCGGCAGGCCGCTTCCTGATCTCGCGCGGCGTCAATCCACACGACTTCAACTCCTACGGGTCGCGCCGCGGCAACGACGACGTGATGGTACGCGGAACTTTCGCCAACATCCGGATCAAGAACCAGCTGCTGGACGGCGTGGAAGGTGGCTTCACCCGCTACCTGCCCAGCGGTGAGCAGATGGCGATCTACGACGCCGCGATGAAATACAAGCAGGACAAGACGCCGCTGGTGGTCATTGCCGGCAAGGAATACGGTACCGGCTCATCGCGTGACTGGGCGGCCAAGGGCACGTTGTTGCTGGGCATCAAGGCGATTATTGCCGAGAGCTTCGAGCGCATCCATCGTTCGAACCTGGTAGGCATGGGCGTGCTGCCGCTGCAGTTCAAGTCCGGCGAGAACGCAAAGTCGCTGGGGCTGACCGGCTCCGAGACCTTCGCCATCAGCGGTCTGGACAACGGCAACGCGAAGGAAGCCAAGGTGACCGCCACCGCCGAGGACGGCAGCAAGAAGGAGTTCAGCGTGCACGTGATGCTGCTGACGCCGAAGGAGCGTGACTTCTATCGGCACGGCGGCATTCTGCAATACGTGCTGCGCCAGTTGGCGGAGCGCAAGGCCGCCTGAACCTGCCGCCGGCCCGTCACGATAGAGCCCGTCGCGGTCTTCCGCGCAGGCTTTTTCGTGGCGATCGTACCGGGCTGCGTACCGGCACCCCTACGCGACATCACTACCCAACCAGCGCAATTGTCAGGCTGCGATCGACACGCGTGGTTCACTGATGTCCCTCGGGGCGAGGATGTCCCTCGGGGCGAGGATGTCCGTCCAGCAAGCAGGCACAACTGCAGGTCACAAGTCGTTGCGCAAGGCGCGCGCGATCAGCCATGAACCCCGAATGCGCGAGCAGCACTATTTCCTTCGGTTCTGGCTCTCAACTACGGTGCACGGCCAGCACGGTGATGTCGTCAAACTGGGTCGCCCCATCAATGTGCTGAAAGACAGCGGCCTGCATGCCTGCGATCGTTGCGGCCGCCGATGGTGCGGCGGATGACAGCAATTCCAGCAATCGCTCTTCGGTAAACGGAGCGGCGGCCCGATCGCGCGCATCGGTGACGCCATCGGTGTAGATGACCAGGGTCTCGCCACGCTCGATCGATTGTCGCGCCACCCGGAATCGCAACTCCGCCATCATGCCGACCGCCGGACCGGTGGGATCAAGCCGAGCGATCACGCCAGCTTTTCTGATGATGATCGGCGGCTCATGACCCCCGTTGACGTAGATCAACGCACCACTGGCAGGGTCGAGGATCGCGAAGAACAGTGTGGCAAACATGTTGGCGCTGCCGTGGGTACGGGCAATGTAGCCATTCACGTGATCCACCAGCTGGCGCATCTGTTCTACGGCATCGTCATCGAGAAAGCGCGTGCGCTCGGCAAACGCCCGAATCAGGCTGCGGAACAACGCCATGAACAATGCGGCGCCGACACCCTTGTCGCAGACATCCGCCACGACCATGCCGATCCGCAGCCCCTCATGCAGCGGAAACGCATCGTAGAAATCGCCGCCGACCCGCCGCGCCGGAAGGAAACATGCCCCCATGTCCCACCCGGCAACCACAGGCAGTTGGCTCGGCAGAAATCCAGCCTGGATCTCACGCGCAATCTCCATCTCCCGCTCCAGACTGCGGGCATACCGTTGCTCATTGTCGTGCAGCCGTTTCCGGGCCAGGCTGGCGCCCACGCGAGCACGCAGGATATGCGGGTTGAAGGGTTTGGGCAGAAAGTCGTCCGCACCCAGCGAGATGCCCTTCACCATATTGTCGTCATCGGCGAGCGCGGAAATCAGGATGACCGGCACGTAACGCAGCGCCTGGTCTGCCTTCAGGCGTTCCAGCACCTCATAACCGTTCAAACCGGGCATCATGATGTCCAGCAGGATCAGGTCGAAATCGTCGGCGGCAAGTTTGGCCAGTGCATCGACACCGTCGACCGCCAGCTCCACCCGGTGGCCTTCGCGCGTGAGCCGACGTGCGAGCAGATCGCGATTCACTTCGTTGTCGTCCACCACCAGCACGTGCGCGGCCGCCTCCCCCTCTCGCGCGTGACCACGTCGCTCCACGCGCGGCTCGGCACCGGCGTATGCGGGGGCGGGGTAGGACACGTCAGACATGTTCCTCACTCAACACCTGACGCAAGTGATCCAGATCTGCTTCCATCGCGCGCTCGCCGCATTCGATGACGTGTGGAAACTGGTCGGTATCGAACAAGCGGATTTCCCGCCCGAATTCCGGCAGGATCGGAATGATCTCGGCATGGTGTGCAAGATTGTGGAAGGCGTAATTCGCTCGCAACAAGTTGTTGGTGTAAATCGAGTTGATCTGGAACGCGTAACGCATCGCCGAGCGAATCCTGCGCGGGTAAGGGCTTTCAAATCCCATCGCCAGAATGATGTCGGCACCTTCGCGAATGGCGACATCCACCGGCAGCGGGTCGGCGAGGCAACCGTCCAGCAACCAGCGGCCCTCGATGCACCATGGCTTGAAGATATACGGTATGGCTACGCTTGCACGCACGGCATCGGCTACACGCCCCTGGTTGATCACGACCTTCTGGCCATTGGCGACATCGGTGGCGACGATGTGCAACGGCACGCTGGTGTCAGCAAACGTGCGCTCGCCGAACGGTTTGTGCAGCGCGCGCCGCAACGGCTCGTCACTGAGCATGCCAAAGTCGCCCTTGAAGCCGAACAACCGCGGAAACAAGGCACTGAGTATGGAGCGGGTATCCCGCTGGCGCGTGACGGCAGGCGTCCACAGCTCACGGGTCAGCTGCTCGCAGGTGGCCACGTCGTTGCCAAGGGCCATGACGGAGGCGTACATGCTGCCGCCGCTGCATCCCACAAACATGTCGATTTTTATGCCCGCGCGTTCCAGTACTTTCCACAGGCCGAGCGCAGCGGCACATTTGACGCTACCGGCACCGATCACCAGCGCGAGCTTCTTTCGAGGTTTGCCCAAGGTGTCCATCCAGCGCCCTCCCATACCCCAACGAGAGGCGACCGCCAGAGGGCGTGCCGCCAAAACACCAGTCAAAGCGGTCAGACCGTGTAACTGTCGACCGCCGACTCGACGTCGTCATACAACTTCATGATGCTGGTGAAGCCACTCAGCTCCAGTACCTTCAAGACATGCGGTGTGACATTGCTCAGGCGCAGATCGCCCCCGTGCACGCGGGTTTCCTTCATCGTCGCCAGCAACGTGCGCAGGCCGACGCTGCTGGTGTAGTCGACTCCGCCAAGGTCGGCGACGAGGCATACGTTACCCGAGGTCACGCAAGCATGCAGTTCGGCAGTCAGCATGGGTGCGGTCGTTCCGTCCACGCTACCGGTAACGCAAACGATGGAAACCTGTTCGCGTTGGTTGATTTCAATTTTCATTGGGACTTGCTCCTTGTTGCGACAAACTGACCGGCGCCAACAACTTGACCAGGGTCAAAAGGTTCCCGCCTGCTTCGCGTGGCTGCCACTCAACCCTGTCCACCGCTTGCCGCACGAAATGCCAACCCCAGCCGCCGACCTGGCGCTCTTCCAGCGGGACATCCAATCTTGGCGTAGGAACGGTTGCCGGGTCAAAGCAGGGCGCAGCATCCGCAAAGCTGACCCGCACCTGCTCAGCTTGTGCGTCAATGTGGACGGCGACAGGTCCGGTGCCCCCTGGATACCCATAATCCAGGATGTTGGTGAACACTTCCTCCACCGCCAATCGCAGCGAGAACAGCGCGTCCTCATCGGCGCCGACTTGGCGACACGTCCGCTCCAGCATGCTCATCAAGGCCGGCAGATCGCTCATGCACGCCGCGTTGAACGTGATGCCGTCAGTCAGCGGTGGCAACGAGGTCACCTTGGCGACCCATCCGCACTGGCCAGCGCGAACAATGCCTCCATCTTGCGGATCAGTCGATCAAGATCCACTGGCTTGGTGTCAAAGTCATCACATCCTGCGGCCAGTGCACGCTCACGATCCTCGCTCATGGCGTGCGCGGTCAAGGCGATTACGGGAATCAGGCACGTCTGCGTATCGGCTTTCAGGCGACGCGTGACTTCCCAACCGTCGACGACCGGAAGACTCATATCCAGCAACACCAGGTGTGGCTCGGCGCTGACAACCATCTCCAGCGCGGCCTGACCATCCATCGCAATGACGACGCTGTAGCCACGGCGAACCAGTCGGCGTGAAAGCATGTCACGGTTCATTTCGTTGTCTTCCACCAGCAGGATTTTCATGGCCTGGATGCCTGCCAACGGGCCTGCAGCGCGCGCCGTACTTCGCGCTCCAGCTGATGACCGGTGTAGCTGCCTTTCTGAATCACCTGATGCGCGTAGCCCGCAAGAATCTCTTGTTCATCGCGGGTCAGCTCCTTTGCGGTAAGTACCACCACCGGCAAGGCAACATCGAGCAGGCGGCGATCGTTGAGTTCAGCAAGAAAGGCGAAGCCGCCCATTTGCGGCATCATCAAGTCCAGCAATACCAGCGCCGGTCGCACCGCATCGACGCGTGCCAGACCTTCGGTGCCATTCGCCGCCTCCACCACCTTCCAACCCTGGCGCTCCAGTACGCGGCGCAACATGCTGCGCGTCGTCGGGTCGTCATCGACCACCAGGATGGGGCGCTCGGAACCCAGGCCGAGATATTTTTCCACGGTGAGCAGCAGGTTTTCACGCTTTACCGGCTTGACCAGGTATTCGGCGGCACCGACCGCAAAGCCGAGGGTCTTGTCGTGCATGACCGAAATCATCACCACCGGCAGGTCAGCCAGCGCGGGGTCCGCCTTCAATTCGGCCAACACCGTCCAGCCATCTGCGTTCGGCATCAATACATCCAGCAGAATCAGGTCCGGATGCAGCTCGCGCGCCAGCCGCAACCCCTCTTCGCCACCCGAAGCCCGCACAGTATGGAAGCCCTCACGTGCCAACACGCGGCCCATCATTTCGCTGCCGGCATCGTCGTCGTCCACGATCAAAATCGTATGCCCGAGGGCAGCATATGCAGGCATTACAGCCGACTCTGCGGTGGACGGGCCTTCGGCTGGCCTTCCGCTTGGCGCCCTGGCGTTTGCAGGCACGCGCACCGTAAACGTGGAACCCTCGCCAGGCACGCTCTCCAGCCGAATTTCGCCGCCGAGCAGCTCGGAAAACCGCCGGCTCAATGCCAGACCAAGACCCGTGCCACCATATTTGCCCCGGGTTGATGCGTCCGCCTGCGCAAACGGTTCAAACAACTTTTCCTGTTGTGCAGGCGTGATCCCGATCCCGGTGTCCTCGACCGCGAACAGCAGCCATCCGCGTGCGCCCACGGATTCGCGCCGGACGCGCAGATAGATGGTGCCGTTCTGCGTGAACTTGCTGGCGTTGCCCAGCAAATTGATCAGAACCTGCCGCAGCTTGGTGACGTCAGTGATCATGCTGCCTAGCTCACCAGCGTCCAGGATCAGCTTGTTGCCTTGCTTGTGCACGAGCGGCTCGATGGTGTCGATCACGCCTCCAATCAGCGCATCCACCGGCAGCTTCTCCAGGCTCAATTCCATTTTGCCTGACTCGATTTTTGACAAATCGAGTACATCGTTGATCATGCCCAACAGGTGCTTGCCGGCAACGTGGATTTTTTCAAGGTCCGGAATCAAGTCGACCTGGCCATTGTCCCCAGCCTCCTCGGCCAGCAGTTCGCTGTAGCCGATGATCGCGTTCAATGGTGTGCGCAGTTCGTGGCTCATGTTGGCCAGGTAGATGCTCTTCGATTGGTTGGCCGTATCGGCAGATACTCTCGCCTGTTTCAGCTCAGTGCTGCTCTCCTCAAGTGCAAATTTCTGTGCCTCCAGCAATTTGTGGCCTGCTACAAAACGCTTGCTCTGAATATAGGCATGCAAAGCGAACAGCCAACCGACGCAGAAGATGCCAGCAATGCTGACCAACGTGGCCAGTGGCGGTGAAGCGGTCTGAACCTGAAATCCGCTGAGCAGACCCACGCCGACCAATCCGATCGCGATGCCTGCCAGTCCCCGCACAAACAACGGCGTGCCGCCCACACCGAGGTTGGAATTACTCACTGCCGAGATCAGCAGCACGCTCGGCCACAGGCCGAAGTGCATGGCCGC
>JBDTKM010000041.1:0-4254 GCA_039935315.1 Rhodanobacter sp. | reverse complement strand
GCCCGATCGGAGTCATGATCTGCTACGACTCGGAGTTTCCCGAAGTCGCGCGGCATCTCACCGACCAGGGCGCGCTGATCCTGTTCGTGCCGTTCTGCACCGATGTGCGTGAAGGCTACCTGCGCGTGCGTTACTGCTCGCAGGCGCGGGCGATCGAGAACCAGTGCTACGTGGTGCTGTCCGGCAACGTGGGCAACCTGCCCGGCGTCAACAACTTCGATATCCAGTACGGCCAGAGCTGCATCCTCACCCCCAGCGATTTCCCGTTTGCGCGCGACGGCATTGCCGCCGACTCCACGCCGAACATCGAAACCGTGCTGTTCGCCGACCTGCGGCTGGAGAGCCTGGCCCGCGCCCGCAATGCCGGTGCCGTGCAGAACCTGAAGGATCGACGCTACGACCTGTACGAAACCCGCTGGCGCACGCTGACGCACTGACGGCTCCGGGGCGGCGTCTGCGATACTCGCTGGATGACTGAACCCACACGCGTGCCGCCGCGATCGTCCAACCCCCGCTTGCGGGCGTTGCTTGGCCACGAGTTTTTCGCGCCGCATCAGTGGAAGCGCGGCATCGTGCTGTGGGCTGGCGCGATTGTGGTGGCGCTGGCGGCGATCCTGTTCGCCAAGGCCAGCACCTGGTCGTATGACCTGTTCCTGGTGATGCTCAGCTACGGCGCGTGGATCCCGTTGCTGGTCACGCCCGTGGTGTTCGGGCTGCTCGCGTGGGTCACCGAAGGAAAGTTGCGGGCCACCCGCGGCAGCGGCATCCCGCAGGTGATCGCCAGCATGCATATCGAAGATGAAGGCTTCCGCCAACGGATGCTGGCGCTGCCGATTGCGGTCGGAAAAATGGTGTTGACCCTGATCGCGCTGGCGGTCGGTGCCTCGATCGGACGCGAGGGCCCCACCGTGCATGTGGGCGCCGGCCTGTTCTATTCGCTGGGCCGGCGTTTCGGCTTCACCGATCCCAAGGCCGCCTCGCGCTTCATCCTCGCCGGCGGCGCCTGCGGCATCGCGGCAGCGTTCAACACACCCCTGGCCGGGGTGGTGTTCGCCATCGAGGAACTGGCCGGCACGTTTGAACATCGCTTCAGCGGCCTGCTGCTGACCGCCGTGATCGTCGGCGGCATCGTGTCGATGGGCGTGCTGGGTGATTACTCCTATTTCGGCCGGGTCCAGGCCAGCCTGCCGTTGGGCCACGCGTGGCTGGCGGTGCTGCTGACCGGAGTGATCTGCGGTCTTCTGGGCGGCTTGTTCGCCCGGCTGATCCTGCTCAGCCGACGCGGACCACTCGCCTATGTGGGCCGCCTGCGCTCGCGCGCGCCAGTGCTGTTCGCGGTCGGTTGTGGCCTCGCGCTGGCGCTGATCGGATTGCTTTCACACAACACGATCTACGGCACCGGCTACAGCCAGGCCCGGGCCTTCGTGCAGGAAGCGGCGGTGACGCCGGGAGAGACCTTCGGTGTCGCCAAGCTGCTGGCCAACGTCGTTTCGTATTGGGCCGGCATCCCCGGCGGCATCTTCTCGCCGGCGCTCGCCGTCGGCGCCGGCCTCGGCCACAACATTGCCTACTTTCTGCCCAATGTGCCCGCCGCCTCGGTCGTGCTGCTGGGCATGAGCGCCTATCTGTCCGGGGTCACCAGCGCGCCATTGACCTCGGCCGTGATCGCGATGGAGTTGACCGACAATCAGGACATGGTCATTCCGATCATGGCGGCCTGCCTGCTGGCCCGCGCTGCGGCGTCGCTGTTCTCGCCCACTCCGGTCTACCGCGACTTTGCCGAGCGCATGGTGCAGGACTTTGAAAATCTGCAAGCTGCCCAAGCCGCAACGACTGAAAGCGGACCGCAAGCGGCGGAGATTGATCGACCTGCAGGCGCGACCAGCGCATTCGACGATCGTGCAGCACCCGAACAGCCCGCCGACGAAACTTCCGCCGACCGCGCGAATTAAGAGTATTGCAAGGAGTGAGCGCAACCATGAACTCGCCACGCTGGGATCGACTGTTGCTGAATGCCACCTTGGCGACCTTTGCCCACGACACGCCGTATGGCCTGATCGAGCAGGCGGCGATCGCCATGCAGCACGGACGCATCGCGTGGCTGGGACGCATTAACGAGCTGCCCGATGCGCCGGATCTGCTCGCCGACGAGGTCGAATCGATTGATGGCGCGCTGGTCACGCCAGGCCTCATCGATTGCCACACGCACCTGGTGTTTGGTGGCGATCGTGCCGATGAGTTCGATCTGCGCCTGAACGGGGCCAGCTACGAGCAGATCGCCCGTGCCGGTGGTGGCATCGCCTCGACCGTGAAAGCCACCCGTGCCGCCAGCGAGGAAAGTTTGTATGCGCAGACGCTGCCACGTGCGCAAGCCCTGCTCGCCGACGGCGTGACCACGCTGGAGATCAAGTCCGGCTACGGTCTCGCGCTGGACAGCGAGCGGCGCATGTTGCGGGTGGCGCGACGGCTGGGCCGCGAACTGGGGATCAGCGTGCGCACCAGTTTCCTCGGCCTGCACGCCTTGCCGCCGGAGTACCGCGACCGGCGCAATGACTATGTGACCCTGGTCTGCGAGGAGATCCTGCCGACCCTGGCCGCCGAAGGTCTGGTCGACGCGGTCGACGCGTTCTGCGACAACATCGGCTTCAGCCACGCAGAGACCCGTCGCCTGTTCGAGTGCGCCCGCGCGCTGGGTTTGCCGGTCAAGTTGCACGCCGAGCAATTGTCCGACCAGGATGGCGCCGCGCTGGTGGCCGAATACGGGGGGCAATCCGCCGACCATCTGGAACACTTGAACGAGTCCGGTGCCCGGGCCATGGCCGCTGCCGGCACCGTCGCCGTGCTGCTGCCTGGCGCGTTCTACGCCTTGCGCGAAACCAGGCTTCCACCGATCGTCCTGCTGCGCCAACATGGTGTGCCGATCGCCATCGCCACCGATTGCAACCCCGGCACCTCGCCGCTGGTCTCGCTGCGACTGGCCACCAGCATGGCCTGCACCTTGTTCCGTCTGACTCCGGAAGAGGCGCTGCGCGGTGTCACCGTGCATGCCGCCCGCGCCCTCGGATTCAGCGACCGCGGCACGCTGGCGACCGGCCAGCGCGCCGACCTCGTGATCTGGAACGCGCGCCGACCCGCCGAGCTGTGTTACTGGATCGGCGGCAATCTGGCACGCCAGATCTACGTGGCCGGCGAGCTGGTCTCGCGGCGCAAGCGGTCAAGACGCTCGACCAGTGCGTCGTAGAACGCCGCCGGCAGCACCGCGCTTGCTGGCACCCGCCACCAGTCAGGCTGGGCGAAACGACGGCACTTCACCGCATCCTTGTCGGTCATGAGTACCGGCAGCTGATCGCCAAACGCGAGGTCGGCGGCGACAAAGGGGTGATGATCGGCAAAGGCATGCTCGATCGGTTCGATGCCCGCCGCGCGCAGGCTGGTGAAGAATCGCGCGGGGTGACCGATCGCGGCCACGGCATGCACACGTTGGCCGCAGAAATCGGCCAGCGGCCGGCGCGTTCCATCCTGCAGGCCGGTCGCTTCGCCACTGTGCAGTTGCATGGGAAATTCCCCGGCAGCGGGCTCGCCACCATGACACACGCGAAAATCCACGCGCTCGAGGCGTGCCATCGGCTCGCGCAGTGGCCCGGCCGGCAACAGCCGTTGATTGCCGAAGCGGCGCACGCCGTCGATCACGCAGATCTCCACATCGCGCGCCAGTGCGTAGTGCTGCAGGCCGTCATTGGCGATCACCACGTCACAGCCTGCATCAAGCAACAGTCGCGCCGCCGCCGGGCGCTCACGTCCGATCGCCACCGGCACGCCGGCCGCGTGAATCAGGCAGGGCTCGTCACCGACCGCGGCCGGATCGGGCGACTCGCCCAGCAACTGCGGCTCACGCTGGCGCCCACCGTAGCCGCGGCTGACCACCCCGGGTCGGTAGCCACGGGCGCGCAAGGCGGCGGCCAGCGCGATCGTCAAGGGCGTCTTGCCGGTGCCGCCCACGCTGAGGTTGCCAACCACGATGACCGGCACCGGCAAGCGCACGCTGTGCAGCCAGCCGTGACCATAGAGCACGCGGCGCAACCGCATCACGCCGCCATACAAGGCGGCCAGCGGGGTTGTCCACCAGGGCCGGCGACCGCCGCCGTACCAGGCTGATTCGAGGCTGCCCACCAGCGCCATGGATGCTCCTCAGGCGCTGACCCGGACGACCGGGGCGTCGTGGAACTGCATACGGTGCAGCGCCGCGTACTGTCC
>JBDTKM010000040.1:0-14874 GCA_039935315.1 Rhodanobacter sp. | reverse complement strand
GGCAACGCGCCGACCGCATCGGCCAGCGCCTTCAGGCTGGTGCCGGCGTAGTCATCGTAGGCCTTGGCGGAGGCAGCCTTGTGCAAGTCCTCGCGGGCCGCATCCTGGTGGTGGTCGCGTGCATCCGCGCCGAGCTTGATCAGCCACGCCGCCGCGTTGTCCGGCGCCTGCTTCAGTAATGTGGCCAACGCAGTGTCATTCGGACACGCGCCGGCCTTGGCGTCGCAATCGGCCAGGCGCACCCAGCTGACCGCCGGGCCACTGCCGTCAGCTGCGGCAGCACGTTCGATCAAGGCGTGAAAACTGTTGCCTGGCGGCTGGTTGAACAGCGGTCGTGCCAGCAGCGCGGCACCGAGCAGAGGCATGGCCTCCGCGCGCAACGTCAGTACGCTGACCAAGTCCCGCTGGAATGCCAGCTGCGCTTTGTCGCGGGCCTTTGCGGTCTTGCTCGGCGCGGTTTGGACCGGCGCACTGGCCGCGGCGGCAGGAGCTTTTTTGCCAAGTGGCGTCCCGGCCAGCGCAGGTATCGCGAACGCAAGCCAAGTGCAAGTCAGGGCGAGACAACGCATTCCACGCATCGCGGACATCCTTGGCAGAAAAGATGCAAGCATATCTCCCCGAGATTAAGCTCACCTGATTGCCGGCCAGCGCGGCTTCGGCATTCATGGCGGCGCTTGCTAGCATGCTGGTTTGGGCGCAGGACGCCGCCCCTCATCACCCGGGAGAGACGAGTGGGACATTTCTCGATGTGGGCCCAAGGCGCCCCCTGGTTTGCCGGTTGGGGCACGTTGGCACTGATCAACGCGGCCTTGGCCCAGGGCAAGAACCGCGGCGGCCTGCTGTGGTTTCTGCTGTCGCTGCCGCTGGGGCCTTTGGCGACTTTGCTGCTGGTGTTGTTGCCGAAGGTGCGGTCGAAGTATTTCTGAAGGTCGGGAATGGGGAGTCGGGAGCGGGAAATCGGAACAGCCAGTTCCCGCTCCGTGACAGGGCTTCCCGCTCTTGGCGATTCCCGATTCCCGGATCAGTCCCCCAACGCCTCGCGCATGAATTCCGGCTGCGCCGCCAGTGCGGCCTTGTGGATCTCGGCGTTGTAGTAGCGGGTGGGGAATTTCTTGCTGAGCGCGCCGCGTTCGCGAAAACCGGAGAGGTCGCCATCCCGGCGCGCCATGGTGCAGCTCCACCAGCCGGTCGGATAGCACGGCTGCGGGAACGGCAACGTTTTCACCGCAGTGAAGCCGGTGCTGCGCATCGCCGAGCGCATCGACTTGATCAGGTCCAGGTGGACCAGCGGTGACTCGCTCTGTTGCACCAGCAGGCCGCTGTGGCGCAGTGCCTTGAAGCAGCTGGCGTAGAACGTGGCGTTGAACAGGCCCTCGGCCGGGCCCACCGGGTCGGTCGAGTCGACGATGATCAGGTCCACCGATTCGGGCTCGCACTCGGCCATGTACTTGATACCGTCGACAAACAGCAGCTCGGCGCGCGGATCGTCGTTCGCCTCGCACAGTTCGGGGAAATATTCCTCGGCCAGTCGCGTCACCCGCTCGTCGATCTCCACCTGCACCACGTGTTCGACTTCCTCATGCCGCAGCACCTCGCGCAGCGTGCCGCAATCGCCGCCGCCGATGATCACCACGCGCTTGGCCCGCGCATGGGTGAACAACGCCGGATGGGTCATCATCTCGTGGTAGAAAAAGTTGTCGCGGGTGGTCAACATCATGCAGCCATCGATCACCATCAGCTTGCCCCAGTCGGTGGTCTGGTGAATCTCGATGGTCTGGAACGGCGTCTTCTCCGAATGCAGCAACTGCTCGGTGCGGAAACCGATGGACGAACCAGAGGGCTGGTGCGCTTCGGTGAACCAGCTCACTTCATGCGGGCTGACGTCGTTGGGGGTGGACGGTTGCGACATGGGATGTTCTCGCAAAGCGTTTAAGACTGAAGACGCCAATTGTAGCGATAACCGTGCTTGGCGTCCCGGACAGTGCGGCCACGCAGTGCCGCGCGTGGCCATTACAATGGCGCTCTGGCCGACTGTCGCAATGACGCGACAGTCGGCCTGGCAAGCCCATCCGGCCCCGCGGCGTGCGAGGCTTCCGGCCGGCCGGCTTTCCGCCCACTGGGCAAACCCGTCAAGGCTCGCCGCTGCGACACCCCCGATCCATTTGCTCAAGGGAGGTTCCATGTCGAAGCCCTGGACCATCGCCACTGCCCGTCACACCTATGCCGTGCCCACCTGGAGCGACGGTTACGCCGACGTCGATGACGCCGGTGATCTTGTGATGCGTCCGCGCGGCGCGAACGGACCGGCACTGTCGTTGCCCGGCATCGTCGAGCGTGCCTGCGCCGAAGGCTTGCGCCTGCCGTTGTTGCTGCGTTTTCCCGATATTCTCGCCAATCGACTGGCACGGCTGCAGGGTGCATTCGGCCGGGCGATCGCCGAGCACGGCTATGCCGGCGGCTATACCGCAATCTATCCGATCAAGGTCAACCAGCAGCGCGGCGTGGCCGGCGAGCTGGTGGCCGCCGGCACCGAGGGCTTCGGCCTGGAGGCGGGCTCCAAGCCCGAGCTGATGGCGGTGCTGGCGATGGCGCGGCCCGGTTCGATCGTGATCTGCAACGGTTACAAGGATCGCGAATACATCCGGCTGGCGTTGATCGGCAAAAAACTGGGCCTGCGCGTATACATCGTGATCGAGAAGCTGTCCGAGCTGGAGCATGTGTTCAGCGAGGCGAAGGCGCTGGGCGTGGAGCCGTTGCTGGGTGTGCGTGTGCGGCTGGCCTCGATCGGTGCCGGCAAGTGGCAGAACACCGGCGGCGACAAGGGCAAGTTTGGCTTGTCGCCGAATCAGGTGCTCACGTTGATCGAGCGGCTCGATGCGGCCGGCCTGAAGCACACGTTGAAGTTGCAGCATTTCCACATGGGCTCGCAGATTTCCAACGTGCGCGACATTGCAAACGGCATGCGTGAGGCCACCCGCTACTTCGTTGAGTTGCGCCGGATGGGCGTGCCGCTGGATATCGTCGACGTCGGTGGCGGCCTGGGCGTCGATTACGAAGGCACCCGCTCCCGCAGCTACAACTCGATCAACTATTCGATCGAGCAGTACGCTTCCACCATCGTGCAGTCGCTGGCCGAGGCGGTGGCGGCCGAGGGCCTGGCCGCGCCGCACATCCTTACCGAAGCCGGTCGGGCGATGACCGCGCACCACGCCGTCATGGTGGTCAACGTGACCGAGGTGGAACGGGTGCCCGCTGGCGCGATACCGCCGCCGCGCGCCGACGAGCCGGCGGTGTTGCGGCGCTTGCGCGAAACCTGGGAGGAGCTCGACCGGCGTCCCGCGCTGGAGCTGTTTCACGAGGCCCAGCACAATCTCAGTGAGGGCCAGACGCTGTACGCGCTGGGCCAGCTGTCCCTGACCGACCGCGCACGGCTGGACGAGATGTACTACGCGATCGCCAACGCGGTGCGCGTGCGTCTGCTGCCCGCCGAACGCTCGCACCGCGCGGCGCTCGATGAGCTTGACGAAAAGCTGGTGGACAAGTACTTCGTCAACTTCTCGGTATTTGAATCGATTCCCGACGTCTGGGCCATCAAGCAGATCTTCCCGATCGCGCCGATCGCGCGGCTCGATGAGGAGCCGACCCGGCGCGGGGTGATCGTCGACCTCACCTGCGATTCGGACGGGCGTATCGACTATTACGTGGATGCCGACGGCGTCGACGTCAGCCTGCCGCTGCACGAGCCGAAGCAAGGCGAAAGCTATCGCCTGGGCATTTTCATGGTCGGTGCCTACCAGGAGACTCTGGGCGACATCCACAACCTGTTTGGCGACACCGACGCGGTCAACGTGCGCGTGGAGGGCGACAGCTACGTGTTCGACCATCAACGCCGCGGCGACACCACCGACCTGATGCTCGACTACGTGGGCTACGACCTGGCCGAGCTGCGGCAGAGTTACCGCGATCGCATCGCCCACGCTGGCGTGACGAGCATCGAGGCGGTCGCCTTGTACGAGGCGCTCGACCACGGGCTCACCGCATACACCTATCTGGCCGAAGAAACCGAATAATCCCAGTCCGCTCGCAGGCGACCGGGTTGGGTGCGGTTCCTGCGATTCCCGAATCCCGAACAACAGCATCGCCCGCCAGCGGGTTGCTGCATCGTATCGGCATCGTTTCATCTGAGCAGGAGTAGTCATGACAAGTCTCGAAGGCAAGGTTGCCCTGATCACCGGCGCGGCCAGCGGCATCGGCAAGGCGATCGCCGAGCTGTACGCCAGGCACGGCGCCAGCGTGGCGATCGCTGACATCAATCAGCAGGCGGCCGATGCGGTGGCCGCGCAGATCAACGCCGGCGGCGGCAAGGCGATCGGCGTGGCGATGGACGTCACCAGTGAGGAGTCCGTCAATGCCGGCACCGATCAGGTGGTTGCCACGTTTGGCGCACTCGACATCCTGATCTCCAACGCCGGCGTGCAGATCATCAACCCGATCGACCAGTTCGCCTTCGCCGACTGGAAAAAAATGCTGGCGATCCACCTCGACGGCGGTTTCCTCACCACCAAGGCCGCGCTGAAGCACATGTACAAGGGCGATCGCGGCGGCATCGTGATCTACATGGGCTCGGTGCACTCGCACGAAGCGTCAAAGCTGAAAGCACCTTATGTCACCGCCAAGCACGGCCTGCTGGGCCTGGCCCGCACGCTGGCGAAGGAAGGCGCGCCGCACCACGTACGCTCGCACGTGATCTGTCCCGGTTTCGTGCGCACGCCGCTGGTGGAGCGGCAGATTCCCGAGCAGGCGCGAGAGCTCGGCATCAGCGAGGACGAGGTGGTCCGCAACGTGATGCTGAAGGACACCGTCGACGCGACCTTCACCACGGTGGATGACATTGCGCAGACCGCGCTGTACCTGGCCACCTTTCCGTCAGCGGCGTTGACCGGTCAGTCGATTGTGGTCAGCCACGGCTGGTTCATGCAGTAGGTGGCGCAGTTGCCTGCGTCAACGGCAACGTCAGCGGCCCCGGAACGCTTGCCTTCCCCTGCGCAAGCGGGGCAAGGTGCCGAAGGCGGAAGCTGGGCTCATGCTGGGAGTGGGAAGCCAGCGGACTCCCCATCAGCCCTCCGGGCAGCTTCCCGGCGCAAGCGACCTCGCGCAGCTTCTACCCGCGATGCACCTGCAGCCCTGCCGCCGACTGGCTGACCGGCATCACTTCGATGCGGTTGATGTTCAAGTGCGGCGGCAGATTGGCGATCCACCAGATGGTGTCGGCAATGTCGCCAGCGGTGATCGGGTGGGTGCCCGCGTACAGCGCGTCCGTTGCAGCCTGGTCGCCACCGGTACGCACCAGGGTGAACTCGGTTTCGGCCATGCCCGGCTCGATCGAGGTCACCCGTACGCCGCTGCCATGCAGGTCGGTGCGCAGGTTCTGCGAGAACTGGGTGACAAAAGCCTTGGTGGCGCCGTACACGTTGCCGCCGCGGTAGGCGTAGCTGCCGGAGATCGAGCTGATGTTGATGATCGCGCCGCGCCGTTCAATCAGCTGCGGCAGCAGCAGGTGAGTGATCGATACCAGCGCGGTGACGTTGGTGTCGATCATCTGCTTCCACTGCGTCAAATCGGCTTGCTGCGCCGGTGCGGTGCCGAGCGCCAGACCCGCATTGTTCAGCAGCAGGTCGATATCCGCGAAATCCGCGGGCAGGGCGGCGTGCGCCGCGCGCATGGCCGCTTCGTCACGCATGTCGAACGCGGCTGCGTGCACGCGCCCGGGACCATGCTTGTCGACGAGATGCTGCAATCGGTCCGCACGGCGGCCGCTGGCGATCACGCGCCAGCCGCCGGCGATCAGGCGCTCTACCGTGGCGGCGCCAAATCCGGCAGTGGCGCCGGTGATCCAGGCAGTGTTGCTGGCCATGTCGTTACTTTCCTTCCTTCAAGGCGATCGCTGGAAAGCCGGCAGCGGCCAGTTTCTGCTTGGTCGCTTCCAGCTCGGTCGCCGAACGGAACGGCCCGAGCCGAACGCGGTGGTAGGTCTGCCCGCTTATATTCACCGCTTGCACGTTGGCAACGAAGCCTTGCATGGCCAGCTTCGCCTTCTGCGTTTCCGCCACCGAGGCATCGGGGAATGCACCAACCTGCAGCAAATAGCCGCTGCCACCGGCGGGTGGCGCCATCGACTCGGCTGGCGCCGCGGTGACACTTTGCACGGCCACGTTGGGCGCCGGCGAACTCGTCGGCGCTGGCGCCACCGGGGTCTGCACGGCCTGTTGTTTCTGCTCGGCCTTCGCCTGGGCGCTGATCTCGGCGTCCGGGATGCGAATTTCCTTCTCCGAGAGTACCGAGTAGAAATCGTATTGTGGCTTCTTCGGCGTGCTGTCGCTGGCGGCGGGTTCCAGCACGCCCGGCTCGCTCCCGCGCTGGGCGGTCGCCTGCGGATTGGCCTGCGGCCCCTTGGGTGCCATCGGCAACAACGAGTGGCGCATCAGCACCAGCACCACCACCGCACCAATCAGGGCGCCAATGGCAATGCCAGCCCAGGCTGGAAAGTGGGCGCCGTCATTGCGTACGGCCTGCCGGCCCTTGCCCTTGCCTTTGCGTGCTGCCATTACATCTTCTCCGGGGCGTTCAGGCCCAGCAAATCCAGCCCATTCTTCAATACCTGGCGCGTTGCCACCACCAGTGCCAGTCGCGCATTGCGCAGTGGCGTGTCCTCGACCAGGAACTGGTGCGAGTTGTAATAGGTGTGGAAGGCGTTGGCCAGTTCGCGCAGCCACAGCGCGATCAGGTGTGGCTCCAGATTGGCGGCGGCGGTCTCGACCTGCTCGGGATACTTCGACAACTCGGCCAGCAACACCTGCTCGTGCTCGTTGTCCAGCCGATCCAGGTGGGCCAGGCCATCGGCCAGGTCGAATGTGAAGCCCTTCTCCGGCGCCTGGCGCAGCACGCTGCAGACGCGGGCGTGCGCGTACTGGATGTAGTAGACCGGGTTGTCGTTCGACTGCGAACGGGCCAGGTCGACGTCGAACACCAGTTGCGAATCGCTCTTGCGTGCGATCAGGAAGTAGCGCGTGGCGTCGCGGCCGACCTCGTCAATCAGGTCGCGCAGGGTGACGTAGCTGCCGGCGCGCTTGGAGATCTTCACCTCCTCGCCGCCGCGCATCACGGTCACCATCTGGTACAGCATGTAATCGGGCCAACCCTTGGGAATGCCGCAGTCGAGCGCCTGCAGGCCGGCCCGCACCCGCGCCAGCGAGCCGTGGTGGTCCGAGCCGAGCACGGTCACCGCGCTCTGGTAGCCGCGCTGCCACTTGCTGAGGTGATAGGCGACGTCCGGCACAAAGTAGGTGTAGGTGCCGTCGGACTTGCGCATCACGCGGTCCTTGTCGTCACCAAAGCTGGTGCTGCGCAGCCATAGCGCACCGCCTTCTTCGTAGGTGTGACCGTGTGCGATCAGCTCGCGTACGGTTTCCTCGACCTTGCCGTCGGTGTACAGCGAGGACTCCAGGAAGTAGGTGTCAAACGCGACGCCGAAGGCCTGCAGGTCCAGGTCCTGCTCGTGGCGCAGGCTGGCCACCGCGAAGCGGCGGATCGCCTCGAGGTCGTCGCCGTCGCCACTGCCGACCACCGTTTCGCCGTCGGCAATCACCGAGCCGCCATCGAGGAAGGCGCGTGCCACATCGGCGATGTAGTCGCCGCGGTAGCCGGCTTCCGGCCAGTTGCTGTCCTCCGGCGTGATGCCGCGGGCGCGCGCCTGCACCGAGGTCGCCAGGTTGGCGATCTGCACACCGGCATCGTTGTAGTAGAACTCGCGCTTGACGTTCCAGCCGCTGGCATCGAACAGCCGGCTCAGACAGTCACCGATCACCGCGTTGCGCCCATGGCCTACATGCAGCGGACCGGTCGGGTTCGCCGAGACGAACTCCACGCCCACGGTCCGGCCCGCACCGCTGCTGTTGCGGCCGTAGGTGTCGCCCTGATCCAGAATGCGGCGGACTTCGGCGTGATACGCGTCGGCAGCAAGAAAGAAATTGATGAAACCCGGGCCGGCGATTTCCACCTTGTCCAGCAAAGCGTTCGGCGGCAAGGCCGCCGCCAGCTTTTCCGCCAGTTCACGCGGTTTGGCCCGCGCTGGTTTGGCCAGCAGCATCGCCACGTTGCAGGCGAAATCGCCGTGCTCGCGGCTGCGTGCCCGCTCGATCACGAATCCCGGCACGTTGAGGTCGGCGGGCAGGATGGCATCGTTTTGCAGGGCGTGGATGGCCTGCAGCACCAATTCGCGCAGCTGTACTTTCACGGGTGGGGTCAGTTTCGTGATGGAACCGGTAATTCTAACAGACCACCGCGCGCCCCCGCGGCCTTGCTGGTGCAGGGCGCGCGCGTGCTGGCGATGGGGTGTCCGGCGGCGAATCGGTGCTGCGCTGCGGCGAACCGGTCTGTGGATAAGTCTGTGGGGAAAATCGCCGGCGCGTCACGAGCTGGACTCGTCAATTCGGGGCGCAAGGCCGATGAAAAGAATTAATTTATATACTTCAATAACTTATAATAAACACTTAGTGTCAAGTGGTCGATCAGGGCGGTAAATGCCGGTAGTCGTGTTTTGTGTATAAGTTTCGGTCACTTGGCCACGGCTTCTGCGAAGGGAGGGAGCTCGCCGCGGCGCGATGATGCCGGCTGACCGCCGGTTTGTCCTCCCGATAGGCGAGATCGCCGCGGCAGAGCCGTTGGCCGTTCGGCGAGGCGCCGCAGCGCGGCAAACTGATCAAATCAGGCCGCGTGCGGCCATGGAGACGGGTTCGCCACTGCCGATGACCAAGTGGTCGAGCACCCGAACGCCCACCAATTGCAGGGCGTCACGCAGTTCGTGGGTGATGGCGCGGTCGGCGGCGCTGGGTTCGGCCACGCCGGAGGGATGGTTGTGGGCGAAGATCACCGCACACGCATTGTGCTGCAGGCATGCGCGCACCACCTCGCGCGGGTGCACGCTGGCGCCGTCCACGGTGCCGCGGAACAGCTCCTCGAACGCCAGTACGCGGTGGCGGTTGTCCAGGTAAAGGCAACCGAAGACTTCGTACGGCAGGTGGCGCAGGCGCGCGCGCAAATAGTCGCCGCTGTCGCGTGGGTTGCCGAGGCTGGGTTTTTCCTGCAATTGCTCGGCCAGGCAGCGTCGGGCCAGTTCCAGCGCAGCGGCGATGCGCGCGCGCTTGGCCGGCCCCAACCCGCCAGCACGAATCTGTTGCTCCGGGTGGCCCAGCAACGCGCTCAGGCCGCCAGCGTTGGTGAGCAACTCCCGCCCCAGCGCAATGGCGTCCTTGCCGCGGCTGCCACTGCCCAGCAATACCGCCAGCAGCTCGGCATCGGACAATGCGGCGCTGCCCCGTGCCAGCAGTCTTTCGCGGGGACGTTCACCTGCGGGCCAGTCACGGATACTCATGCGTTCGAGCTTGCTGCAGCAGATCGGCGTCGGGCAGCGGTGGTGCGGAATGGATCCGGTAAGCTAAGCGTATGCCCGACTGTCAGGCCCGCCTTACATGAGTCTTGCCCAACGCCGCATCCTGCTCGGAGTGTCTGGCGGCATTGCCGCCTACAAGAGCTGTGAACTGGTCCGTCGCCTGCGCGAACAGGGCGCCGAGGTGCGCGTGGTAATGACGGAGGGGGCAACCCATTTTGTCGGCCCGACCACATTTCAGGCGCTCTCCGGCCAGAGCGTGCGAGTGAGCCTGTGGGATGCCCAGGCCGAGGCCGCGATGGGGCATATCGAACTGGCGCGCTGGGCTGAACGGATCCTCATCGCCCCTGCCAGCGCGGAACTGCTGGCGCGGCTGGCCCACGGCCGCGGCGATGACTTGTTGACCACGTTATGTCTCGCCAGCGCGGCGCCGCTGTATCTGGCGCCGGCGATGAACCAGCAGATGTGGGCGCATCCGGCAGTGCAGGCGAATGTCGACCTGCTGCGGCAGCGCGGCGCGCATGTGCTGGGTCCGGCAGCCGGCGAGCAGGCCTGCGGCGATGTCGGCAGCGGTCGCATGCTGGAGGCGCTGCAACTGCGCGACGCGATCGGCGATTCGTTTGCAGAAAACGGCGGCGCGCTGGCTGGAATGAAGGTGGCGATCAGTGCCGGTCCCACCTACGAAGACATCGACCCGGTGCGCTTCATCGGCAATCGCAGTTCCGGCCGGATGGGTTTCGCGGTAGCCGAGGCCGCCGCGCGCGCCGGCGCCACGGTGACCCTGGTTGCCGGGCCGGTCAGTCTGGTTACGCCGGTCGGGGTGGCGCAACGCGTCGACGTGCGCAGCGCGGCGCAAATGCATGCGGCCGTGCTGGAGGCCGCCCGCCAGGCGGATATCTATATCGGTGCGGCGGCGGTGGGCGACTATCGTCCGGCCGAAGTATCCGCGCTGAAATTGAAGAAGCACGCCGGTGCGCCGCTGTCGCTGCAGCTGGAAGAGAATCCGGACATCCTGTCCAGCCTGTCGGCGCAAGTCACGCACCCGTTCCTAGTCGGATTTGCGGCGGAGACGCATGATGTGGCCAGCTATGCGCAGGGCAAGCTGCGCAGCAAGGGACTGGACATGATCGCGGCAAACCAGGTGGGCGATGGTCTCGGTTTCGAGGCCGCCGACAATGCGTTGACCCTGTATTGGGCAGGTGGCGAGCTGGTGCTGCCGCGCGCCCCCAAGCGCGAGCTGGCCGGTCAGCTGATCGCGCAGATCGCCGCTCGCTACCGGGCCGCGCGCGGATGAGCGGCCGGCATCGGTTGGGGGTCCAGCTCAAGATCCTCGATCCGCGCCTGGGCGCCAGCATTCCGCTGCCGCAAGCGGCCACCTCCGGCAGCGCGGGCATGGATCTGCGCGCTGCGCTGGAGCAGCAGCTGACCCTGGCGCCTGGCGAAAGCGCGCTGGTGCCAAGCGGCATCGCTATCCACATCGGCGACCCGGGTTGGTGTGCGCTGATCGTGCCGCGCTCGGGCCTGGGGCACAAACACGGACTGGTGATGGGCAACCTGGTAGGCGTGATCGATGCGGATTACCAGGGGCCGCTGATGATTTCCTGTTGGAATCGCGGCAGCCGGCCGTACACGATCGAGATTGGCGACCGCATCGCCCAGTTGCTGCTGGTGCCGGTGGCGCAGCCGCAGTTGGACATCGTCAACGAGTTTGTGCCCAGCGAACGTGGCGGCGGTGGTTTCGGTTCCACCGGTATCCGATAGGATGGGGCATTTCCCGGGAGTGTGTCGGGCTTTGGTGGTCGAGGCGAATTCGCAGACCTCTCATCCAAAGCTCGGCAGACTCCCGGCAGCAGGGTCAGGCTCGCGTCGACCGGGTCGATCCGGTGGGTGAGTCGCACGGACAGGTCATGGCATCAAAAAACGCGAATCGGCCGCAACTGCAGATTGACTGGTCAGCGATGTTGCTGCTGGCCGGCGCCACGTTGTTGCTGTTGGTGGGCTTGTTCTGCGCCTGGCAAACATGGCTGATTGCCGACAAGGGGCATGCCGCCGAGCGGGTGCACGCGGCGCAGGCGCAAGCGGTCAACGCGGTGGCGAATGAGGTCGCGCGGCAGCGCGGCGTTGTCGAGCAGGCCGTCAAGACGGTCGACCCCGCTACCGTGATGAATGATCCGGCGCAGACTGTCGCCATGCTGCGACTGAAGGTGCCGCAGGCGAAGCAACTGGAGCTTTACAGCGGTGACCTGAAAGAAGTGCTGCACGCGAATTATCGCGAGTTTGGCTATGCCAAGGCAGCGCAGCTGATGGAAGCACAGAATGCCGAGGTTTTGCCGCCGGTGCAGAGCGTTTCCTACGGCGGTGCGGATCGCCGGTTGAGCATGGTGATTCCGCTGGGGCCGCCCCGGCAGGCCAAGGCGTGGGTCTGGGTCGAGTTACCCTTTGCGCCCATCGAGCAGCGCTTCGACGCGATCTCGCCCGCTGGCGGTCGCCTGGACCTGCGTCAGGGCGAGGATCCCGGCAGCGTACAGCTGTTGTCCCATGGCGTTGCCTCGGCACAAACCGCTGTCACCGGCGTACCGGTAACCGGCACCGTGTTCAGCGTCGGCGCCAGCTTGCCGGATGCTTTCATTGTGTTGCCGCATTCCTGGCTGTTGAGTGGTTTGCTGAGCCTGCTGGGCGTGGTCGGCGCGGGTTATCTGTGGCGGCGGCGTCGACAGTGGCAGAGCGCGGAGCCGGCGGGCTTCGATGACTCGGAAGCGGAGCCGGAAGCTGCACTTTCCGCAGCTGTTGCACCTTCCGCAGCTCCTGTACCACCGCTTGTCGAGGCGGTGGTGGCGCCGGTAGCGCCACGCGCTGTGGTGGCAGCTGGCATGAAGGTCGACCCGAGCATTTTCCGGGCATACGACGTGCGCGGCGTGGTCGGCAAGACCCTGGACAAGAACGTGGCGCGGATGCTCGGGCGCGCCATTGGCACCATGATGGGCGAGCAGGGCCTGCACGAGATCGTGGTCGGCCGGGATGGCCGCGCCTCCGGACCGGAGCTGGCCGGCGCGCTGGTCGATGGTTTGTGCGAGGCTGGGGTGGACGTGACCGACTTGGGTGCGGTGCCCACTCCGGTGGTCTACTTTGCCGCGTACCGGTTCAACACGGGCTGCGCTGTGGCGGTGACCGGCAGCCACAATCCCCCGGATTACAACGGCTTCAAGATCGTGGTCGGTGGCCAGACGCTGGCCGAGGGTGCGATCCAGGATTTGTACCAGCGCATCGAAAGCGGCGCCTTGACCAGCGATGGACACGGCAGCCGGCGCGAGGTCGACGTGGCGTCGGACTACATCGAGAAGATTGTCTCCGACGTGTTGGCCGAGCGCCCGCTGAAGGTGGTGGTCGATAGCGGTAACGGCATTGCCGGCGAGATTGCGCCGCAGGTGCTTGAGGGTATTGGTTGCGAGGTGGTGCCGCTGTATTGCGACGTTGATGGCAGCTTCCCGAATCACCATCCCGATCCGTCTGATCCAGCCAATCTGGAGGACTTGATCCATGCGGTGCGGCAGACCGGCGCGGATCTGGGTATCGCCTTCGACGGCGACGGCGATCGCCTCGGGGTGGTCGCCTGCTCCGGCGAAATCATCTATCCCGATCGCCTGTTGATGCTGTTTGCGCGCGACGTGCTGTCACGCCAGCCCGGTGGCACGGTGATCTACGACGTGAAGTGCAGCAGTCACCTGAAGGGGCAGATCCTCGACGCAGGCGGCAGTCCGCTGATGTGGCGTACCGGGCATTCGCTGATCAAGTCGAAGATGCTCGAGACTTCCGCCGAGCTGGCCGGCGAAATGAGCGGTCACTTCTTTTTCAAGGAACGCTGGTACGGTTTCGACGATGGCATCTACGCGGCCGCACGCCTGCTGGAGATACTCGCCGGCGACCTGCACGGGCGCAGTCCGGACGAGATCTTCGCGACCCTGCCCAAGAGCGTCTCCACGCCCGAGCTGAAAATCGTCTTGGCCGAGGGCGAGAATTACCTGTTCATGGACCAATTCCGCGAGCATGCCGTCTTCGCGGACGCCTCGCTGATCACCATCGACGGTCTGCGAGTTGATTGGCAGGACGGTTGGGGCCTGGTGCGCGCCTCCAATACCACGCCGGTGCTGGTACTGCGTTTCGAGGCCGACAACGGAGCCGCACTCAAGCGAATTCAGCAGGTGTTCCGCCAGCAGTTGCTGGCGGTGAACCCTGCGTTGAAACTGCCGTTCTAGAAGGTCTGGACCGCTACCAGGTCGAGATCGACTCCCAATGGCTGTTCCCTCCGCCAGGCCCATCGGCAGGACAGTCGAGCACGGTGGATGAAGATGCCTGCGCTGTGCAGCAGGGTTTCACACCCGACCGAGCCTTACTGCATGGCCTTGTCGTGTTCCGCCTTCAACACGCGATAGCGGGCCAGCTGGCTGACTTGTTCCTGCACGGTTTGCGCCCGCAGTGACTGCTGGCGTTGCTGGGTATTGCGCAGTCCGGTGACCACGTTGCGCTGGGTGGCGATGCTGTCAGCGAGGAATTTCGGTACCGGTTTCTTGGCGCTTTCGGTCTCTGCGGCGCGGGCCAGCAGGTCGGTCAACGCCTTCTCCTGGCTGCGCAAGTTGATCTGGGTGGTGCGAATCTGCTGGTCGATGGTTTCCAGCGTCTGCTGCAGCGAGATCTTGTACGAAGCTTCATCTGGATACGCATTCAGCATTTGCGTTTCGTTGTTGGCCAATTCCTGCGCGGCGCGTTGCTTGACGGCTTGCGCCGCGGCGACTTTGGCTGCGGCAGCGCGCTCTTCCGCGTTCAACTGGCGTGGCACGTGGCGCACCACGATGCCACGGTCGTCGACCAGGTCGTAGCCGTATTTCAACGCGTCCGGGGACAGGCTGTCGCTGTAATGCATCAGGCCCTGGCCGTCGTACCATTTATAGCGGACGCTGCCGGTGCTCTGGGCAGACACAGCCACGCTCGCGCCCAGCGCGAGGGCAGCCAGAACGAGCAGTGATTTGCGCATGGAATCTCCCTTGTCACCCGAAGTATAGCCGTGCCGATCAGGCTGCCTAGCGCCAAATGGCGCCAATGTGACCGGGTTCGCTTTGAGTCTATCTGCTGGCCTGAACTCGGCACTGAACCCCGTAGAGGGCACGGTAGGCCAGCAGGCGGCCATGCTCGGCGGTCAGTTGTGGTTGTTCACCCGCGTAGTCGAGCACGTCGTCCAGGCAGGTGATGGCGATCACCGGAATGCCATGCTCGGCGGAGACTTCCTGCGCCGCGGACTGTTCGCCGCGGCCGCGTTCCTGCCGGTCCAGGGCAATCAGCACGCCGGCCGGTTCGGCGCCGTGGGCACGAATCAGCGCCAGTGATTCGCGTACGGCGGTACCGGCCGTCATGACGTCGTCGACGATCAGCACGCG
>JBDTKM010000039.1:0-6974 GCA_039935315.1 Rhodanobacter sp. | reverse complement strand
TCCCAGGGGTGGCCGATGATGCCCCGGCCGCCGAAGGTGCCCAGCCAGGACAGCGCGATGAGCAGCGCGTAATAGACCATCAGCCACAACGAGGAATACACCTCCTGGCGCAGCTTGACGCGGCCCGGCGGCGAGGGCAGCCGATACAGCACATAGATGACGTACAGCGCGATCTGCAGGCCGAGCAGCCATGACACCGTGGACCAGCTCGACCAGTACACGATCAGCGTGGCAATCACGAACGACATCGGGCCGAGCAGGCCAAACGCGCTGACCCGAAACGGTCGTGGCATCTGCGGTGCATTGCGGCGCAGCGCGGCCACGGTAATCGGTGCCACGGCGTAGCTCAGCACCAGCGCGGCGGAGACCACACTGATCAGTGCTCCCCACGAGGGAAACGGCAAAGTCCAGAAGATCGACAGCGCGAAGCTCAGCCACAACGCCGGGCGCGGGATGCCGGATTTGCCATCGATGCGCGTGAACACCTTGAAGAACGAACCACTGCGGGCCCAGCCATAGATCACGCGCGGAGTAGCGTTCATGTAGATGTTGCCGGTGCCGCTGGGCGAAATCACCGCATCACAGACCACCAGAGCCGCCAGCCAGCCCAGACCCAGGGTGATGGCGATGTCGTGGTAGGGCAGCGCGAACATGGTGCCGGTTGCGCTCCAGCCCTGCGTCAACATATGGGTGGGGATGCTGCCCAGAAACGCCAGCTGCAGCAGCAGGTAGATCACGGTGGACAGCAGGACCGAAAGAATCAGTGCGATCGGAATTGTGCGTTGCGGATTGCGCACTTCGCTGGCCACCGAGACGATCGGGGTCAGCCCCAGATACGCAAAGATGATGCCGCCGCCGGAGATCGCACCTTCGATCCCGCTGAAACCATACGGGGCAAAACCGTGGATGCTCATGTTCTGTGGCTGGAAATAGGACAGCAGGATAAAGATCACCAGCAGCGGTACGATGAACTTGAAAATGCTGATGATGTTGTTGGCCTTGGCGAACGTCTTCACGCTGAAATAGTTGAGCGCAAAAAACAGCGCCAGCAACGCCAGCTGCACCATCCAGCCGAGTAGCGTGGGGCTGCCGGCGGCATCTCGGTTCAGCGCGGGAAACCAGGCCGCGGCGTATTGCCGGCAGGCGACCGTTTCGATCGCGATCAGGCTGGAGAATGCGATCAGGGTGATGAAACCCATCATCGAACCCAGCAGCAGACCATGCGAATATTCCGGATAACGCACCACGCCTCCGGCGCGTGGCAGCGCTGCTCCCAGCTCGCAATAGACCAGTCCGAGCAGCAATACCGCCGCGCCGCCGATGACCCAGGACAGAATGCCGGCGGGACCGGCGATAGCCGAGACATGGCTGGCGGCGAACAGCCAGCCGGAGCCGAAGATGGCGCCCAGGCCGATGAAGGTCAGGTCGATGAGGCTGAGCTGTCGATGAAACTTTCCCGTCGAGGGCATGAGTCGTAATCCGGCGGCGGCATGGAGAGAAGCCCGAGAACGCAATGCGCAGTCTCAGGAAAGGACGCAGGGTTTCGGCGCGGTGAAAATTTCGATATCAGACCGCGGTATCACGGTGACTGGCAATCACATTCCTTGTCGTCGGCGTAGGGTGATTTGCCCCCGCTGGCGATGAACCGATCGATCCGCGCGTTGAGTACGGGCAGCGGAACCGAACCGGTCGACAGCACCGCATCGTGGAAGGCGCGGATATCGAACTTGGGCCCCAGCGCCTGTTCGGCACGCGCACGGTTCTGGCGTATGGCCATCTCGCCGAGGTAGTACGACAGCGCCTGCGCCGGCCAGGCGATGTAGCGATCCACTTCGGTATCGATCTCGTGCTCGGCCAGCGCGGTGTTGTCACGCAGGTACTGACGGGCCTGTTCGCGGGTCCAGTGCAAGTGATGGATACCGGTGTCCACCACCAGCCGCGCCGCGCGCCAGGCCTGATAGCTGAGATAGCCGAACTGGTCGTACGGCGTCTTGTAGATACCCATCTCCTGGCCAAGGTATTCGCAGTACAACGCCCAGCCTTCGCCGTAGGCGGAGATGTACGCGTAGCGACGGAAGTCGGGCAGGCCTTTCATCTCCGCGGCGAGCGGCATCTGCAGTGCATGACCCGGCGAGGATTCGTGCAGGGTCAGTGCCGGCAACGAGTACAGCGGGCGCGCTGGCAGGTCGTAGGTGTTGACCAGATAGATGCCGGGGCCGCCGCGGCCGCCGGTATAGATCGGTGCCAGGTCGGCCGGCACCGGCTTGATCGCGAAACGCCGACGCGGCAGTCGACCGATATAGTCACCGACCACGGCGTCGACTTCCTTGGCGATCCAGGCAGCGTCCTTGAGCAGTTCGTCGGGCGTCTTCGCGTAGAAGCGTGGGTCGGTGCGCAGGAAGCGCAGGAAGTCGGCGAAGCTGCCCTTGAAGCCGGTCTGCTTGATGGTATCGAGCATCTGTTGATGGATGATCGCCATTTGCTCGAGGCCAAGCTGATGGATCGCATCCGGCGTCATGTTGAGCGTGGTGTATTCGCGGATCTGCGCCTGATAGAACGCCTTCCCGTCAGGCAGATCCTCGGCCGCAATATCGGTGCGCGCCTTGGAGTAGTAATCCTTGCGCATGTAGCGCAGCAGCTTGCTGTAGGCCGGACGCACATCCTGCGTGATTTCGGCCAGCGCCTGGGCACGCAAGGCGGCCTGCTGCGACGCCGGGATGATCGCGGGCATGTGCTTGAACGGTGTATAGAACAGGTTGGCCTCGCCAGCGGCATCGGCCACCGAGGCGATGCCGCCGTATTGGTTGGCCACGATGATTCTGGGTTGACTGAAGCCGCGCGTCAGGCCGAGTTGCATGTCCGCCGTCTGCTCGGCAAAGTAGCGCGGAATGTCCTTGAGCTTGCCCAGATAGTGCTCGTAGTCACTGAGCTTCAGAAAGCTGCCACGGGCGCTGAAGCCCAGGTCACTCCAGAACGCCGAGTCGGCATTGAACGGCATTTCCCAGGTATTGAACTGTTGTGCGGTCAGCAACACCTGCACCTGTTGCTGGTACACCGCGTAGTTGGTGGCGCCGTCGCCGGTAAGCTGATGCGGGTCGATCGCCGCCAGCTGCTTGAGCACGTCGACCCAGTACTGCTCGCGCGCTGCCTGGTTGGCGGCGCTGACATCAGGTAGATGCGGCGCGGCTCCAGCCGGGCCATCCTCGTCATCGGCACCGGCGAACTGCTCCTGGCGCCAATGCCACTCGCGCGTATACAGCGCATGGAAGCTTTGGTCGGCGCTGGCTGGGCCGGGGTGGTTGCCGGTGGCGATGACCGGAGTCATGACAGACATACTCAATCCAAACAACCAGGCAAGATACGGAAGGCGGGAGGTCATGCGGTCAACTCCAGTCAAGGTGACGTAGAGGACGGATGCGCGGGCACGCGTCCCGCCTTGACCGCGGCGATCCAGGCATTGGTGCGTTCATCGAGCAGGTCCAGCGGCATCGCGCCACCGGAGAGCATCTCGTCATGGAAGGCGCGGATATCAAACTTGTCACCCAGCGCCTTCTTCGCCCGTGCGCGCAACTCCAGAAATTTCAGCTGGCCCAGCTTGTAGCCCAGCGCCTGGCCTGGCCACGCGATATAGCGATCGGTCTCGGCCTGCATGTCGGGCTCGCCGCCGGCGGGGTGCGCGTGGAAATAGGCGATCATCTGCGCCCGCGTCCAGTGCAGGTAATGTACGCCGGTATCCAGCACCAGTCGGTCGGCGCGCAGCAGCTCTCCGCTCAGCCGGCCGTAGTCGCTGTACGGATCCTTGTAGTAGCCCACTTCCTTGGCCAGCCGCTCGGCATACAGCGCCCAGCCCTCGATATACGCATTGTAGGCAGCCTGCTGGCGGAACGGTGGCAGCGGCAACTGCTGCGCGATGGATATCTGCAAGTGATGACCGGGCACGCCCTCGTGATAGGCGGTGTCCTCGATGTCGTACAGCGTGCGGTGGCTGTAATCGTAAGTATCCACAAACACCACGCCGGGACGCGAGCCATCCGGCGTGCCCTGATGGTATTCCGCGCCGGCGGCGTCTTTCTCGCGATACGCCTCCACCGCCTGCACCAGCAGCCTGGTCTTGGGCAGGTGGCCGAACAGCTTGGGCAGCTCCGGCAGCATGCCGGCGATGTAGTGGCGATAGAGATCCAGAATTTGCTCGCGCGAGGTGGCGAACATCTTCGGATTCCTGGCGATCGAGACGCGAAAACTGGCCAGATCGGCAAAGCCAAGCTGGTGCGCGATCGCGGTCATCTGATCCTCGATCTCCTTCACCTGGTCCAGCCCAATCTGGTGGATTTTGGCGGGACTGAGATCAGTGGTGGTCTGGGTGTGGATGGCAAAGCGATAGCGCTCGCCGCCATCGGGCAGTGACCAGATCCCTTCGTGCACACGACCGTGCGGTGCATAATCCTTGGCCACCCAGACGGCCAACTTGCGAAAGGCCGGGCGCACCACGTCATTCACGGTGGCCAGGATTTCCTTGCGCAGGCGGTCCTGTTCGGCCTTGGGCATGCTGTCGGGGAAGTGCGCCACCGGCTGGCCGAAGACGTTGTCGACACCCGCCGGCCTGGCGATATCGTCCAGTTGACTGGCGACTTTCTCCAGCAGGTATTTCGGCTGCATCAGACCATCCTGCAGGCCCTGCTCCGATGCCGCCTGCAGGTCCGCCAATACCTTGGGCAAGCCTTGCAGGCGCTTGAGGTAGTCCTCGTAGTGCCGGGCGCTGTCGAACGGGATGGTGGCCACGAAGCCCGGCAGCATGAGTTGCACGCCGTTAATCTGGTCCATCGGCATTTCGTAGTTCTTCAGCCGGATGCTTTCCAGCTGATCTTTCAGCTGCTGCTCCATCATCTTCAGACTGAGGCTGCGTTGCTCGTCCAGGCCTTGGGTGTCCAGCGCCTTGAAGCGCTTCAGGAATGACGCGGTGGCCGCGCGTGTCACCTCGACATGGGCCAGCGAGTAATCGGTCCAGCGGTCGTTGTAGCGATAGTCACCAATGGTAGTGGCCTGCTCGGGGCTTTCCTTGAGCTGGTACTGCCACTGCTCGGCGAGCAGGGCGTCGAGTGCGTGGCGACTGCTCATGCCGCGGGCCGATGAGGTGTCATTCGAGGTGGCACTGGATGGGTCGGCTTGCGCCGCCAGCGCGCCACCGCCAAACAACAAACATGCGCCAAGACAGTGAACGATCAGTTTCCAGCGCATCGGCTTGCCTGCAATTGTGGATTGATCCGGGAGTGACGACGGCGGGGCGGGTATGCCGACTTCTGCATGCTCGTCGCTGACGACCGAAGGGTATAGAAGGCTTTGACCAAGCACCATGCGGAATTGCGCATAGTTCCGGGTCCGGGACGTTCATCGGCGCGACTGCGCGAGGAGCAGCACCCCGGCAGCAGCGTCGGCAAACGGCTGGTCGATGGCAGGAGAGGGCGGGGTGAACCAGGCGGCGCCGTCCTCGGTGACGTGGAAGTGGTCCTCCAGCCGCACGCCGAAATGGTCGGGCACGACGATCATCGGTTCGTCGCTGCAGCACATGCCAGGCTGCAGCGCGGTGGCGTTGCCACGCACCAGGTACGGCGTCTCGTGGATGCTCAGGCCGCAGCCGTGTCCGGTGCGGTGCGGGATGCCGGGCAGGCGGTAGTCGGGGCCGAGTCCGGCACGCTCCACCACGGCGCGAGCGGCGGCGTCCACCGCTGCGCAGGACACACCGGGGCGCACCGCCTCGAAGGCGGCACGTTGTGCGGCTTGCTCCAGCTCCCAGATGCGCGATTGCTCGACGCTGGGCCGGCCGAAGATGTAGGTGCGGGTGATATCGGACTGGTAGCCCTGCACGCTGCAGCCGGTATCGATCAGTACCAGCTCGTTTTCGGCCAGCCGCTGTTCGCCGGGAATGCCGTGCGGATACGCCGTGGCACGACCGAACTGCACGATGCAGAAGGTGGATCCGTTGTCGGCGCCCAGCGCACGGTGGGCGTCGTCGATGAAACGAGTCAACTCGATGCTGCTGATGCCTTCGTGGACCAGTCCAGCGGCCAGCCGCTGCACCTGCAGCGTCATCGCGGTGGCCTGTTCCATCAGCGCCAGTTCGGTGGGTGACTTGCACATCCGGCAACCGTCGACGATGACGCTGGCGTCCACGACCGGCTTGCCAACGAGCACCGCGCGCAGGCGCTCGGCCAACACACTGGGCGCGGCGGGATCCAGCGCGAGACTGCCAGCACCGCGTTCGCGCAGGGCATCGGCGACCAGGGCTTGCGGGTCCTCATGCTCATCCCAGTAGCGCAGCTCGGCGGGAATGCGCAGCGCGTGCGCCAGCGAGCCGGCCTCAAACGCGGGACAGATCACCACTGGTTCGCCGCGCGCGGTCAGCAGCAGGCCGACCATTCGTTCGCTGGCGCCCCAGCCGACGCCACAGAAGTAGCGCAGCGAGGCACCGGCGGTGATCAGCAGCGCGTCGATGCGCTGTTCGCGCAGCAGCGCGCGGGCACGTTCCAGCCGCTGTTGGTATTCGTCGGCACTGATCGCCGGCGCCGGTATCGCCCACGGCGCCAGCAGCGCCTGCGCCTGAGCGCGATCAAGGCCGCCGATTTGTGCGGAGGACGTCATCCGCCGTTCGCCTCGCTGTCGATGTCGTCCACGCACCAGCGACCGTCGATCTGTCGAGCCACGTCGCCGGGATTGCAGTCGCGCAGCTCCGGCGGCAGTTGCCGGTCGGGCACGTGGTCGTAGCAATGCAGGGTGCTGAAGCGCTGGATTGCGGCCGGCATGCCGACCGAAGTGAAGCCCGGCTGGCTGGTGCTGGGATAGGGGCCGCCGTGATTCATGGCGGGGCTCACCGCTACGCCGGTCGGCATGCGGTTGCCGATCAGCCGGCCCACGCGCGGACGCAGGGCAGTGGCCACCCGGGTCCAACTGGCTTCGTCGCTGCCATCCGCAGCACTGTA
>JBDTKM010000038.1:0-9398 GCA_039935315.1 Rhodanobacter sp. | reverse complement strand
AACATCGTGCGCCTGGTCTTCGCCGACTCGCGCGTGCGTGCGCGACAGGAAGACTGGCAGAGTGTGGCGAAATTTGTCGTCGGCGCCTTTCGGGCCGATGCCGCGCGCGCCGGTGAAACCGCAAAGGTCGAGCAGTTTGTCGATGAACTTTCCCGACTCAGTCCGGAATTCGAAACGCTGTGGCGCGCCAATGACGTCAACGCACATGGGGAAGGCACCAAGCGCCTGCACCATCCCGAACTCGGTCTGCTCGAGTTTGAATATTCCGCCTTCGCCGTGGATGGGCGCCCGGATCTGGGAATGATCCTCTACAACCCCGTCAGCCGCGTGGACGCCGATCGCATTCGCGTGTACATCGAATCGCGGGCAGATTGATCCATGCGTTTCTGGGCCGTTGTCTGCGCTGCAGGTGCTCACGATTGATTTGCGCAGAAATCAACGAGGTCAGGACCACTCAACTTGAGCCGAGGCAGTGAATCTGATGCTAAAACGGGGCCAGGTTCGAATGGCACTTCCTTTAGCAGCAGTGCCGTGGCGGAATATGTGCCAAGCCACTGATTCGAAAGAGTAGCTGGCGACCGGGCACACTGTTGGTCCAACCCAAACAGATGCCCTCAAAGGCCGCCAGCTGCCATGCACACTAATCGTCGATCGAGCCACCCGCAACGCCACCGTATCCGTCAACGTTCCCGTGCCGTCCACGCATACGATTTCTTCAATCGATTGACTGATGACGACCTCCTGGAGGTCGTCGATCAACACCTGCCCGTACATCGCGAACGGCTGTTCCCGCCGACAACCGCGTTGTCGATGTTTATGGCGCAGACCTTGAATTCTGACTCCTCATGTCAGGCCACGATTGATCGCCACGCAGTGGAACGCGTCGCCAACGATCTACGGCCATGCAGTACCGCGACGGGTGCGTATTGCAAGGCACGCCAGCGCTTGCCCGGGGCGATGGTGCAAGCGTTGCTGCACCACTCCGGCACGCTACTCGCCAGCCAGGCGCTCGACGCATGGCGTTGGCACAGCCGCGTCGTCAAGCTGGTCGAGGGCACCACCATAACCATGCCCGATACCGTCGAGAATCAAGCGCGCTATCCGCAGTCACGAACCCAGAAGCCTGGTCTGGGCTTTCCCATCTCGCGAGTCGTCGCCCTGATGTGTTTGGGTACCGGAGCGGTACTGGATACCGCCATGGGGCCGCATGCCGGCAAGCAAAGCAGTGAACACGCGCTGTTTCACATCTTGCTGGGCAAGGTCGTTGACGGCGATGTGCTGCTGGGTGATCGCTACTACTGCTCCTACGTCATGATTGCCTTGCTGCAAGCACGCGGCGCGGATGTCGTGTTTCAGATACACCAGCGACGGATCACCGACTTCCGTAAAGGCCAACAGCTCGGCAGGTTGGATCATGTAATGGTCTGGAACAAACCTACGGTCAAGCCACACTGGCTCAGCCAGGACGGCTTCGAGTCGATACCCGACACCCTGCGCGTACGCGAAACCCAGGTGGGCAACAAGGTGCTGGTCAGCACGTTGATCTCATCCAGCCAAGCGAGCGCGCAAGAGCTGAAGGACTTGTACGCACAGCGTTGGAACGTCGAACTGGATCTGCGCCACATCAAGACCACCCTGCGGCTGGATCGGATGACCTGCAAAACGCCAGCGATGAACGAGAAGCAATGGTGGGTGGGATTGCTTGCGTACAACCTGATCCGGCTGCTGATGCTTCGCTCGGCCGCGCTCGCCGACGTACTACCGCGGCAACTGAGCTTCAAGCACAGCGTGCAGCTATGGCTGGCGTGGAGCCAGCGCGGCTTGCCTGCGGACGAGACACCTATCCAATGCCTGCTCGTGCTGATGGCAAAAAAGCGAGTCGGTAAGCGACCTGGCCGGATCGAGCCCAGGGTCGTCAAACGACGACCCAAACCCTTTCCCCTTCTCACTCAACCACGCTCCCTCGCCCGTGAAAAAGTTCGCCAATTTGGCCATCCGAAGAGGCTAAAGCAAGTGCCATTCGAACCTGACCCCGTTCTTGCGACCCCGTTCTTGCGGCATCCGTTCCACCACGCTCGTGCAAGGAAGGATCAGACATCGCCGGGCCATGCCGGGTCGTTTACGACACTAACACGAGTACGGGGCGCTGCAGGGGCGTTTTCGGCAAGTGCAAAAGAAGAAACGTGAAGCGTTATGGGCAATATCGTAATTGCGCTGCCCCGGTCGGCGACGCAGCATGGCCCTTGATTCAGTGTCAGCTCGAATCAGATTTGCTTATCCTGGTTGGCTAAAAGACACCGTGCGATGGTTGGACGAAAGTGCAGAATATGCGAGAGGGTTACATGAGAAATCGTCGAAGAAATGCCGTATTCGCCTGCGTATGGATAGCGGTTGCGTGGCCGTATGCAGCAATGTCTACTGGTTTGCCCGTACCACACTGGGTTCGGGCGTGGGGCGCTGCTCCCATCTTCCTGCAGCCGTCTGAGCGCGTGGCCGTGGAGCATCAGACCCTGCGTCAGACTGTAATGGTCACGCATGCCGGTCAGCAGTTGCGCCTGCGCTTCAGCAATCTCTTTGGTGAAGTTCCGTTGCACATCGGCGCGGTGACGGTGATGCCGGTGGGCAAGCCCCAACTGATGCGCAAAGTCAGTTTCGGCAAGCACTTCAACGTGACCATTCCGGCCGGCGCCCCCATGCTCAGTGACACGGTGTCGATGCCGGTGAAGGCGATGGAAGCACTGGAAGTGAGCATTTATCTGCCGGGACGCACACTGCTGTCGACGGTTCATGACGACGAAATAAACCACACAACAATTTCAGCGCCAGGCGATTTCACCAACGCAGCATCGTTTGACGTGACTGCCAATACACCGCTACGGCCTTTCCTGAGTGGCGTCGACGTGTTGCCGGCCACCGCGACAAAGGTTGTAGTTGCTTTTGGGGACTCGATCACCGACACCCATTGCAAGATCGGTGCGCAGTTGTGCCGTTGGAGTGATGTACTGGCGGCCCGCCTGCAGGCGGCGGGGAAGAACTATGCGGTGGCCAATGAAGCGATCAGCGGGAACCAAGTGCTGCTGAGCGGCTATGGGCCAAGCGCTTTGGCGCGCTTCGATACCGACGTGCTGGCCGTGCCGGGGGTGACCTACATAGTGATGCTGGTAGGCATCAATGACATTGGCGGTTCCGGCGGCGATAAATTCGGCATCCCGCAGCCCGTGATTTCGGCGCAGTCACTGATTGCCGGCTACCAACAGATCATTGCTCGTGCGCACGAACACGGTATCAAAGTGATCGGATGCACGATGACGCCGTTTGCCGGCGCGGGCTACTACTCACCAGAGAAAGATCGGGTGCGCAAGGTTGTAAATGACTGGATTCGTCACGGCGGCGCATTCGACGGGGTGGTGGATTTTGCAGCAGTCGTGCGCGATCCGAATCACCCGGATCGGTTGCTGCCCAGCCTCGACCGCGGCGGCCACCTGCATCCGAACAGTGCTGGTCAGCGTGCAATGGGCAAGGCCATCGATCTCAGCCTTTTTTGATTCATGGCCTCCGGATCATCGGCACTCGCACCCCACCGGTATCAATCGTCCATGAAGGTACATACCCGAATGACCTCATCGCGAGTCACCCACCACGAGACACCTGTGGGGAACTACATGTCGTATTTCGACCCGATTGCGCCAATTCAATGCGAAGACCGGCGACCAAAACAGGAGCCAGAGTTAACCTGACCCCTTTGTTTCCAGACACAACGACTCCGCAGATTGCTGGTGAGCCTGCCATGTTCACGACACCCGCATGGAAGAGTGATTTCAGCTTGCTGGCGAGAGTTACGAAATCGTATGCGTATGGGATGAGGCTCGGCATCAACTTCTCGCCCGGCGGAGGCGTTACGAGCCCGATGCCCCGCTTCGACTATCGGCGCTTATCGACACTGGACGCATTGAGAAGGTGGCGTCCCGAAGTCCATTTCAAAGACATCTAAATAGGAAGCGCTATGAAAGGCAAAGACGCTGACTTGGAACGTCGTAACTTACTTCGATTGGGTGGCATGGGGCTGGCAGCTGCCTCGGTTGCCACTGTTCCGATGATCGGTATAGCGGCACAACCCATAGATGTTACTGGCTCTGGCGGTTACTTCTTGGACGTCCGCTGTTATGGAGCCACCGGCGATGGTAAGGCGGTTGATACGCCGGCCATCAACGAAGCGATCGCCGCGGCAGCGGCAGCGGGTGGGGGGACGGTCATCATTCCTGCGGGAACGTATATGTGCTTTTCCATTCGGCTGAAGAGTCGAGTTCATCTGTACCTCAGTGCGGGAGCGAAAATTGTAGGTGCAGATTCGCCCCGACCGGACGGGACGACGGGTTACCACGGAGGTGAGTATGATCCCGCTGGGCCACCGCAACCCTGGGAGGCGTACCAGGATTACGGGCACAACCACTGGAAGAACTCGCTGTTGTGGGCCATAGGAGAACACGACATCAGCATCAGCGGGCCTGGCGTGATTTATGGTAAGGGCCTGTCGAGTGGATCTATGGGGAGCCGGGGAGGATATCCCGTATTCGATCAGAAGCAGGCAGGCGTGGCCGACAAAGCCATTGCAATGAAGGACTGCCACAACGTCATTCTTCGGGACTTTTCCATCCTTAAGGGTGGGCATTTTGGGATGCTTCTGACCGGCGTCGACAACCTTGTGATCGATAACCTTACCGTCGATACCGAGCGCGACGGCATTGACATTGACTGTTGCCGGAATGTAAAGATAGTCAATACTACGGTGAATTCACCCTGGGACGACGGTATCTGTTTGAAGTCGAGTTATGCACTTGGGTACCCTAGGATAACGAAGGACATAATAATCACTGGCTGTTTCGTGACCGGGGATTTCCAGCTAGGATCCGTCATTGACGGATCATGGAGGAGAATGCCGCTTGGCGCGCATGTTGACCCGCATGGATTTCACGCCGGGCGCATCAAATGTGGAACGGAGTCAAATGGAGGCTTCATCAATATTGCGATCACCAATTGTATTTTTGATGGGTGCATGGGGTATGCGCTCGAAAGCGTGGACGGTGCGCTACTTGAAGATATTACAATTTCCAACTCTACCATGCGAAATCTTTATTGTGGGCCATTATTCCTGCGTTTGGGCGCACGGTTGCGCGGTCCGAAAGCAACGACACAGGTGGGCAAGGTGCGGCGCATATTTATAAGCAATCTGGACTGCTATGCCACGCGGTCAGATTGGTGCTCCACCTTTAGCGGAATTCCGGGTTACGATATTGAAGACGTGAAGCTATCAAACATCTATATTGAGGTACGTGGTGGCGAGAAGAATCCTATCCCGGCGCCGCCGAAGAAGATCGCTGACTATCCGGAGCCTACGATGTTTGGGGTATCTCCCGCATATGGTTTTTTTATCCAACATCTTAAGAATATCGACGTAAGTCATCTCGAGTTAGCGGTAAGGAAGCGAGACGTACGGCCGGCGTTTTATATGGACCACGTGACGCGGGCGGATTTTTTTGCTGTGACGGCTCCAAGGGGGCCTACCCTCCCGTTCTCGCTACATGATGTAAGGGACTTTCGAATTGGGTGGAGCCGTGCGACTCCAGACAAGGACATCGCGGATGCGGGTGCAACTTCGTTATGAACTTGCCGTCTCAAGGTGTGCGTCTAAACCACCCCGAGCGGTACTCCGCCTCTGCCGGGAGGCAGTAGAAGCTTGACGTTTACAGGAGTAGTCGTCGGGAACCGGGGTCAGAGTCTGAGTTTTCCCACGTTGTCATACCGGCACATTCAGTTGATGCAGAAGCTCTGAGCCTGGGTGTCGCAGTTGATCAATGATCTCGCTCAAGCGCGTACTCGATCATCGTCGCGCCAACGCCTCACGTCGGAGTCGCATGGCGGAGTAGATGCGCCGTTTCGATCGAAACGGCGCCAGCCAGGCATCAATACCGCAGCGCTCGCAAGCCATTCCAACGAGCCAACTGGCAAACGCTGCCATCGCGCTGAGCGGCAATAGCACTTCGGTACGCGCACCTTTACGCGTGTACCGAAAAACGCGTCCGAAAAACGTGTCAGGGACAATTTTTGAATGGCGATCTGAGCGACAAAATTGTCCCTGACACGAATGGCACTTACTTAAGCCTCTTTGGGTGGCCAAATTTCCGTATATGTTCGCGTGCGATGGCACGTGGTTGAGTGAGCAGCGGCAACGGTTTAGGTCTTCGTTTGACAGCTCGTGGTTCGACTCGCCCGGGCCTTCGACCGACCCGGCGTTGCGCAATCAGGATCAGCAAGCGTTCGATGTGCATGTCATCGGGCGGCAGACCGCGCTGGGTCCACGCCAGCCATAGTTGCAAGCTGTGTTTGAAGCTCAGTTGACGCGGCAGTACATCCGCCAGTTTGGCTGAGCGCAGCATCAGCAGCCGAATAAGGTTGTAGGCAAGCAGCCCGACGCACCACTGCTTTTCGTTCATCGAGGGTGTTTTGCAGACCAGTCGATCCAACCCCAAGGTGGTCTTGATGTTGCGCAAGTCCAGTTCGACGTTCCAGCGCTGTGCGTACAGCGACTTCAATCCCTGCGCGCCGACCTGGTCAAGTGACAGCAGGGTACTGACCAAGACTTTGGAGCCGACACGGACCTCACGCAGTGGCATGGTTTCGGGTAGTGCATCGAAGTCTTCATGACTGAGCCAGTGAGGCTTCACCATGGGCCTGTTCCACACCACCACATGATCGAGTGGACCGAGTTGCTGGCCCTAGCGAAAGTCAGTGCGTCTGCGATGGTGTTGCTGGAATACAACATCGGCTCCTCGCGCCCGCAGCATGGCAATCATCGCGTAGGAGCAGTAGTAACGGTCACCAAGCAAGATGTCGCCCTCGGCGATATTGGGCAGCAACGTATGGAACAGCGCGTGCTCGCTGCCTTCTTTTCCAGCCTGCGGCCCCAAGGCAGTGTCCAATACGGCGCCGGTGCCCAAGCACAACAAAGCGACCACACGGGCCATAGGAAATCCAAGGCCTTGTTGCTGGGTATGCGGTTGCGGGTAACGCCACTGATTGTCGGTGGTATCAGTCATGCTGATGGTCGTGCCGTCCACCAATTTCACCGCACGCCCTTGCCATCGCCACTGTGTCGCCGCTTCATCCATGAGCAAGCTGCCGGTGTGTCGCAACATTGACCGCACGACAGTCAGCGGCAGGCGCTGCCGAGCCTTGCAATAGGCGCCAGTGGCGGTGCTGCACGGGGACAGATCGTTGGCGATCCGTTCCACGACGTGGCGATCAATCGTCGCCTGACAGGAGGCGTCCGCGTTCAACGTCTGTGCCATGAACAGCGCCAACGTGGTCGTCGGTGGGAATAGCCGTTCCCGATGCACAGGCAACTGCTCATCGACGACATCGAGCAAGTCCGGCTCGGTCAGCATGTTGAAGAAGTCGTACGAATGGATGGCCCGCGAACGCTGACGGATACGGTGACGTTGCGGACGATGCGATCGGCAATTAGTGTTCATCGTGGCTGGCGGCCTCGTGGGCTATCTGTTTGGGTCGTACCAACAGTTTGCCCGGCCGCCAGCCACTCTTTCAAATCAACCACTTGCCGTTAGCTCCGCGCGGATGAGCCCTTAAGTAAGTGCCATTCGTCCCTGACACCATTGTTTGTTTGTTTCGCTGACACCATTGTTTCGGCGCGGGTGTGCTTTCCATGAGTGTCCCTCAGCTGAGACGTTGGCTCCATTTCCCCTTGGTGTGGTCAAGTGAACCTATGACATCCTCGTCCCTGTTTCGCGGCGATCGCTTCGTCGTTGCGGTATTCGCTGGCCTCCTTGCCCTGGTCGCGTTCGGAGCGGGGACCACCAGAGCCGGGGAAGTCCCGTACCATGACGCATCAGTCAACGCGTCGACGACCCCGATTCGACAACAGGTGCTGCCGCCATGGACGCGGGGTTACCTCTATATCCATCACATCAGCACCGGAGGTGGAAACGCCGCCTATATCGTCATGCCGGATGGCACGACCATGCTGCTTGACGCGGGTACGGCAGACCCGGATTTCATCAAGTCCGTGGCGCCGCTGAAGCCTTTTCCGGCTAAGCCGAACGCCGATCACTCGGCCGGCTACTGGATCGCCGATTACATTCGCCAGTTTGCGCCGGCTGGCAGGCCGGTAGCGCTCGACTACGCCCTCATAACGCATTTCCACACCGATCATTTCGGGACAGTGTTGCCGAGCAGCCCGATGTCGGCGACGGGCGCCTATCGGTTGGCCGGCATCACCGAGCTGGGTGAGCTTGTCCCGATCAAGACCCTCATCGATCGTGCGGCGCCAGATTATAAAATTCCCGTCGATCTTAGAACTTGCGCGCAAGGCGACAGCAATGACGCCCGGTCGCTGGCCAACTATCTGGCCATGGTGACGTATCGCGAGCGGCATGGGGAGCCGGTTGTCGGACTTGTACCGGGACGACTGGACCAGATTCGATTGCGGCAGCCGCAAAAGTTTCCCGACTTTCATATCAGGAACATTGCGTCAAGTGGCGTGATCTGGACCGGACGCGGCACCGATACGCAGCAATACATCCCGCTCGATGCCATCAAGGACTGCCATTTCGACGAGAATCCCTTCAGCAATGTCATCAGGATCAACGATGGCAAGTTTTCCTATTACTCGGGAGGCGACATTCCCGGCGTTCCCGATTACTCGCAGCCTTACTGGCGAGATATCGAAACGCCGGTCGCCGCTGTCGTCGGGCCGGTCGATGCCATGACGCTGGATCACCACGGCAATCGCGATTCCACCAACGGCGCCATCCTGCGGGCGCTGCGGCCGCGGGTCATCGTCGAGCAGAACTGGCTCTCCTCACAGCCCGGAGAAGAGGATGTCGTGCGAATGGCATCCGCGGAGTTTTATCCGGGGCCGCGCGATGTGTTTGCAACCGGCATGAGCCCTGAAACGCGCATTGCCATCGGTCCGATCATGGACAAGATCTATCGGAGCTACGGCGGGCACGTTGTCATTCGTGTGGCACCGGGGGGAGCCAGCTACGAAGTTTTCATCCTCGATGATGCGGACCGTGCGCGGGAAGTGGTCAAGCACTTCGGACGCTATCAGGCACAATGAGAAAAACAGCTAAAGCAAATCCTCAGGGACGGAGGGAATTAATTGGAAATAATTCGCTCCGTCCCCTTTGAAATACGATGCACTTGTTTGGACGGGCGTCTTGAAGGTGAAACGCGAATCAAACCCTCACGACGCGGACTGGATCGTGGCATTCGAACCGGTCGAGTACACGGTCAGCGAAACGCGACGGTTGTCTTGGCCGGCTGCATGGGTGGCACCTTTGGTGACCTGGCGATTCGCGTTCTTGCCATAGCTGACCGCA
>JBDTKM010000037.1:0-11685 GCA_039935315.1 Rhodanobacter sp. | reverse complement strand
GCTCTTCGCCAAATCCACGCCAATGGTTATAGTGTTCATGGAGACTTCCTCTTCGAGTGACGGTTGACCAGCATCACCATCATGGCCCTCTAGGCCGAAAGGGGAGGAAGTCTCTTTTTACTCGTTCGAGGCGGACGCTTACGCCGCCGCTAAACTCCAGCGTTAGCTCGCCCCAGGACAAGAAAGTCTCTAATGCTGCATCTTCTATACCCAGGCCTCCTTCTTTCGCTTTTTGGAACGCCGTTTTTGATGGCGGTCTTTAAGCAGCTGGGTTTTAATCAATTCTCACCCTTCCCGCGCCTAACTATCTGGGCAGTCGCTTTAGCTGTGCTCGTCATCTCTGCCAGAAATGTCGAGGCTTGGCGCGCACATTTCGGCTTGGAATGGCCTACATGGCAAGCCTTGGGTTTGGCCATTCTTGCCGCCGCGATTCTATTCATTGTTCTCGGTGCTTACGGATCGTTGCGGAGCAAGTTTGGTGGAGCTTCCCCGGAACAGCTTGAGCTTCAGCGGAAACTATTGGATCTACCTTTCAACCATAGGTGCCTTGTCGTTGTAACCGCTGCCGTCACCGAGGAGGTCCTGTATCGCGGCTACGCAATCGGCGTGGGTCAGCTCCTGCTCGGTAGCATCTGGTTGGCGTGTCTCCTCTCGGTCGCTGTGTTCACGCTTGCTCACTTCCGCTGGGGCTTTGCCCACCTTGTCCCGGTCCTCCTTTGTACACTCGCCATCACGATACTTTTTGTGGTCACTCAAAATCTTTTCGCCTGTATCATCGTGCACGCAATCCTCGACGGAGTCGGGGTTCTTGTCATGCCAGCCATCATGGCGCGCAGGCAGGCGGTACGAGCCGCGGGCTAACAATTCCTTCAAGACGGACGGCTGCGCCGTCGCTCAACTCAAGCGTCAGGCCTCAAGACATGCGTCTTCTCATCCTCGTGTTTCTAGTTGCCTTGGCTAGTGCGAATGGCGTCCAGGCTGCCACGCCGATCAACGGGCCGGTCGCCTTGGTCACGGCGCTTTATAGAACCTATGCTTGGGAGGCCGTCATTGCGCAGCCTGACCTCTCATCGTTCGAACTGTTCGAGCAACCTCGCAACGTGTTGGCACAATACTTCGATGGGCACTTGGTGGAGTTGATCCTGCAAGATCGAGAATGCGCGAAAAGTACGCATGAAGTATGCCGCCTGGATTTCATGCCGCTGTGGTCAGGCCAAGATCCAGGTGCTACAGATCTGGCCATTCGGCAAACCGGCAAGGCGGCAATCGTTTCAGTTCAATTTCGCTATCCCGGCAACGGCGAGCTTGTAAAGCTCACTTACCAACTGTCCCAAACGGCAGCAGGGTGGCGCATCAGTGACATCCGGGGCGCTTCCTTTTCGCTTCTGTCGGTCTTGGGCTCGAAAAGGTGAGGCGTTAAGCGCCCAACCAGTCATCCAGGCGGACGGCTCCGCCGCCGCCTAATTCCAGCGCTTGCGACCCCAGGGAGGTTCCGGGAAATGGATCTGGCACTGTTCGACTTCGACGGCACCATCACGAATCGGGAAACAATGCCCGATTTCATGCAGATGGCTGTTCGGCCCGGTCGCCTATGGCTTGGCAAGATTCTGCTGCTGCCATTGATCCTTGCCTACAAGGCCAAGCTCGTATCTGGAGTCGTTGTTCGAGCGGCAATCTGCCTATTCGGTTTCTGGCGCGTACCTGCCCATGAGCTAGAAGCGCATGGCCAGCGATTTGCGGAGAATTGCCTGCCGACCGTTCTGCGCCCGGAAGCGATGAGTCGTATCGCTTGGCACAAAGCCCGGGGTGATACCGTCGTGGTGGTCTCCGGTGGCCTGGATGTTTATCTCCGTCATTGGTGCCGGGAGCATGGTGTTGAGCTTTTGTGTTCCACTCTCGAGCGCCACAACGGGAAGCTCACTGGTCGATATTTCGGGCACCAATGTGTCAGAGGCGAGAAAGCGCGTCTCGTCCAGGAGCAATTTCCGCTAGCTCATTTTGCTCACGTCTTTGCCTACGGTGACACGCCAGAAGACCGCGAGCTGCTCGCATTGGCCCATGAGGCGAACTACCGTTGGCAACCAGTGCCAACTACCCTGCAGGCGGGCGCTGACTGCTCGTTGGGAGACTTCCCGTCGAGCACGGTCGAGTAGCGCTTTTACCCTGAGCTTTCGGGCCACTGCTGGTCATCGTGTCGTTCTCTGTCACGGGTCCGTGCCAGTGCTGCGCGGGTTCAACGTTGCCAGACTGCATTTACCTGGACGGTCTTGTTGCACCGGTGTGGCTGGTGCCGACCAGGGTATAAACCGCACCCGGAGGTCTCATTCGTTCAACGGTATCGTCGGTGTTCGGGGATCAACCGAAGCACGTCTGGACGTCCAGAATGTTAGTCAGGTTCTCTCCGGGTGGGTCTGATCCGTTGTCTACCACCTCGCGCTGGCGATGAAACGAAATCGGTGACCTACGCAGGCTGCGCTACGCGATGCGGCGGGTGACGAAGACTGGCACAGGCGTCGTAGTCCACATCGTGCTCCAGCATGACCCACAGCTGCCGGGCATGCTTGTTCGCGATGGCCACCAGCACCTTGCCGAAGGGCAGTCGTCCGGCCGATGAACGTATCCAACATTGTTCGGGGGTGGTTTTTTTGTGGCGACCGCGTTGGCCTGCTGCACGCTTCCATCGCCACGATCGTGCCGGCCGGCCGCTGGGCCAGCCACAGCCCAAACGGCTCCCGCCGCAGATCCTTTCGCCGCAGCATATGGCCGGCACAGTCCAGCTCTCATGCCGGAAACGCGCACTTCGCCAAAGCCACGCCGACGGCTATAGTGCTCATGGAGACGTCCTCTTCGGCTGACGGTTGGGTCGCCACACCATCATCGCCCGCGAGGCCGAAAGGGTAGGCAGTCTCCTTTTGATCATTCAAGGCGGACGGCCACGCGGCCGCTTGTTTCAGGCGCAAGACTTTCAACAGGGAACCGAGATGCCACGATCAACGAATCCAAAGCTCGGTGGCTATCTCTTCATCGCCGGCGGATGCATGTTCCTCCTTGCTGCATACCTCGGCAGCCAAGTGGCATTTGTCGGCGTTGGCATAGCTTTCATCGCCATTGGTGGATCCCTGGTGGCACGGGCCAGGCGTGCCCAGTCTCATCTGCAGAGTGGCTCTCGCCGCCAAGCCTGAGCATTCGTTCAAGGCGGACGGCTACGCCGCCGCCCAATTCCAGCGTCAGGCCGAGGAGGCCGACATGATGATGAAAGCGAGCATACCAATCTGGCAACGCGTCATTTGTGCTTTATTGGCCACGGGAGGCGCTGTGGCACTTGTTGCCGACGTCTTGGGCGGTTCAGTTCTCGGTATCTGGGGCATCGCAACGTGGGTCCTTGGCGTGTTCGGCGCAATCACTTGCGGACGCATCGCTGTTCAAAAGGCTACCGTCTACCGTGGCGTGGACGCGATGCCAGCCCCATCTCCTCAAGTCGGTCGTCTGGTTGAGGAACATCGCCAACTCGAAGCCATCAAAGCCTATCGTGCGGAGGCTTCTGCTACGTTGTTTGAGGCCAAAGCTGTCCTTGAGCACTATTGGCCTGATCACTCGTCCAGGCGGACGCGCGAAAAGCGGCGCGCTGCCTGAATCCAGTCTTGAAGCTGTGGAAAACTGCTTTCTGCACTTCACCATATCCGCTGCGTTTGGCGAATCTTTGTTTCGGCAACCCCATCCGACCACGTCCGTCATTGGTCGATCGCTGACGCGTTGGTGTTGCAGCGGCGGTGCGCCCTGTTGAGGCGGGTCTGGCGGACACGTGGTGGCCCAGACGGCCATCTTGTCGTATGGCCGCCGTTTGGCCACGTTGGGGACGGCACAGAACTGCTTCCACCGCGTGCCGACCTTGGCTTGCGTGCGCAGCGTGAATCAACGCAGGCCGCATGGCTGGATGTGGCCGAACTCGGGCTCGATCAGGCCCACGCGATGGGCGTTGACCGCAGGGGCGTCGGGACGGTCGATATTCGTGCGCATGGCGCGGCAGTGCGGACTGGGCAGCGTGCTCGTCATCGTGCCCTCGAAGCATGCGAACTGCAGGTCGCAGGCCAGCGCAATGAACCGCACGTCCTCCACCCAAGACCGCACCCTTGTGCGCGACGAGCTGATGCCTCGCGAGCAGGCAAACCACGCTGTCTTCAGCCATACCGCCGGATCGCAAGCCCGCACAGCGGTCTCGTCGTTCTTGATGCGCGCCGCAAATCATTCGAGGTCGATCAGATGGCCCAAAGCGTGCTCGAGGGTGCCAGGCAGCAACTGCCGCGCACAGGTCAAGGCGATCATCCTGGTCTGCCGGGATCCTGGTGCCGTTATCGCGCCATCGTCGGCTCGCCGCGATGGCCGCTTTGTTGCGAGCATGGCGAATGATAGGCTGCGAAGGATTTTCCACCGCTACGGTCAGGCAGCGCATGGCCTGTTGGCGCCAGTCATCGCTCTTTTGGAACCACTGATGCACGCACGCAAGCAGATCGAAGATCTGGCGAAGTACTACCAGGAATTCCACCATCGCTGCATGACCTGGTACATCCTTGTCTTGGGTTTGTTCATTGCGGGAGTGATGGCATCACCAGCAAAATCGCCTGGCGCCCAGTTCTGGATAGCGCCCATTCTTGTATCCGCGGTGTTCATAGGTTTGGTCTTCTTCTATTACATGAACGTCTACGGCGCGAGGATCGACAAACTCACCGCATACCTCGCAAACGAAGCTATCGATCCCCCGCAGGACTGGCGCACTGACCACCGAAGGGTATCGTTCGGTCTGCATGGTGTCGGCGCAGTCTTCATAACCCTGGTTCTTGTTGGCCTTCAGGCCGCGCTGTTCTCCCTGGTGATCATCAAGTTCTATCTGTAGCGCAGACAGGATCACCAGCATCTGGCGCGCCGTCGCAGTACCGCCTGACCCATCGGTAGAGGCACGGCCCAATAGCAACCCACTTGGTGTGAGGCAGGGCATCTTTTTCCGGCAGGGCCAAGCGTCTTGCCGTTGGCCCCGCCTCAGTCCGACCCTTGGCCCCTCGCCAACCGGACACGGGAATTCCAGCACCCCATCACCTTTTGCGCTTGACGGTCGAGTCGCCATCAGCGCAGGCGGCCATCGCGGCCTCGGCCGATCCATCGAGCTCGGCATGGCGCGGGCCGGCTCGACCATCGCAATCCTCGTCCGTGACGAAGAAGGGAAGAGCGCGGCGCTTGCAGCGTTGCCGGCCAACGCGGTGCCGGTGATGGCGCCACATCTGGGTGTGACCAAGCGAGACACGTTGGCGGATGCGATGGACCAGGTTGAGCGGGAGTTGGGTCGCAACGACGTGCTCGTGAGCAATGCCGGCGTTGTCGTTGTCAGCGGGGCGCACTCAACGAATCAGCAGCGGATGGGGACACGGTCGTGGCCACGCACCGGCATGCCAGCTTTCTGCGGTTCAACCTGGCCGTGACATCTGCGCTCAAACGCAAACGCGACGATCCGTACTTGTCCCAATTCAAACAGTGACGCTTGCGCGCATCCCCGCAGCTCGCTGAGGTGGGCCAGGCGAAGAGCCCGGGCAGCTGTATTCCGCTGGTCCAGCCCGCTGATTCGGGCACCGGCGTCACCCTCCCGATCGATGGTGGATACTCTGTCTTTCAGGCCTCCGTGCGAGGCGGGGCCGACCACTCATTCAAGCCTGCGGCTACGCCCTCATCAACTCCAGCGACAGGTACAAGTCATCATGAAATATGCAGAATTGGAAGAATCCGCGCTAAAACTCAACGGGCTTTACGAGGCGCTTGAAGTCAAATTGTATGGGCGCACCTGGACCACGGAAGAGCTTGCGCTCGGGTTCGTGGGAGATATTGGTGATTTGGCAAAACTGATTCAGGCGAACGCGGGTATCCGGAATATTGATGACTTCAAATCAAAATTGGGGCATGAACTATCGGACTGTTTGTGGTCGGTTATTGTGCTCGCAAATAAGTGTGGCGTTGACCTGGAGGCGGAGTTCTCCAGGAACGTTACAGAGTTGATGGAACATGTATCCAAAGAGCTCGACGCGTAACCGTTCATTCAATCCAGCGGGAGGCGCGTCGCCGCTCAACATCACCGTGAGGCGTAGGTGCGCAGAGTTCCGATCACGGGAAGGCGCAGCAGCCCATGGTGGACCACGTGAATAGCGTTCCGGGTTTGAAAACTGCGCCCTATCGTGGAATGTCGATTCGGAATGGTGCAGCGTGCACCCCTGCCGGTGCCGTGAACCTGACCGCAGGCAGTTCGTTGACAGCTTTCGGGCATGTTGCCGAGACACTCGGGAAAGGTGGCAACGTTTCCACGATGGGGACTGACACGAAGGCCCCGCTGGTCAACCTCCGGATCTGACTCTATTTCCCGGGGTGGTGCCCACATGCCACCGCCAAGCTGCACTGTGACGCTGCTGGCGCGGGCTTCAAGCGCTTGATGCAGGTCTGCATGGCGCGACCACGAGCTGGTCATGGCGGGCGTCGAGCTTGACGGATCAATCGCGCCTGGTTGCGGGTGCGCCGGCGGCCACCCAGGCGATGACCTGTGCAGCGAGCTGATCCGTTGCCAGGCCGAACGCGGTCACGACCTGCGGTACTTCCTTGCCGACGACCGGTTGGCGGATCTCGAAGCGACGCGCGGCGATGATTGTCTGCGAGCGCCCCTGCACGAGTTGGGCGTCGTAACGGATCACCACCACCGGTACGCCATGCTCATATTCGCTCTGGAAGGCGCGCAGGTCGCCAGTCAACTCCAGGTCGGCCTGCAGTTGTGCATCGTCGCTGCTCAACGCGGCGAACCGGCCATCGGTGCGGAATGCGTCGAGCAGGCGGTCACGCAGCAGTCGTGGTGCGCTATCACTCCAGCGCGCGCCCTGGTAACTGGTGATGATGTTGCCCTCGGGCATTACGGCAATACGGGTGCTGTCCAGTGCCCGCGCAGCGCCTGGCGTGACGATGCGCAGTGACTCCGTCAGCACTGGCTGATTCGCAGTTGCCTGCACCGGGGTGGCCGGCAGGAGATAGACATTGGGTGCTTCGCTGCGGGGCAGGATCGAGCAGCCGCCAAGCAGCGTGCCGAGCGCCATCACCACCCATCCACGGCGCAGGTTCATGGTTTGAACTCCTTGGCCTTGTCGCGGCCGAGCAGATAGCCGCTCGGGTTGTTGTCGAGCTTGCGCGAGATGGTCTGCACCGATTGCAACGTCTTGCGCAACTCGATCAGTGCCGGACCGATTTCGCCCAGGCCGCGGATGCCGTTGTTCAGCCCGTCGCGATTGTCGCTGAGCAACTGGTCAATGTTGGCGGTGGCCTGTTGCAGCGACGCCATCGACGCCTGCATGCTGTTCAGCGCCGCCTTGCCCGGGCCGTTGAGCAGTCCGTTCGCGTTGCGCGCCAGCGCTTCAGTCTGCGCCAGCGTGGTGTTGGCGTTGCGACTGGCGAGCGCCAGTTGCTGCAGCAGCTGGCGAATCTCGTCCCGCTGATCGGCGACGGCACCGGTCATCTGGTCCAGATGGGCCAGCGTATTGTTGATGTGCTGCACGTTGTCGTCAGACAGCAAGTGACTGGCTTTGGCCACCACTTCGTTGATATTGAGCATCAGGTCTTCGCCGCCTGCCAGCAGCTTGGTGAGCGGAGAGGGATCGGCGACGATGACCCCCACTTGACCGTTGCGTCCAAGCAGGACGGGTGACTGCGGAGAACCACCGCTGAGCTGGATGATCGACAGCCCGGTCAGACCGGTCAGGGCAAGCTTGGCGCGGGTGTCCTGTTTGACCGGCGTGTCGGCCGCCACCCGGATGCGCGCCAGCACGCGGCGCGGGTCGACCGGGTCGAGTTTCAGCCGCGTCACGTCGCCGACCTTGATGCCGTTGTACTGGACGGCGGCGCCCTGGCTGAGACCGGTGACGGCCTCGTTGAACACGATCTCGTAATCGTGGAATGCCTTGTCGGTGCTGGCCTTGGCCAGCCACAGTCCAAACAGCAGGGCGGCGCCCACCACGATCACGGTGAACAGGCCGATCAACACATGATGTGCGCGCGTTTCCATTTCAGGTTCTCTCCGCCAAGCGTTGTGCCGCATGTTCTGCCGCGCGACCACGCGGGCCATGGAAATAGGCTTGCACCCATGCGTCGTCGGTTGCGGCAACGACCTCCAGCGAACCGGCCACCAGCACCTTCTTCTGCGATATCACGGCGACGCGATCGCATACTGTATACAAGGTATCGAGGTCGTGCGTGACCAGAAACACGGTCAGTCCGAGTGCGTTGCGCAAGGTCAGCAACAACTGGTCGAACGCGGCGGCACTGATCGGGTCCAGGCCGGCGGTGGGCTCGTCCAGAAACAGGATTTCCGGATCCAGCGCCAGCGCACGCGCCAGTGCCGCCCGCTTGATCATGCCGCCGGATAGCGCTGATGGCGGTTTGTCTGCGGCATCGCGCGGCAGGCCGGCCAGCGCGAGCTTCACGCCTGCCATGTGGGTTGCGGCTTCCCGGTCCAGGCCGCCATGCTCGATCAGCGGCAGCGCGACGTTCTCGGCCACGGTCAATGAGGAGAACAACGCACCGCTCTGGAACAGCACGCCAAAGCGCCGTTCGATTTGCGAGCGCTGCTCCGCGGGCAGTGCCAGCAGGTTCTCGCCAAACACACGTACGCTGCCGGCGGTCGGTCGCAGCAATCCGATGATGGAGCGCAGCAGCACGGACTTGCCGCTGCCTGAGCCACCGACCACGCCGAGGATCTCGCCCTGATGGACATCCAGATCGAGGTTGTCGTGTACGGTCTGCGTGCCGAACCGATTGACCAAGTCGCGCACCTCGATCACGACGGCGGGTGCCGCGCCCGCTTCAGTGGGCGCACTCACCAGCCCAGCTCCATGAAGAACAGGGCGGCGACGGCATCGACCAGGATCACCACGAAGATGGATTGCACCACGCTGGAGGTGGTGTGCGCGCCGACCGACTGCGCGCTGCCGCTGACCCGAAAGCCCTCGAGGCAACCGATCACCGCGATCAGGAAGGCAAACACCGGCGCCTTGCTCATGCCCACCAGGAAATGTCGTACCTCGGTATCGGTGTGGAGCATGGACAGGAACATGGCTGGGGTAATGTCCAGCGCGAAGATGCACACCATGGCGCCGCCGACAATGCCGGCAAGCATGGCCAGGAAACTCAACAGGGGCAGCGAGATCAGCAACGCCAATACGCGTGGCAGCACCAGCAGCTCCATCGGATCAAGGCCGAGGGTACGGATGGCGTCGATTTCCTCGCGCGATTTCATCGAGCCGATTTGTGCGGTGAACGCGCTGGCGGTGCGGCCAGCCAGCAGGATCGCGGTCAGCAGCACGCCGAACTCGCGCAGAAACGAAATCGCCACCAGATCTACCGTGTAGATCGATGCACCGAAATCGGCGAGCACTGTCGCGCCGAGGAAGGCCACGACCGCACCGACCAGAAATGACAGCAGCACGACGATCGGCACGGCGTCCAGGCCGATCTGCTCCACATGCGCCACCAGCGAGGTCATCCGCCAGCGGCGCGGATGCCACAGGCAGCGTGCCAGCGTCTCGAGAGTCAGCCCGATGAAGCCCAGCAGTTGCAGCGTCTGATCGTAAAGGTTGGCGACGGTGACGCCGACTTGTTCCAGCAACTGCGACCACGCCGGTGGAGGTTTGGGGCGCGGTTGGCGACGGTATTCCCGCAGCGCGCTGGCGACGGTGTCGAGCAGCGCCCGGCGCGCCGGTGGCCAGGACGCGGCCTCGTGCGCAAGATCCCGCAGCCGGTCAGCGCCAAGCAGATCGACCAGCAAGGCGGCGCCGGCGGTGTCGAGACGGTGGACACCGTCCAGATCAATGCTGGTCTGCGCATCGACGCGCCCACGCAATCCCAGCAGCGCTTGCTCCAGTGCCGCGTAATGCGGCAGCGTCCAGTCGCCGCGAATGCGCAGGCACGCGGGTGTGGTTGCCAGGTCCAACTCTGCAAATTGCGGCGCGGTTGCAGTCATGGGGTGAGCATAGTGGGTATCCCCATCTTTTACGGACTCTCCACGTGGCGCTGTGCGGCAAGCGCCCGTTGCTGCATCGGCGTGAGCCGCCGAGCAGGTTCAATGGCTGATTTTGGTCAAGTGAACCTGGCGTTGTTCGACGCGATCTGCGGAGCTACGCCCGGGAGTGGGCGGCATCAATTGGTTGCGTCGGGGCCCAGTAGGTCGGCCAGCGGTCTTGCCTGACTGAACAGCCAGCCCTGGGCAAAAACCACGCCGTGCTGGAGCAGAAAATCTGCCTGCGCCTGCGTTTCAACGCCTTCGCTGATCAGGGTCAGGTTGAGCGACCTGGCCATGTCGATGATGTGCAGAATCACTTCGCTGGTGACCGAGTCGGTACCGATCGCATCAACGAACACCTTGTCGATCTTCAGGTAGTCGGCGCTCAGCCTGGTCAGCTGCGACAGGCTGGAGAAGCCGGTACCGAAATCATCGATCGCCACGCGCACGCCCAAAGCATGGATGTGACTGATGACCCGGTTTGCCCTGACCGGCTCAATGAAGGAGTGTTCGGTCACTTCGACGACAAGGTTGTGAGGACGGATGCCTGGTGTTGTGACCAGGCGTCGCAGCCATTCGACCACGTCATCCGAGTGCATGTCAGGCGACGACAGGTTGACGCTGATATAAGCCTCTGGATGCTGGCTGAAGAAGCGTGGCCCGTCGATGGCGACCTGAGTCAACGCGTATTCGGTGAAGCGCTGAATCAGACCGCAATCTTGCGCGGTCTGCATGAACAAGGCGGGGCACATGCCGATCTGTTTGTTGAGAGGCCAGCGCATCAGTGCTTCGGCACCCACCAGCTGACCGGTAGCCAGCTCGACGATGGGTTGGTAGTACAGCACGAACTCCCCGCGCTTGAGCGCGGCCCGAAGCAGCGCCGGCAACGAGGCGCGCTGACGGGCGAGAAGAAGGATCGTCGCCGCTATCGCGCCGCCCACCGCCACGCCGATCGGAACCAGCACGATCATGAACACGTGCAAGCGCGATTTCAGCTTGGCCAGCGGAATGGCTGCGTACGCTGCAAAGTCCAACTTTTTCGAGGCCTGAATGACCACCAGATAGGTCCCGTCGACAAGGACCGTCCTGGGTGCTGTCTTGATCAGCGCATGCATCCACGCTGGATTAAAAGGGCCGCGATGTGCCCACAGTTGTCGCGTGCTGCGATTGAATACACCGAACGAGAAACCGGGTATGCCGCTCGACACGTCGAGCAGCGCCTCCGGATGTATCGCTACGGCAGCATTTCCCTTCACTGACACCAGAAAACGGCTGGTTCCGCCGATTCCTGTGGACAGATAGACCTTGGTGCCGGTCGCACTCACGTCGTTGGGCGCGCCCATATCGATACCGTCTGAACTGGGCCCTACAGCCGAACAGGTGATCAGGTTGTCCGATACACGACCGACCGCTTGGACATATTCGTAATCCATGGCGATTTCACGCATCTGTTCGCGCATGGCGTCGGAGCAGGTACCACTTGTGTGGATCTGACGCAGCTGCTCGTACGCTGCGCGCGCCTGTGCGCCAACCATGTCCGTGCGTTGCATCAGCTCGCCCGTCATGCCGGTGCCTTGGGCGATTGCTTCGTCCATGCTCTGCCGATGGGCCAGATA
>JBDTKM010000036.1:0-8928 GCA_039935315.1 Rhodanobacter sp. | reverse complement strand
GGTCGCGGGCGGCGCGGTTTGCGTAGGTGATGCGACCGCTCTCCACGTCGGCCAACAGCACCAGGGCGGGCAACAATTCGTTCAGCGCGCGAAACTGCTCTTCGCTTTCGCGGCAACGCCGACTTATCCGCCAACCCAGCTCAAGCGCGCGCTGGCGCATGCTGGCGATCGAGTACACCAGCAAAGCCAGCAGCACACTCGCCAGAATGCCGGCCGGCAGCGTCGAACGGCTCCAATCCAGGGCCGGGACGCCGGCGGCCCGGGACTGCATGGTCACCTCCCACGTGCGCCCGCCGTAAACCAGTCGCCGGTCAAAGTGGAAGCCACCGCTCACGACGGGCATACCGGGCATCGAGTCAAACAATGGCAGCGCGTGTCGGGCATCGGTGACATCGGCGAGGGTCAGTCGCAACTGTTCGCGCTCACCGTGCGGCAGCAAGCTGTCGACCAACTTGCTGACCCGAAACGACACCGCTACCGATCCACTTAGGCGCTGGCGCCGTTGCTCAATCGTCTGCGGAGCATCGCCCGGAGTGAATACCGGCAGCCTGAGCGTGAGGCCATCATCGACACCGGTGCGGACGGTTTCCTGACGGAGCCGAAACGGCGCCGACAGGGTGGGCTGATCGTTGTCTCGCGACATCATCAGGTTGGCCAGATTGTGCGGCTGCGCGCCGACGTCCAGGCCGATCACCGCTTCGTTGCCACCGCGCGGCTCCACCCATCGGGTCACGAAATGCTCACCCTGCGCCCCAGCCTCACGCTTTGCGTAGGCCAGCGCCAGCAGGCTGGGAAACTGCTCGCGGGGACGCAGGTTGGCATAGAAATTCGCGAATTCAGACTGGGTCACCTCGTCCGACGCCAGGAACAACGTCTGCACCGCGCGCAACATGGATTCGGCTGAATGCAACCCGCCGCCCAAGGCAGCGTACGTTCTTCCGGCAATCTCGCCTTGCGCCACGGACTGCTCCGCCAGTCGTTGCTGTTGCTGCTGGTGGCACGCGGCAAACGCCAGCAGCAGGCCCCCGAGCAGCGCAAACAGGCTCCACAACCAGGCGCTCGGGCGCCAGCGTGATGGCAACGCCAGCAAATCGTCCGCCACATCGTCTACCCGGCGTCCCCACCGCGTCGACAGGAACCCGCGCAGGCCCGTGTTTTCCGGTGAGTCTGTCATCGTGCGGGTGCGTTGGAACGGACGGAACAGGGGTGGCATGCGATCGTACCGAAAAGGAGGACGGACCCATCAAGCCGCGCACCACGCCTGCAAGCGTGCACCCGCAATTCGACCCGCTGACCGATCTATCGGCCGGCGGGCGCGATTATTGAGGGCCCGCCCAGCGACTCGGGTCGCGCATGAGCCCGCACTTGCCGTGACCGGCCAAGTTGCCCAGCTAAGTACCTCGTGGCTTGGCCCGATGCGTCGCCGTCGCTGTCCACGGATCATCCGGCCATGGATGACGCGGATAACGACCCTTCAGTTCCTTCTTCACCTCGGGATAAGTGCGCTCCCAGAAACCGCGCAGGTCCTGGGTAACCTGGATCGGGCGGCCAGCGGGCGACAGCAGGTGGAGGGTGACGGCGATGCGGCCCTCGGCGACACGGGGCGTGTCCGCAAGTCCGAACAGCTCCTGCAGTTTCACGGCCAGCACCGGTGCCGCGGCCCCGGCGTATGCAAGCCGGCGCGACTGGCCGCTGGGAACGAGCAGATGCTCGGGTGCCTGTGCGTCGAGCTGCTGGCGTTGCGTGTAGGTGAGCAGCGCCAGCAGCGCTTGGACCAGCTCTTCTGCGCACAGTGCGTCGAGACGGTGTTTGCCAACCAGGTAAGGGCCCAACCACGTATCGAGCGTGGCCAGTAACGCCTGATCAGACAGGTCGGGCAAGTTCAGCTGCGGCATCCACGTGCGCAGTGCCAGTGCCCGGTCGCGCAGGCCTCGTACATGATCGCTCCACGGCAGCACGTCGAGACCACGCGCCCGGATCGCGGCGAGCATCGCCGGCAGCGCGTCCGTCGCTTTCACTGGCACGCTGCGACGGGTCAGCACGATGGCGCCGAAACGCTCCTCGTCGAAGGCTTCGGCCGCGCCGCGCTGGTCGTTCCAGCGCAGCGTGCGTTCGCGGGTGAACTGCGCGGGGAAGTCGCGTTCGAGCGCGCCGAGACTCACCGGCGCGGCGGCAAACACCAGACTGTCGCGGGCTTCCAGGCGCAAGTCCAGCACCACCAACCAAGGCTCGCCGAGCAGCGCGGTGTCCTCGTGCAGGCGCGCACCGCGGCCATTGGTGAGCGTGTAGCGCCGTGGATCGCCATCATCGCGATGGGCGATGCGGTCGGGAAAAGCCGATGCGAGCAGGTCGCCAACCGCGTGACTGTCCGGGCTGCCGCTGGCCGCTGTACGCGCCTCAAGACGCCGACGCCAGCCCTTGCTGGTCTGCTCGATCGCAGCCAGTGCGCCACTGTCGGCGTCGCCACGCGCGCCGCCTCCGCGTCGATCGCGCCAGCCGTGCAAGGCGGCCAGGCGCACGCGAAAGTCATCGTTGCGTGCCTGCGCGCCGCGCAGCGGTGAGCGCGCCTCCATCAGGGCCAGCAGATCGGCGATCAGTGCGCGTCGCGCGTCCGGCGCACGCAAGGCCGCGGCGCCGAGCCGCGGGCTTGCGCCGAGGTCCAGCATGCGCCGGCCCAGCGCGGTGATCCGGCCGTCATCGGACAACCCGCCCAGCGAGCGCAACAACTCGCGCGCCTGGGCCAGCGCGCCGGCAGGGGGTGGATCGAGCCACGACAAACCGTCACTGTCGGCGGTGACACCCCAGCCCGCCAGTTCCAGCGCCAGGCCGGACAACTCCGCCTGATTGATCTCCGCCCTGCGCGCGGCTTCGAGCCGCCGGCTCTGCGGCCACAGGCGGTAAGCGATGCCGGGGGCCACGCGACCGGCGCGGCCGGCGCGCTGGTCGGCCGAAGCCTGCGAGATCGTCACCGTTTCCAACCGGGTGAAGCCGGAATGGGGATCGAAACGAGGTTCGCGCGCCAAGCCGCTGTCGATCACCGCGCGAACGCCGGGCAAGGTAATGCTGGACTCGGCCACGTTGGTGGCCAGCACGATGCGGCGGATGCCCGGTTCGGCTGGAGCCAGCGCGAACTGTTGCTCGGCGAGCGACAGTTCGCCATGCAGCGGCAGAATCTCGATTTCTGGCGCGGACTTGATCCCGCTCTTTTCGGCGACCTTGAGGGAATCCCCTTGCGGCTGAGAGGGTGCCCCGGCAGAGGCGGGCGAGGGGAGTGTCGTGTCGAGAATGCGTTGTACGCGCGCGATCTCGCGGCGGCCGGGCAGGAACACCAGTACGTCGCCATCGGTTTCCGCCAGCGCGTGGCGCGCCACGCGGGCGACTTGCTGCTCCACGCTCTCCTGGGCGCGCGCTGGCGGATGTTCGATGCGCACCGGAAAGCTGCGGCCGGGGCTGGTGATGCGTGGGGCGTCCAGCCACGCCGCGACGCGCGCGCCGTCCAGCGTGGCGGACATCAGCAACAGGCGCAGTTCAGGCCGCAAGGCGGCCTGAACGTCGAGGGCGAGCGCGGCGCCCAGATCGCCGGCCAGATGCCGTTCGTGAAACTCGTCGAAGATGATCGCCCCGATGCCGGTGAGTTCGGGGTCAGCCTGGATCAGCCGGGTCAGGATGCCTTCGGTGACCACCTCGATCCGCGTGGCCGCGCTGACCCGCGATTCAAAGCGGATGCGGTAGCCGACGGTCTGGCCCACCGACTCGCCCAGTTGCTGCGCCATGAATTGTGCGGCAGCGCGCGCCGCGATCCGGCGTGGCTCCAGCATCACGATCTTCTGACCCGCCAGCCATGGCGCATCGAGCAGGGCCAGCGGCACCTGGGTGGTCTTGCCGGCGCCGGGCGGCGCCTCCAGCACCAGCCGCGATTGCGCCTGCAGCGAGGCGACGATCTGCGGCAGCAGCGGATGAATCGGAAAGACTGGCGGGGATACGGTCATCCCTGCCGATGATAACGGCGCGCAGAATCCCGGCGCCGGCTGGGAGTCTGTCGGACTTTGGTTGGCCGGTCTGCGAATCCACCTGTGTGGTCCATATTTCCGCCGATTCGCCGTCCATAGAACCACTATGGACCGGCGAATCGTCGAAAATTTGTCCTCACGCAGCCGAATTCTCGCCTCGCCCACCAAAGCCCGACAGGCTCCTAGGAAACGACAGGAGCTCGCCCACGGGCGGGTACTCTCCCGAATCCCGAATCCCGATCAAAGAACAGCGCCCGCGAGTGGGTACCCACCCGCGGTCACGTCAGCCCACGCACGATCACGGCGAGACGGTTTGCAGGCAGGCCTGCTCCTGCCTGCGCGCTTCGTCGACGCTGCCCAGCTTGCCGTCCCGTTTGCGCGCATCCAGCACGACCTGCCAGTTGCGCTCGCACAACGGGCCATGACGCACCCCCTGTTGCCACGACTGCACCGCCAGATCCTGCGCCATGGCGTAGTCGCCGTGCTGCAGCGCCGACTCGGCATGTTCCTGCAGTTGCTGCGGACCGCCCGGTAGTGCGACGGACGACGTCCCACTCACTGCCGTGACGGTCGGCCCGCCGGCTTCGTTCACGCCGCCAGCGTGGCGCAGCGGCGCCAGCGACTCGAACTTCTCCTGATAGTCGTCGGTGACCCGCTTGGCGTCCTCGCTGTTGCGGATGATGCGCGGGGTGATCAGCACGATCAGCTCGGTGCGGTCGCGATTGCGGCTGGTCGTGCCGAACAGGCGACCAATCACCGGAACCCGGTTGAGCCCCGGGATACCAGTGTCGGTCTTTCCTTCGTCCTGCTGGATCAAGCCGCCCAGCAACACCGTCTGCCCGCTCTGCACCGCCACCTGAGTGCTCAGCTCGCGCTGCGAGATGGCCGGGTTGCCGTTGTTGCTCGGCTGCGAGTTGTCGCGCTGGCTGACCTGCTGGCTGACATCCATGTAGACCAGGCCGCCCGGATTGATGCGCGGGCGCACCTTGAGGATGACGCCGGTGGTGAGGTACTGGACCTGGCTGTAACTGGTGGCGACGCCAATGCCGGTGTTGACGCTGGTCTGGTTGATCGGAATGTTGTCGCCTACCTGGATGCTGCCAACCTGGTTGTTCATCACCACCATCGAAGGCGCCGACAGCGTCTTGGTGTTGCCGCTGGTCTCCATCGCATGCACGGCCACCTGCAGCTTGCTGTTGAGGAAGGAGTAGAAGAATGGCTCGCCGCCGTAAGCAGAGCCACCCTGGCCCAGGCCGATCCGGCGCGGGTTGCTCGGATGCCCCGGCGTGATCACCGGATTACCGCTGCTGTCGGTGCTGGTGGTACTTCCGGCCAGGCCCTGCAGATACCACTGCACACCGAACTGGAACTGGCCGGTGAGCTTGACCTCGAGGATGCGCGTTTCGATCTGTACCTGCAGCGGCACGTTGTCGAGCTTGTCGATGGCGCGCTTGATCTCCTCCCATTGCGAGGGTCGGGCGCGCACCAGCAACTGGTTGTTGGCGTCGACCGAACTGATCCGCACGCTGCCGTCGCTGGAGGCGTATTGCTGGTCGCTGGTGGCTCGGCCTTCACCCTGCCCGTTGCCGGCGAAGGCCGAGGACATGCCGCCGGACGTGGCTCCGCCTACGCCAGAGCTGCTGCCCGGGCTGCCGAGGCCGCTGCCGTCGCCGATACCGCTGCCCAGCGCGCTGCCCGAACCGCCGTTCAGCCCGCCGGCACCGACCGAGCCGGTGCCGGTGTTGCCAAAGCTCCCTGCGGTACTGCCCATGCTGGTGGGATTGGCGTTGTCGGCACTGCCGAGCGTGCCGCTGCTGAGACCCGGGCCGACCTGGCCACCGTTGTCAGCGCCGTTGCCCGTGCTGTTGGTATAGATCTGCGCCAGGTATTTGGCCAGGTCGGACGCCTTCAGGTTGCGCACGTCGTACACAAACAGCTGCGGTTGGTTGCCGCCGCCAGCATCGATCTTGCTGATCCAGTCGCCCACCTCGCGCAGGTAATCCGGCTGGGTACTGATCACCACCAGCGCGTTGGTGCGCTCGATCGGGATGAAGCGCAGCATGCCCGCCAGCGGGGTGCTGCCGTGTTCACCGAACAGGGCGTCCAGCTTGGGCATCAGTTCGCCGACCTTGGCGTATTGCAGGTTGAACACACCCACCGAGGTGCCGCGCAGCCAGTCCACGTCGAAGGTATGCACCATGCGCTCGTCGTCGGCCAGCTCCTGCTGCGTGCCGGCGAGCACCAGCAGGTTGCGCGAGGGATCGACCAGCAGCACCGCATCCTTGCGCACGAACGGCTTGATCAGCTTCTGCATCTCGGTGGCCGAGATGTAGCGCAACGGAAACAAGCGCGCCTGCAGGCCACCGCCGGGCGCGGCAGCACCCAGACTGGGCACCAGGTTGCCCGAGACGGCATCCTTTTCCGGGAGCACCACGTAACCGCCGCCACGTTTGACCAGAGCGTTGTGAGTCCAGCTGAGCAGGGTTTCGAGGATCGGCAGCGCCTGCTCCTGTGCCACCGGTTGCGAGGTGGAGAAGGAGATATTGCCCTCCACCCCCGGCACGATGGTGTAGTTCTGCTTCAGCAGGTCGCCCAGAATCGCCTTGACCACCGCCTGTATCGGCTGGTTCTCGAAGTTGAAGGTCACCGCGTCACTGCCACTGGCGGTCGGGTGCGGTCTGACCAGGGTGGTTGGCCGCACGAAGCGGCCGCTGCCTTCGCTGATGCTGGCCTGGGCCGGTGTCGGCGTGGCCGTATCCAGATGGCGGTTCAGCGGCAGTGGCGCTGGCACCGGATCGTGCGTGCCGGCCATCGCCTCGCGTTGCAGCGCGCCGTCATCGCGTGGCTGCGGCAAGTTGGCACAACCGCCAAGCCAGACGAAGCCGGCCAGGGTGAGGACAACAGTGACGGTGCGCACCACGTGCGTAGTGAGTAGACGAGCCATGAATCAGTGATCTCCTTCGTGGGACGCGGCAGCGCGTTCCGCACGACGTTTCTGAATGGTGCGGCGAAGCCGCTCGAGCGCCGACTGAGGCGGCTGATCCAGTGTGGCCGGCTGGTCGCGACCGGCGGCCGGAGCCGTTTCGAATCCCGCTGAGCCGCGCGCGTCTTGCTGCACGCGTACGGAGGCCGCAGCGGGGGTCGACGGCGGTGGATCACGGCCTTCGCCACCCGCACGAGGCTGGTCGATCGGCGCACCCGCAGGCAACTTCAACTCGGTGCGACCCGAGGACGAATCGAATACCGCCGAGCGCTGATGGACCTCAACCAGGGTCACGCTGCCGTCGGGCAGTGCGGCGCCTTCACGCAGGCGGATTTCCCGGTTGCCATCCTTGTCGTGCAACAACGCCATGCGCAGGTGGGGGGTGAGGATGATACCGGTCAGTTGGAGATCGCCCAGGTTGCTGCCGCCTGCGGCAGCATGCGCCGTCGGCTTGCGGTCGGGATTGAACAACGGCTGCTGCCATACGATGCTGAATTGTTGCAGCGCCCTGGGCTGCGGCAAACCCGCGCTGTTTCCCGGCGGCGGCAACGGCGGCAGCGCGCGTGGTGCCGACCAATACACGCCGCGACCGACGCCGCCCACCAGCAGCAGGAACAGCGCCCCAAGCACTGCCACGAGGACGCCAAGCACGGGGGTGAGCCGACGTTGATGGGCCATGTTCATGGCAGCTTCCCGGCATCGGCGGCCAAGCTCGCTGGCGCATGGGCGGACGGGCGCACATAGCCGGACAAAGTGAACTGCACTTCGAGCGGAGCACTCTGGTTTTGCTGTGCCGCCACCGGGTTGCGATAGATGCTGAGGTCGTCCACGAACAGATAAGGCGTGCCCTGCTCCAATGCCTGCAGCACCGCTGCCAGCGGCTCGATGTCGCAACTCAGGCTGATGCTGACTGCGGCCTTGCGATACGGCTCGCCCGCTGGCGTCGGCGGCGATGGCAACGGCATTTTCTGGCTCACCACGCAGCGCCCGCCCTGGGTGGTACGCCCGACCACATCGACCACCTGCTGCATCAAGTCGGCCGCCGCGTTGTTCGGATCAGCGGCAGCGAGGAAGGCGTCGCTGGCCGCCTGGCCGGCACCCTGTGCGGCGAGGCGCTGCTGCAGCGCCGGCTCTTCCGCAATCGCCGCGGCATAACGGCTGTGGGTATCGCGCAGCTGGGACATCTCCGCGCCGATCTGGTTGAGCGGCGCCACCAACCACCAGTGGACGAGCGTGAAATAGCCCAGCACCACGGCCAGCAGCAGCAGGACGAGTGCAGCGAGGCGGCTCTCGCGCGGCTTGAGTGCGACCATTTTCATGGTTGAGCGGCCGTGCCAGCCGCCGCTGTGCTGGCTGGTGCGGCACCGGAGGCGGCCGGCTGCTCCACTTTGGCGGTCAGATAAAAACGTTCCTTGCCGGTGGTGGGATCAGGCTGGATGCTGCCCTGGAAGCCGGCATCGGTAATCAGCTGCGAATCCTTCAGCGCATCGAGCAATTTTGCGGCTTGCTGGCTCTGGCCCTGCATCCCGATCTGGCCGGTGTTGTCGACGCTGAAACGTTCCAGCCAGGTGCCCTGCGGCAGGCGTCTGGTGGCGTCCTCGAGCAGGCTCAGCATGCTTGCGGTGTCTTTCTTGCGCTCGGCCAGGAAACCTGACGCACCCGCATTGTCCTGCAGCTGCTGGCGCAGAGAAGCCACTTGCCGGGCATCGCCACGCATGGCGGCCACTTCGGCCTGCATGCGGGCCAGCGCGACGCCGCGATTGTGCAGCCATTCGCCGGCGACCAGCAGCAGCAACGCCAGCGACGCGGCGCCCAGGATCAAGTTCAGGCGTCGCCGCGGATGGGCCCGGCGCGGTCGCTGTGGCGGTGGCAGGAGGTTCACCTCCAGGCGATCATCGCCCTGCGCCACATCCACCGCATCCACCGAGATTCCCT
>JBDTKM010000035.1:0-12611 GCA_039935315.1 Rhodanobacter sp. | reverse complement strand
CCACGGTGGCGTCTTCGCTGGCGAAGTCGTGGATGATGCGGCCGATCTCGTCGAACTCGCGCATGGTGAGGTTCGGGCCGGCAGTGACGTTGACCAGGATGCCGCAGGCGCCGTTCAAGTTGACGTCCTCCAGCAGCGGGTTCTTGATCGCCGCTTCGGCTGCCGCCTGGGCGCGGTCGTCACCGTTGGCGGTGCCGGTGCCCATCATCGCCAGACCCATTTCCGACATGACCGTGCGCACGTCGGCAAAGTCGACGTTGATCAGGCCCGGGGCGGTGATCAGGTCGGCAATGCCCTGCACGGCGCCCTGCAGCACGTCGTTGGCGGCCTTGAACGCGTTCAACAAGGTCACGTCGCGACCGAGCACGCTGAGCAGCTTCTCGTTGGGAACCGTGATCAGCGAATCGACATGCTGGGACAGATCCTCGATGCCCTTGAGCGCCACCTGCATGCGCCGACGCCCCTCGAACGGGAACGGCTTGGTCACTACCGCCACGGTGAGAATGCCTTTCTCCTTGGCCAATTGCGCCACCACCGGTGCGGCGCCGGTGCCGGTACCACCGCCCATACCGGCGGTGATGAACACCATGTCGGCGCCCTCCAGCATGGCCTCAATCCGTTCGCGGTCCTCCAGCGCGGCCTGTCGGCCGACCTCGGGATTGGCACCGGCACCGAGACCCTTGGTCACGTTGCCGCCGAGTTGCAAGTGGGTGCGTGAGCCACAACTGGTCATCGCCTGGGCGTCGGTGTTGGCGACGATGAATTCCACACCCTCAATATTGGCATTGAGCATGTGAGCCACCGCGTTGCCACCACCACCGCCCACGCCGATCACCTTGATGACTGCATTGGGTGCGAGTTTTTCAATTAATTCAAACATTTCCCGTCCTCCGTAGAGTTGTTGTCGTTTTAACCATGCGGTGAGACTCCTGTCGGCCGATGGTGGTGGGCGGAAATCCTTCTGCCCGTGGCGACGCTTCCTGCGTCACCAGTATTCGTGTCATTCAGAAATTCCGGGTAAGCCAACCGCGCAACTTGTCGACCACGCTGCCGACGCCGCCGCCGACCGCCCCGGCGGTCCGCACGCCACCGGCGCGCGAGCCATGCAGCAACAGACCCACGCCAGTAGCGTGCAGCGGGCTGGAAACCACATCGCCGAGACCTTCGATCTGCTGCGGCACGCCGATGCGCACCATCTTGTTGAAGATCTCCTCGGCCAGCTCCAGCGCACCTTCCATTTTCGAGGCGCCACCGGTGAGCACCACGCCGGCGGCGACCAGGCTCTCGTAACCGGAGCGACGCAGCTGGTCCTGGACCATCTCGAAGATTTCCTCGTAACGTGCCTGCACGCTCTGCGCCAGCGCCTGTCGGGCGAGCCGCCGCGGCGGCCGATCGCCAACACTGGGCACCTGGATGGTTTCCTCGGCGTGCGCCAGCCCGGTCTGCGCGCAGGCGTACTTGATCTTGATTTCCTCGGCATGGGCGGTAGGCGTATGCACGCCGTAAGCGATGTCGTTGGTGACCTGATCGCCACCGACCGGCAGCGAGGCGGTATAGCGGATCGAACCTTGCGTGTAGATCGCGATATCGGTGGTACCGGCGCCCATGTCGACCAGGCACACGCCCAGTTCGCGCTCGTCATCGGTCAACACCGCCTTGGCGCTGGCCAGTGCGGAGGGCACCAGCTCGTCCACGGTCAGGCCACAGCGCTGGATGCATTTGGTCACGTTCTGCACCGCCGCTGCCGCGCCGGTAACCAGATGCACGTTGGCCTCCAGCCGCACGCCACTCATCCCGATCGGATGGCGGATACCGTCCTGGCCGTCAATGCGGTATTCCTGCGATTCCTTGTAGAGCACCTTGCGATCGGCCGGGATCGCCACCGCACTGGCGGCCTCGAGCACCTGCTCCAGGTCTCCCGCGGTCACCTCGCGATCGCGGATCGCCGCGTTGCCGTGCGAGTTGCGCGTTTCCAGGTGGCTGCCGGAAATCGAGGCGTACACCGAACGGATGTCGCAGCCGGCCATCAGCTCGGCCTCCTCCACCGCGCGCTGGATCGAGTGCACGGTGGATTCGATATCGACCACCGAGCCACGCTTCATGCCGCGCGAGACGTGGGTGCCGATGCCGATCACGGTGATCGGCTCGCCCGGTTCGTATTCGCCGACGATCGCCACCACTTTCGAGGTGCCGATATCCAGCCCGACCACCAGTTGTTTGTCGTTGCGCGTTTTCATGGCGAGCTAGTCATGAGCGGGTGGAACCTCCAGCGTTGGCGCTGGCCGCGTCGGGCCAGCGCACGGCAAAGCCGTTGGTGTAGCGAAGATCGGCGTAGATGAAGCCATCAGCATGGCCGACGACCAACTGCGGGTAGACGTCGAGGAAGCGGCGTAGCCGCTTGCCGGCCTGATCGCGATCGCCGATCACGATCTGCGCCCCGCCGGTGGTGGTAACGCTCCAGCTGCCACGCTCGGTCAGCGCCACGCCGTTGATGTTCAGGTGCGTGCCCGCAAATGCCTTGCTGGCACCGGCATAGAAACTCACCACCTCGGCCAGGCGCGCGGCCGGCCCGCGCAAGTCGGGCAGCGCAACCAGTTCGGCGGCGTTCGGGGCATCGAACACCTGCCCCTGTCGGCTGATCAGTTGCGTGTCGTTCCAACGGGCAAACGGCTGGCGCTCGTAGATGCGCAACTGCAAGGTATCCGGCCAGCGCTTGCGCGCCTCGACCGATTCCACCCATGGCAGGGCGGCGACGGATTTCTGCACCGCGTCCAGATCCAGCGCGAAGAAGCCCTTGCCCAGCCGTGGCAACACCGCCGCGCGAATCTGGGCCGCACTGACATGCTTGAATTCGGCCTGCACGGTCAACTGGGTCACCGGCCAGCGGGCTGCCGCAAACCAGCCACGCAGCACGCCAAAGACGGGCAGCGCGACCAGCGCAATGGCGAGACACCACGCAGCGAGGCGGATGGCGCCTTTCATTGCACGCCTCCTGCGGGGTCGCGAGAAGCGGAAAGCGGGAAGCGGGAAGCGGCAGAGCCGGAATCGGCTGCTGGCCGCGCCCATTCCCCGTTCTCCATTCCCCATTCCCGATGGAAGCTTGTTTCCAGCACGCGCCAGCACAGTTCCTGATAGTCGATGCCGGCCGCCGCGGCGGCCTTGGGCACCAGCGAGTGCGAGGTCATGCCGGGCGCTGTGTTCACTTCCAGCAGCCAGTGGCGGCCGTTGCGATCGCGCATCACGTCGACGCGGCCCCAGCCGGTGCAGCCAAGCGCGTCGAACGCGGCCAGTGACAGCGCCGCCAGCTCCTCGGCCGCCGCACCTTCGGCGCCCGGGCACAGATACTGGGTGTCTTCGGCGATGTACTTGGCGTTGTAGTCGTAGAACGCGCCCTTGGGCACGATGTGAATGCTGGGCAAGGCCTGACGGCCGAGAATCGCCACGGTCAGCTCGTCGCCCTGGATCAGGGTTTCCATCAACAAGTCCCCGGGATACTGCGCGGCCAGCTCGACGGCGGCGGCCAGATCCTCGTCGGCAAAGACCCGCGTTACCCCGACGCTGGAGCCCTCGCACGCCGGCTTCACGATCAACGGGAAACCGATCCGACGCGCCGCGGCATGCACGTCCGCGCCGCGCGGCAACGCCGCAAAGGTGGGCGTGGACAAGCCCAGCGACTGCCACACCCGCTTGGAGCGGGTCTTGTCCATCGACAACGCCGAGCCGAGCACGCCCGAGCCGGTATACGGCACATGCAGCGACTCCAGGGCACCCTGCAACACGCCGTCCTCGCCACCGCCGCGCTGGCCGTGCAGGATATTGAACACCCGGGCGAAGTGGCCTGCACGCAAGGCGTCGACCAGCGCCGGGATGCCATCAATCGCATGCGCCTCGATGCCACGCGCCTTGAGGGCAGCCAGTACGTTGCGACCGGAATCCAGTGACACGTCGCGTTCGGCCGAGCCGCCACCCATCACCACCGCCACACGACCGAACTGGGCCGGATCGGTGATGCGCGGCGCACCGGAGGAGACACGGGATACTGATTTGGCTGGTGCGGCCATCATTCGGCCCTCTTCGTCTTTAATTGACCGACCTGCGCCAGCTCCACCGCCGCCGCGCCAATGTCGCCGGCACCCAGCAGCAGCAGCAGGTCGCCGTCGCGCAGCAAGCTGGGCAGACTGTCGCGAAATTCACGCGGATGTTCGATCAGCACCGGGTCGACCTTGCCGCGCGCACGCACGGCACGCGCCAGCGCATGGCCGTCGGCACCCGCGATGGGCGCCTCGCCAGCCGGGTACACGTCAGTCAGCACCAACACATCGGCCTCGGCCAACACGTTGGCGAAGTCGTCCAGCAGATCGCGCGTGCGGGTGTAGCGGTGCGGCTGGAAGGCGACCACCAGGCGCCGCTGCGGCCAACCACCACGCGCCGCCGCGAACACTGCCGCGATTTCGCGCGGGTGATGCCCGTAATCATCAACCAGCAGCACACTGCCGTGGTCGATGGCAAGCTCGCCACGCCGATGGAAACGCCGGCCCACGCCCTGAAAGCCCTTGAGCGCAGCAGCAATCGTCGCCGCCTCCACGCCGAGCTGCCAGCCAATCGTGGCCGCAGCCAGCGCGTTGAGCACGTTGTGTCGACCGGGCAGGTTGAGCGTGACCGGAAAGGTCTCGCTGGCACCCGGCAACTGCAGGTCGAAATACATTTCGAAGCCCTGCTGGCGCACGTTCAACGCACGCACGTCGGCATTTTCGCTGTCGATGCCGTAACGCAAGGCGCGCCGGTTGGTGACCTTGGCCAGCGCGGCCACCTCCGGGTCATCCACGCACAGCACCGCCAGTCCGTAGAACGGCAGCCGGTGCAGGAAGTCGGCAAAGGCTTTTTTCACCTCGCCGAAATCACCGTGGTAGTTCTCCAGATGGTCGGCGTCGATATTCGTCACCACGGCGATCACCGGCGACAGCAGCAGGAACGAGCCATCGGACTCGTCCGCCTCAGCCACCAGATACTGGCCGGTGCCAAGTCGCGCGTTGGCGCCGGCGGCATTCAGCTGACCGCCGATGACGAAGGTCGGGTCATAGCCCGCCTCGGCCAGCACGCTGGCGGTCAGGCTGGTGGTGGTGGTCTTGCCGTGCGTGCCGGCGATCGCCACGCCACGCCGGAAGCGCATCAGTTCGCCAAGCATTTCCGCACGCGGAATCACCGGGATGCGGGCCGCGTGAGCCGCCGCCAGCTCCGGGTTGTCGGCCTTGATCGCACTGGACACCACCACGACGTCGACGGCAGCGATATTTTCCGCCGCGTGGCCCACGTGCACTTCGATGCCCAGCCCCTGCAGGCGCTGCACGGTGGCAGAACCTGCCCGGTCGGAACCGGATACTGCATAGCCCAGGTTATGCAGCACCTCGGCGATCCCGCTCATGCCGACGCCGCCGATACCGATGAAGTGCACTCGGCGGAACGTGCTCATCGGATCCTGCTGGGCGGAGAGCCGGTTCACGCCGCCACCTCCAGGCAGGCACGGGCAATCACCTGCGCCGCATCGGGCTTGGCCAGCGTGCGCGCGGCCTCGGCCATCGTCAGCAGCTGGTGACGATCACCCAGCAGCGTGGCCAACCGCTGTGCCAATGTCTTGATGTCCAGCTCATGCTCCTGAGTGATTTCGGCGGCACCGACCGCCACGAAAACTTCCGCATTGCGGGTCTGGTGGTCGTCCACGGCGTGCGGGAACGGCACCAGCAGCGCGCCCAGACCTGCCGCCGACAGCTCAGCCAGGGTCAGCGCGCCTGCGCGGCAAACGGCCAGATCGGCCCAGCCATAGCTGGCCGCCATGTCGTCGATGAACGCGGTCACCTGCGCCTCGACGTCCGCCGCCGCGTAGGCGGCACGCGCCTCATCCAGGCCTCGCGTGCCGCATTGATGGAGTACTTCGGGACGCTGGTCGGGATCGAGCAAGGCCAGCGCCTGCGGCAATGCAAGGTTCAGCGCACGTGCGCCGAGGCTGCCGCCGAGTACCAGCAAGCGCGGCCTGCCACAGCGAGCGGCCATGCGTTGCGCCGGTGGCGGCAGCGTCGCAATCGCCTCACGCACGGGATTGCCAACCCATTCCGCGCCGGGCAAGGCTTCGGCAAAACCTGCCAACACGCGGCACGCCAGGCCCGCCAGTCGACGATTGGTGAAACCCGCGACGCGGTTCTGTTCGTGCACCAGCAACGGCCGACGCAGGATCCAGCTGGCGATCCCGCCCGGGCCAGCCACGTATCCGCCCATCGACAACACGCTGCGCGGCCTGATCTTGCGCAACACCGCCAGCGAGGCGAGCAGTGCGCGCAGCAACATCAGCGGCGCACGCAGACGCGTCAGCCAGCCCTTGCCGCGCAAGCCGCCCACAGGCACGGGGTACAGCTCGATGCGCTGCGCCGGCACCACCTGCGTCTCCATGCCGCCGACTGCACCCAGCCAGGCCACCGGCACGCCCTGCGCGCGCAGGCACTCGGCCACGGCCAGGCCGGGGAAGATATGGCCGCCGGTCCCGCCGGCCATGATCAGCACCGGGCGCACGTCGACAGCCGCCGCGTGACTCGCCCGCCCGCTGGCATGACCGATTCGCGATTGGCGATGCGCGTGACTCATGCGGCCTCCGCCTCACGCGGTGACACCGCGGCGTTCGCGTCGGCCACGGCCACCGCTGCCGGCATGCGAGTGGCCATCTGCCGCGCGTCGAGGGCACGATTGATTTCGAATGTGGCGCGCAACAGCACGCCGGCCATCGCACAGGTCAGCACCATCGAGGAGCCGCCGTAACTGATCAGCGGCAAGGTCAGACCCTTGGTCGGCAGGGCGCCCAGGTTCACCCCCACCGACACGATCGCCTGCATCGCCAGCATCAGCGATACCCCGAACGACACGTACCCGGCGAAGCGTTGGCCGACCTCCACCCCTTTCAGGCCGAGGTACAAACCCCGCGCCACCACCAGCGCGAACAGGCCGATCACCAGCACCACCCCGGCCAGGCCCAACTCCTCGCCGATCACCGCGAAGATGAAGTCGGTATGCGCCTCGGGCAGATAGGACAGCTTGAGCACGCTGGAGCCCAGACCGACCCCGTCCCACTCGCCACGACCGATCGCCATCAGCGACTGGGTCAGCTGAAAGCCGTCGTTGAACGGGTCCTTCCAGGGATCCAGGAACGAGGTCAACCGCTTCATCCGATAGCTCTCGCCGGTGGCCGCCACATACAGCAGCGGCATCAGCGGCAAGCCCATCAGGAACAGGAACAGCGGCCGTGCACCGCCCAGCCAGACCATCGTGATGGTGACCGTGATCACCAGCACCGCCGAGCCGAAATCCGGCTGCAGCAGCAGCAAGCCGACCAGCAGACCCGCCACCACGATCGGCTTGATCAAGCCGAGGAACTTCGTCTCCACGCTCTCGCGGTGACGCACCAGGTAGCTGGCGACATACACCACCAGGATCAGCTTCACCGCCTCCACCGGCTGGAACGTGGTCACCAGCAGATTGAGCCAGCGATGCGCGCCATTGATGCGCGCGCCCAAGTGCGGCACGAATACCGCCAGCAGCAGCACGAACGCCAGCGCCAGCAGCGGAAACGCGAACTTCTCCAGCAACTTGAGTTCCGTGCGCATGGCCACGCCAGCTGCGATCAGACCCAGGGTCAGGAACAGCAGGTGTTTGCGCAGGAAGTAGAACGGACCCAGATGCTGGCTGTCGGCCACCGCAATCGAACTGGACGCCACCATCACCACGCCGATGCTGGCCAGGCCGATCAAGGCGACCAGCAACCACAAGTCGTAATGTCCGCGTGGACCGTTACGGCGTTTGGCTTGGCGACTGGAGTCGAAGATCGTCATCAGCGCACCTTCAACGTGGCCAGACCGATCAGCACCAGTACCACCGAGATGATCCAGAAGCGCACGATCACCCGCGGTTCCGGCCAGCCCTTCAATTCGAAATGGTGATGGACCGGTGCCATGCGGAAGACGCGCCGGCCGGTGAGCTTGAAACTGGCGACCTGGATCATCACCGAGGCGGTTTCCATCACGAACACGCCACCCATCACCAGCAGCACAATCTCCTGGCGCACGATCACCGCGACGCAGCCCAGCGCCGCACCCATCGCCAGCGCGCCCACATCGCCCATGAAGACCTGGGCCGGATAGGTGTTGAACCACAGGAAACCCAATCCGGCCCCGGCCAGCGCGCCGGTGAAGATCGCCAACTCGCCGGCACCGGGTACCGACGGAATACCCAGATATTCGGAGAACACCTTGTTGCCGGCCAGGTAGGCGAACACGCCGAGCGCACCGGAGACCAGCACGGTGGGCATGATCGCCAGGCCGTCCAGACCATCGGTGAGATTGACCGCATTGGAGAAGCCGACAACCATCAGGTACGCGACGACCACGAAAAACAGGCCCAACGGCACCACCACATGCTTGAACAACGGCACATACAGCGCGGTCTCGGCCACGGTCGCGCCCGCGACCGCATGCGGCGCGGTGTAGTACAGGAACAAGGCGGCAGAGAGGCCAAACACCGATTGCCAGAAGTACTTCCAGCGACTGGCCAGGCCGCGGCTGTCCTTCAACGCCAGCTTGCGATAGTCATCGTAGAAACCGATCGCGCCGAAACTCAGCATTACCGCCAACACCACCCACACGTAGCGGTTGTGCAGGTCGGCCCAAAGCAAGGTGGCGACGGTGACCGAAAGCAGGATCATCACGCCACCCATGGTCGGCGTGCCGGCCTTGGACAGGTGGCTCTGCGGGCCATCGCTGCGTACCACCTGGCCAGCCTTGAGTGCGGCCAGCTCGCGGATCAGCCAGGGACCGGACAGCAGCGACAGCGACAGCGCGGTCAGTGCGGCCATGATGGTGCGGAAGGTGATGTACTGGAACAGGTGCAGGGCGGTGAAATGCCGCGCCATCCAGTCGGCCAGGTCAAGCAACATCGGCGTCACCCCCCTTCGCCATGGCCGCCACCACCTGCTCCATGCCGGCCGAACGCGAGCCCTTGACCAGGCAGGTGACTCCCGCGCGCAACTGGGAGCGCAGCGCGGTGATCAGGGTCGACTTGCTGTCGAAGTGCTCGCCGCCCGCGCCAAACGCCGCGACCGTGGCCACGCCGAGCGGGCCAACCGCAAACAGTCGATCGATGCCGCGCTGGTGGGCGCGCTCACCGACGCCGGCGTGCAGTGCACGTGCATCGGGACCCAGTTCGGCCATGTCGCCCAGCACCAGCCAGCGCTCGCCGGCAGCCAGCAACAGCGTGTCGATGGCGGCCGCCATCGAGCCGGGGTTCGCGTTGTAGCTGTCGTCGATCACGGTCCAGCCGCCGGCGCAGACTTCACGGCGCAAACGGCCCGCCACGCCCGACACGTGTTCGAGTCCGGCGACGATGGTTTCCAGCGGCACCTTCAGCGCCAGCGCCACGGTGGCGGCAGCCAGCGCGTTGGCGACGTTGTGGCGGCCGGGCAACGGCAGATTCACCGCGACATCGCCTTGCGGCGTACTGAGCATGAATTGCGAACCATCGACACGCTGCTCGACGATGACCGCACCCACCTCGGCCGGGTGATCCAGGCCAAAACGCAGCACCGTGCGGGTACCGGCCAGCCCGCCGAAGAAACTGGCGAACGCGTCATCGGCATTGATGATGGCGATGCCGTCAGCCGGCAACGCCTGGTACAGCGCGCCCTTGGTCTCGGCCACGCCCTCGATACTGCCCATGCGCTCAAGATGCGCTGGCGCGATGAGCGTGACGAGGCCGATATCGGGCCGTGCGATGGCGGCCAGATAGGCAATATCCCCCGGCTTGCCGGCACCCATTTCCAGCACCGCATATTCGGCATCGGACGGCATCTGCAGCAAGCTCAGCGGCAGGCCGAGCTCATTGTTTTGGTTGCCAGCACTGACATGGGTGCGGCCGTGACGCGACAGGATCGAGGCGACCAGCGTCTTCACTGTGGTCTTGCCATTGGAGCCGGTGATGCCGACCACGCGCACGCCCCGTTGCGCACGCACCGCACTGGCGAAGTCGCCCAGCGCCAGCGCGGCATCGTCAACCAGCAACTGGGGTAGCGTGCTTTCCACCCGGCGCGTGACCAAGGCGGCGATCGCTCCGCGAGCGGCGGCCTGCTCCAGGTAGTCGTGACCATCCACGTTGTCGCCGGCCAACGCGACGAACAGGTTGCCTGGCTGCAGCTTGCGCGTATCGATCGCCACGCCGGTGATCTCGACCTGATCCAGCGTCGCATCGGCACCCAGCAGGCGGCCGTGGGTCCACATCGCGATGGCGCCCAGCTGCATCATCGGCGCGGCTCCCGACTGAGTCGTTCCAGCGCGGCATGGGCCACCGCCAGATCGTCGAACGGGCGCTTGCCGGCGGCGCCGTCCTGATAGGTTTCATGCCCCTTGCCGGCGATCAGCACTACGTCGCCAGCGCGGGCCAACCCCAGCGCATCTGCGATCGCCACGGCGCGGTCGCGCTGGACCGCCATCGCTGCCGCTGCGGTCATGCCGGCCACGATCTGGGCCACGATCGCGTCGCCATCTTCGCGGCGCGGATTGTCATCGGTGACGATGGCCACATCGGCCAGCCGCGCCGCGATGGCCCCCATCAGCGGACGCTTGCCGGCGTCGCGTTCACCGCCGCAACCGAACACGCAGATCAGCTTGCCGGCACAATGCGCGCGCAATGCGGTCAGTACCTGTTCCAGCGCATCCGGCGTATGCGCATAGTCCACCACCACCAGCGGCAGGCCATTCAGGCCGCCGAGCCGGCTCATGCGGCCGTTCACCGGCTGCAACTGTTCAACCACCTCGACGATGCGCCCGAACGGCTCACCCAGCGCACCGAGGCAACCAATCACCGCCAGCAGGTTGGCAACGTTGAAGCGGCCCAGCAGGTGACTGTGCAACGTACGCGTGCCCCACGGCGAACGCAGCTGAAAGACCAACCCGTCGCCGGCGGTCACGATGCCGCTGGCGACGATTTCCGCCTCGCTGTCATCGGCCGCGCTGAAACGCAACGCACGTACGTCGGCCGGCAAGTTCGCCGCCAAATCGCGGCCAAACGCGTCGTCACTGTTGATCACCGCGGTCTGCAGCCCAGGCGATGCGAACAGGCGGGCCTTGGCCGCACCGTAAGCTTCCATGCTGCCGTGATAGTCCAGATGATCACGGGTGAGATTGGTGAACGCCGCAATCTCGAAATCGACCGCACCGACGCGGCTCTGGGCCAGCGCGTGCGACGACACTTCCATCGCCACGTGGCTGACCTCGGCATCGCGAAACTTCGCCAGCAGCGCCTGCACGCTGATCGCATCCGGCGTAGTGCGCTCGCCTTCGTGCAACTGGCCGTGCACCCCTGCGCCCAGCGTGCCGATCGAGGCCGCGCGATGACCGAGCAGGGTCAGCGCCTGCGCCAAGAGCTGCACGCAAGAAGTTTTGCCGTTGGTGCCAGTGACGCCGATCACCCGCATCGACTCGCTCGGTCGATCATGAAAGCGCGCGGCGATCTCTCCCAACTGCTCGTGCAGATTTTCGATCCACAGCAGCGGCGCATCCGGAACTGCGAAGTGCTCTGGCGCGGGCGCCTCGGCCAGCACTACGCGGGCACCACGCTGGACGGCGCTGGCGGCGAACTGGATGCCATGTTCCTGACTGCCCTGCAAGGCAAAGAAGGCATCGCCGCGTCGAGCTTGGCGCGAATCCAGGCAGAGGCCGGACACGATCATGCGTGCGGCGGCAGGCGCCGTCGCCACTTGGGCGTCGGCGATCCCCAGCAGCAGCTGGTCGAGGTGGCCGGTGCTCATGGCGTGCCTCCGTCAATCGGCGCATCGTCGATCGGCGCCTCGGTAGGCGGGTTGCTGCCGGTCAGTCCGCCGGCCCCTTGCAGCGGGCCACCGACATACCAGCGCCCGATGTTGTCCGGCGGCACGTCGAGCAGACGCAGTGCGCCACCCATCACCCGCGAGAACACCGGCGCGGAAACCATGCCGCCGTAGTAGCTGCCCTTCTTTGGATTGTCGACAACCACCACACCGACTAGGCGCGGGTCGGTCGCTGGCACGATGCCCGCGAAGGCGGCGGTATAGCTGTGCTTGTCGTAGCCGCCGACGTTGGCCTTGTGCGCGGTGCCGGTCTTGCCGGCGACCGCGTAGTTGGCGATGCGTGCCTGCGGCGCCGTGCTGCCCGGGCCGGTCACCGTTTCCATCATCTGGATCAGCTCGTGCGCCACGTACGCCGAGATGATCTGCTTCGGCGAGTTGTCGTCACCCTTGATGAAGCTTGGTGTGTGCATCACGCCGCCGTCGGCGATGGTGGCGTACGCGTTGGCCAGCTGCAGCACGGTCACGTTGAGGCCATAGCCGTAGCCCAGGATCGCCTTCTCCAGCGGTCGCCAATCGCGGCCGACGCGCAGATAGCCGGAGGCTTCGCCGGGGAAACCGCTGTTGGTGCTATTGCCGAAGCCGAATGCGCGATAGGTGTCGTACATCAGCGTGGTATCCAGATCCGTCGCGATGTGCGCCGCGCCCACGTTGCTCGACTTGGTGATCACCCCGGTCGGGGTCAGCAACCCGTAATTGT
>JBDTKM010000034.1:0-27318 GCA_039935315.1 Rhodanobacter sp. | reverse complement strand
CTTCTCGGGGCTATGGAATCATCAGGGACCTGACAGCTAAGATACATTTTTACCAAGGCATTGCTCTCCAAGCCCCAGTTGCTCAAGCCGATATCGCGCCTAATAGACCTGTAAAGGTTATCAACGGCGTTGAACATTGACACGCCGCCAGTTTGACATTGAACATTAAAATTACGAAACGCATTTATAACCGATGGCGAACCCCAAAGGATGATGTCCGACCGGAAAGTGACCAAAAATTTTATTAGCTCTGATTCTTTTAATGGCTTGGTATTTACTTTGTCATTCTCGTTGGCCATTTGTCTAGCGACAATTTCGAGAAAGCCCCGATAGATTTCGACCTTTTTGACTCTATGGGCGTCCTCGCTTGCGCGAATTCGTGCCGAACGATGCGCCAATAGTGCCGCCGCAATCGCGACTAGAGCGGTGGACATGCCGCCAACCACGGCCGCTGCAACTTCTGGGCTTGCGGCAGACAATAGCGCGAAGAAGTGCGCTACAGCCTCCCAAACACCGAACAGCAAGCCTGCCAAAAGAGCAAGGCCGATCACAACAGAACTTGTCTTACGCATGTGCCCCCCTGCCACTGCTAACGCTGGAATTGAGCGGCGGCGTAGCCGTCCGCCTCGAATGATTTGTTAGGCCGGGTGTTGCAACTGGAAGTACAAAACGTAGGCCCACAGGAACAATACTGGAACAGCAAGCCACCGAACAACCGAGAGAGCTTTGAGGATTGATGGATCATTGACGAAGCTTGGCCGGGCTGTGCAAATGAATTTGAGCAAGGCCCACGATGAAGCCCAATTGGTGACTGGTTGAAGCCGACTATGGAGAACAGGTAACAGGCCAGAGAAGCGTGAATCCACTTTTTGGTAAAGCGTGGTTGCCAGCCACAGCCATAGTAGCCAAAGGACTACAAGAGCAATTGATGCAAGTGCGAATATATCGTGCATGAGGCCTAACGCTGGAGATCAGCGGCGCGGGTACCGCGTCCGCTGCATTGATTTGTTAGCTTGCACCGCCGCGCAGCTTGCCCAGCAGTACTCCGTAACGTGGCGCATATGAATCGCTGAATAGCTGGACATCTGCGAGGAGCTGACCTGAACTCGTGTCTGGTAAGACTACGACACGGTGTAATTGTCCCTCGTAAGCCGCAGGAGGGTATGTGAGCGTACCAACATAGTCTCCGATGTGAGTATTTGCACCCAGGATCACGTCCCGAATGGGCGAAATACCTTCGATCTCCGACAGGGCGCCTGTCGCAGCGGCCATGGCGTAGCCAATTTTGGCAACCATGCGGGCAAACTGGGCGGGATGGGTTTCGACCGACGGTTTTAGGCTAGCGGCTCCCAATTCTTGAAGGACTGCTGTTGGGTTGGCACCGAACGAGACTGTAGTAATACCTGCAACGTCAATTCCAGCCTTTGTGGCTTCGCCCAACGCGAGCCGTGGGGGTGTGAAGTCAGGGAACGGAACTAGGATCGGATACTTGTCGAGAGGGAGATCAACTGTTTCCTCCTTGCCATTTCGAACAATGACAAGCGGATAGAAGTCTGGTGCACCTCTATGCTTTCGACGTGATTGTAGGGCACGAAAGACCCGAACCGGACGTAGCTCACCCCGCAAAACGGCGCGTTCGACTTTGCTTGTTTCGGCCGCGCAGCGCACACAACTGGACTGAGGCAGTTCTAACGTACCGCCAAGCCCAAAAGGAATAATGTGCTCGCTCGTGAGACTATCCTTTGATCCACAATAAATGCACTCGCCATAGGGCGAGTAACGCTTACGTTCCATCTTTTCAAGCGAAGGGTATGGGTCATTCATGCAAGCTAACGCTGGAGTTGAGCGGCGGCGTAGCCGTCCGCCTCGAACGAGATGTTAGACGCCAGCACGCTGCGCCACCCTTTGCGGACACGATAGCGCTGCTTTGTATGCCCGGCAATGCCGCGAAACTTGCGGCCTGCGTGCGAAGAACGAACCGCTGACGACAGACGTCACGTTGCGACGAACCGCGCGCGCCGCGAAGCACGAAAAGACGAGATGCAACAACGCGCGCCAGACACGAAAGGCACCAGGCGCACGACAGACAGGAACGCAGGCCAGCCTAGAACAACACAATGAGGCCACAACCCGCGTAGACCTGAAACGTGTTACGAGCGACACGCCTACGAAAAGATGCTGCTCTGACGCCTAACGATTGAGGTAAGCGGCGCAGGTACTGCGTCCGCTTGAGCGACGTGTTAGACCGCGACGCCACGAACTTGGAGTTGAAGAATGAAAAAAGCATTAGAAGTGAAACTGCATCGGGTACATGCCGACCCCAAAGATGCGCGCCGAATTTTACTTGACGATGGACGCCCAGCATTTGTGATCGTTGGCGGTGGCCATGACAACCCATTCACCCAGGCCGAGACGAAGATGATTAGCGAATGGGTTGTTGAAAGCTGGAACGCCAGAGCATGGGGCCACCGAGCGGCCTAACCCCTAAATTAAACGGCGGCGAAGCCGTCAGCTGCAATGCCGTGTTAGACCTTTTGGAGATTCACATGCTACTGAAAACAAAACCGTGGTGGACTGGATGCTGGATGTTGCAGTTATGGTTTCACCCAATGTGCTGGCGGCTCCGTGCAGCGTTGCCAGCGAAAGCAGGGCGTGAGGTCTGCGCAAAGCATGACCAGAGTTATTGGTTTATCAGCGTCGGCCCATTCACGATTTGCGAACGATACCTGCAATGAGGTCTAACGCTTAGTAGACCCCAAAAGTGGGGTGTTGCGCCGAGTATGCGGCGCCGTTTCTGACTGTACAAGCGTCGAATTCCTACAGTAGATCATGGCATTGCGTGGCTTCGCGGAGCCCGACGGGCAGGCATTCTGCCGTTGTTATCCGACACTTTTGAGGGTGTATGAGTTACGCAGGCGAAGGTGCGGGTGTAACGGGGGCGAAAACGCCGCGGTTGCTGGATCAGGTGCGCGCGCGCTTGCGTTTGAAGCATTACAGCTTGCGCACGGAGCAGGCGTATGTGGGGTGGATTCGGCGCTTTATCCTGGCAAGCGGAAAGCGGCACCCGGGCGATATGGGGGTGGCCGAGGTCGAGGCATTCCTCAGTACCCTGGCAACGGCAGGGCAGGTGGCAGCGGGTACGCAGAATCAAGCACTTTCGGCGCTGCTGTTCCTGTATCGGGAGGTGTTGGCCATCGAATTGCCGTGGATGGAAACGGTGGTGCGCGCGAAGCGGCCGCAGCGAGTGCCGGTGGTGCTTTCACGGGACGAAGTGACGCGCCTGCTGGCGATGATGGAGGGTCGCCACGCCCTGATGGCGTCGTTGCTGTACGGCTCAGGCATGCGCTTGATGGAATGCGTGCGCTTGCGGATCAAGGACATCGACTTCGATCGCAACGAAATCTGCGTGCGTGATGGGAAGGGCGGCAAGGACCGGCATGTGCCGTTGCCACAGCGGCTGCGCGACGGATTGCATGCGCAGTTGGAGCGTGTGGTGATCATGCACCAGCAGGATCTGGCCGCTGGCCTTGGCTCGGTCTGGCTGCCGTATGCGCTGGCCCGCAAGTATCCTTCGGCTTCACGGGAGGCTGGATGGCAGTACGTGTTCCCTTCCGACCGCCTCGCGCACGACCCACGCGGTGGCGAACTGCGGCGCCACCATCTCGACGAGGCGGGGTTGCAGCGGGCGGTACGAGCGGCACGACTCCGGGCACAGATCGTCAAACCCGCCACCTGCCACACACTGCGCCATTCGTTCGCCACGCACTTGCTCGAGGCCGGCCAGGACATCCGCACGATCCAGGAGTTGCTCGGCCACAAGGACGTGGCAACCACCCAGATCTATACGCACGTGCTCAATCGCGGCGGCCACGGCGTGCTCAGTCCACTCGATCGTGGCTGATCGTGCGCGTGCTCAGGGCGCCAGCGGCAACTCGCGCAGCAAGGTGGCGAGGCCGCCCCAGGCGATCTGCACGCCGATGCACAACAGGATGAAGGAAATCAGCCGCTGCACGCCGCTGGCGGCGTGCTCGGGGATCATCCGCCGGAGCCGCGGCGCATAGGCGTAGCAGAGGTAGACCAGCACGGCCAGCAGCATCGCCGCGACGAAGATTGCGACATGCGCGAGCGCGCTGGCGCGCCAGCCATGGCCGCTGGCATGCGCGCTGAGGGTGAGCACCACCACGATCACGCCGGGACCGACGGTGAGCGGGAAGGTCAACGGATAGAATGCCTGCTCCATGACGCTGTCGACGTCGCGCCTGGCTTTCGGAGCGTCGCTGGCGGGTAATTCGCGTGCGTTGAGCATGTTCCAGCCCATCGCCGCGAGGGCCAGTCCACCGGCTACCTGCAGCACCGGCAGGGTGATCCCGAAGAAGCGCAGGATCCACGCGCCGACCAGCTCGATCGCGGCGATGGAGCCCAGCATGCCCAGCGCCACACGCCAGGCCAGCTGGCGGTAGACCAGCGGCGGCTCATCGCCCACGATGCCGAGCAGGATCAGCGCCGAGCCCAGCGGATTGAGCAGCGGCAACAGGGCCGCGAACGCCAGCGGAATGAAGCTCAGTGCCGTGGTGAACATGGCGTAGGTTGCTCCGCGACTTGGGGTGGTGAGCGGAGCAAGACCGGGCGTTTGATCTTCGGCCCGACCGTTCGATCGAGCGGAGGAAATCCCCACGGTGCCGATGTTGGCGGGGCGCGTGCAAACGCCGGCATCGGGTCGCACATCGACCACCCCGACCCGCCAGGCAACCACCGCATGACGAGAAGTCGAACCGGTGGCATGGCCGGGCGCCGCGACGGCTCAGCCCGACCTGACATGCCGTACTTCGACGTGATGCTCGCGCCCGTCCTTGCTCAGCGCCACCAGGCCGTCAGGCTGCAGCACGCCGTCCAGCGAAACGGATCCAACTGCACCGGCGTCGAGCTGGTGCAGTTGGATCCGGTACCAGCTGTCTTCATGGCGGTAGTCCATGCTGAAGCCGTCCCACTCCAGCGGCAGCACCGGCGCAAAGTGCAGGTGGCCGTTTTCGAGACGCAGACCGAGCAGTGACTCGATCATCAGCCGATACATCCAGCCCGCCGATCCGGTGTACCAGCTCCAGCCGCCGCGACCGGTATGCGGCGGCACTGCGTAGACGTCGGCGCTGACCACGTACGGCTCGACCTTGTAGATTTCCATTTGCGCGGGATCGAGGCTGTGATTGACCGGGTTGATCATGCGCAGCACTTCCCATGCGCGGGTGCTGTCGCCCAGTTCGGCGAAGGCCATCGTGGCCCACACGGCGGCGTGGGTGTATTGGCCACCGTTTTCGCGCACACCGGGTACATAGCCCTTGATGTAGCCGGGGTCCATCGGCGATTTGTCGAACGGCGGATCGAGCAATTGCACCAGGCCGGCATCGCGCCGCACCAGATGCTGGTCGAGCGAGTCCATCGCCTGTTGGCGGCGTTCGGGCGAGGCCATGCCGGAGAGCACGGACCAGCTCTGCGCAATCGAATCGATGCGGCATTCCTGGTTGCCGTCCGCACCGAGCGGGGTGCCGTCGTCGAACCAGGCGCGGCGATACCAGGCACCGTCCCAGGCATGGCGTTCGAGCGCATCGCGCAGCTTGGCGACTTCCTGGTCGCAGCGGGTGGCAAACCCGGGGTCATCATGCCAGCGCGCTACCTCGGCGAATCGCTGCAACACCTCACAGGAGAAGAAGCCGAGCCACACGCTCTCGCCGCGACCGGCTTCGCCGACCCGGTTCATGCCGTCGTTCCAGTCGCCGCCGCCGATCAGTGGCAGGCCGTGCGCACCGCGCCGCAGGCTGTGTTCGATCGCGCGCACGCAGTGCCGGTACAACGGTTCGAACAGGCCCGAGGGCTGCGGCAGGTCGTAATAGGATTCCTCGCCGGGGTGCAGCGGGCGCCCTTCGAGGTAGAACACGGGCACATCGAGCACGCCGCGATCGCCGGTGGCCAGCACATAGCGGCTGGTCGCCAGCACCAGCCACAGATAGTCGTCCGAGCAGGTGGTGCGCACGCCGCGATCGAGCGGGGGATGCCACCAGTGCTGCACGTCGCCCTCGGGGAATTGGTGCGCGGCGCACAGCAGCAGTTGCTCGCGGGCCAGCTCCGGCGCGGCATGCACGGTGGCCATCGAATCCTGCAGCTGGTCGCGAAAGCCGAACGCGCCGCCGGACTGGTAGTAACCACTGCGCGCCCACATGCGGCAGGCGATGGTCTGGTACAGCAGCCAGCCGTTGGCAAGCACATCCAGCGCCGGCTCCGGCGTGTGCACCTGCACCGCGCCAAGCACGCGTTGCCAATGCGCACGCACCTGCTCCAGCGCCCCGGCGGCGGAGCCATTGCCGCGGAAGCGCTGCACCAGGGCGGCGGCATCGGCAACATCGCGGCCCAGGCCGAGGCGGAAGATCAGCTGGCGCTCGGCGCCCTCGGCCAGCACCGCTTTGGATTGCAGCACCGCGCACGGATCGAGCCCGGCGCCGAGCCGACCGGACAGTTGCTTGCGGCCGAGACCGGCCGGAGCGCGCATGCTGCCGTTGCGGCCTAGGAATTCAGTGCGGTCGCCGCCGATGCCACGGTCCGGGTCGTCGACGTCGAAGAACGCCACGCGGTTGGGAAACTCCACGTTGTAGCTGTTGCGGGCGAACAGTGCGCCGCTGGCGGGGTCGGATTCGGTGACCACGTGCATCGCGGTCTTTTCGCGCAAATCGCCGAGCAGCCATTCGACGTAGGCCGTAGCGCTGAGCTTGCGTTGGCGGCCGGAGTCGTTGCGCAGCTTCAGCACCGAGAACTTCACCGAGGCATCCAGCGCGACGTAGATCCACAGCTCGGAGTGGATGCCGTCGTGGTCGTGTTCGAACACGCTGTAACCGAAGCCGTGGCGGGTGATGTAGCTGCCGCTGCCGCGACACGGCAGCGGCGTGGGTGACCACACCGCGCCGGTTTCCTCATCGCGCAGATAGATCGCCTCACCGCTGCCGTCGCTGACCGGATCGTTGTGCCACGGCGTGAGCCGGAACTCGTGCGCATTCTCGGCCCAGGTATAGGCACCGCCGCTCTCTGAAATCACGGTGCCGAAATACGGATTGGCCAGCACATTGGCCCACGGCGCCGGGGTGACGGCACCAGCGCCGGACACGATCACGTATTCGCGACCGTCGGTGCTGAAGCCGCCGTGCGGGTTGCTCAGTTGCAGTCCCGCCGGCGCGTTTGCCACAGCGGCTGGCGGCGTGTGCAGTGCCGGTTCGACGCGGGTCAGTTCGAGCGGCGAGGCATGATTCTCCACCTGGCGCCGGCCGATCTGCTCGGCCAGGGTACCGCGATGGTCGGCCAGCACGATGCGGGCGCTGACCTGCATCACCATCCGATCCTCGCCGGAGAGCTGCTGCGCCGGGCGCACGAAGATGCCGCCGGGGCGGTCGATCAGGCTGGCCTCGCTGCCGGAGGAGATCAGGCCCATGATCAGGTCCTGCAGATGCTGGCGGTAACCGGCGCGTTCCTCGTTCCAGATCACCAGATCCACGGCCAGGCCTTTCTGGCGCCAGTAGGCATGCGCCTGGACCAGCTGGCGAACCAGCTCGATCCGCCCTTCGCTGGCAATCTGCAGCAACACGATCGGCAGGTCGCCGGAAATCGACTGGCCCCACAGGCCGGATTGACCGCGCCGGTTGCCGCGCAGGATGCCGGTTTCGGCACGCAGGTGGGCGTTCGGGTAGATGATGGCGGTGGCCATGTGCTCGTACAAGCGCGCCTCGGCGAGGCCGACGTTGAGCTGGCGCAGCAGCACCTGGCTGTGCGTCCAGGCCAGATCGAACACGCGATCGGCGAGGTGGCGGTCGCGGTACTTTTCAATCAGTTGCAGGCAGCCCTCGCGTTGGTCGGCAATGCCGGTGACGAAGTCGACGGTGACGGTCTGCTCCGGCTCCAGCGTGATGCGGCAGCGGATTGCCACGATCGGATCGAGCACCGACCCTTGGCTGTCGGACAGCCGCCCATGGTCGGGGTCGAGCGCCTGCGGATCGGCGGTGCTGCGGCCACGGCCGATGAAGCGGGCGCGGTCGGTTTCGTAGGAGATTTCGTCGATGTCGGCGTCATGCACCGCCAGCAGGTGGAACATCGAGGGCACCGCCTCGTCATGCGCGCGTGGGCGCCGCGTGCACACGATCGCCTGCAACGTGGGGATCAGCTCGGTCTGCACGAACAGCTTGCTGAATGCCGGATGCAGCGCGTCGGCCAGCGGCGGCGCCAGCACCACTTCCGCATAGCTGGTCAGCTCGATCGTGCGCGGCGTGCGGCCCCGATTGGTGATCTGGGTGCGGCGCAACTCGATGTCGTCTTCCGGCGACACCACGATTTCGGTGTGCGCATCGAAGTCGCGTTCGCGCACGCGGAACTCGGCGCGTGCCTCGGAGAAGATCGCTTCGAACAGTTCGGTTTTGCGGCACACCGGCTGGTACGCGGTGGACCAGTAGCTGCCGCGGGCGACGTCGCGCAGATAACAGAACATGCCCCAGTGGTCGCGGGTGATGTCTTCACGCCAGCGGGTGAGGGCCAGATCACCGCGCCGGCTGCTGCCGCCACCGGCACTGCTCAGCATCACGTGGTAGCGCCCGTTCGACAGCAGTTGCACCGCCGGATGCGGCCGGTTGGGATCGCTGAACACGCGCAGGCGCGCCTCCTCGGCGGTGGCGTTCGGGTTGCTGTCGGGGAAGCCGGAAGCGTGCAGGTATTCCGCCGCGGTGCGCGGAATGCGTTCCTGCAGCAACAGCTCGGTGGCCTGGAATTGCGGGTCGGAGCCGAACCGGCGTTGCATGGGCCGCCCCAGCAAGGCGTAATCCAGAGCCAGCAGGCTCATGCCCTGGTGGTGGGCCATGAACGAACGCACCAGCGCCGAGGTCTGGCCCACCGGCAGGCGCGCCGGGGTGTAGTCGATCGCCTCGTACATGCCGTAGCGACCGCGCGCACCGGCGTCGGCCAGCCGTTGCAGGTTTTTGGTGGCCGCGGCGGGCGCGATCATCAGCGCCAGCGCGCTGGCATACGGCGCGATCACCACGTCGTCGCCGAGTCCCCGCTTGAGACCCAGGCCGGGCACGCCGAACGCGCGGTACTGATAAGTGAAGTGCGCATCGAGGGTGTTGTAGCCCGATTCGGAAACACCCCAGGGCACGCCGTGCTGGTTGCCGTATTCGATCTGGCGCGCCACCGCGGCGCGGCAGGTCTGGTCGAGCAAGGTGCCCTCGTAGCCAGGCATCACCAGGTTCGGCATCAGGTACTCGAACATCGAGCCGGTCCACGACAGCAACGCCGGCTCGCCGCCGACCGTGGTCAGCAGCCGACCCAGCGCGAACCAGTTGTCCTGCGGCAACTGCCCTTGCGCGATACCCACGAAACTGGCCAGCCGCGCTTCGGAGGCGAGCAGGTCGTAGTAGCCGGCATCGAGCCGGCGGGCGTCGACGTTGTAGCCGATCGCCAGCAGGTCGCGCGCGCTGTCGTAAAGAAAGCGGTAATCCATCTGCGCCAACTCGTCGGCCTGCTGCGCCAGTTGCTCGATCAGGCCGATGCGTTGATGGGCGCGCGCCCGCACCGCCTCGGCGTCGAAACTGCCTGGCCAGCACAGCGGTTCGATGCGGGTGAGCTGGCCCAAGCTGGGAATACCGCGGAAACCGCACTCATCGTCCTCGGGCGGATCGAGATTGAGGCTGGCGATTTCGCCGCAGAGGTCGTCCAGTTGCGCCAGCAGCGCGCCGAGCCAGAACGCGCTGTCGCTTGCTTGCGCGGGTGCCAGCCCGGCGGCCAGCGCACGGGCGCTCGCGCGCAGGCGCTCGAGCACCAGCAGGGCTGCGCCGGTGCTAGCCGGTGGGCGGTCCAGCGCGTCCAGCAACTCACGCTGCAGCGGGTCGAGCACGCCGTCGCCCTCGTCCAGCGCATCGTGCAGCAGCTGCAACGTGTCGAGCAGCCCCTGCAGCACGCTGGGGCGAAACACCGGCGCGTCGATCAACTCGAGCAGGCCCGGACGCAAGGTCAGCAGATGGCCGGCCAGGTTGCCGCTGTCCACCGCCGAGATGTACAGCGGCGGCAACGGCCGCAGGGTCAGCGTGTCGTACCAGTTGTAGAAGTGCCCGCGATGGCGCGGCAACTGCTGCATCGTGGCCAGCGTGGCGCGCGTGCGCTCGAGCAGGCGGCCGGCGCTGAGAAAGCCGAAGTCGTAGCCGGCCAGGTTGGCCAGCAGGGCCAGTCCGATATTGGTCGGCGAGGTGCGGTTCGCCACCACCGGGCCCGGCTGCTCTTGCAGGTTGTCCGGTGGCAGCCAGTGGTCCTCGGGGCCGACGTGGCTGTCGAAAAACGCCCAGGTTTGTCGCGCCAGCACGCGCAGGAAGCGAGTCTGCGCTGCATTCGGCACGAACGTGTCGGGCCGGCGCGGCTGACTGATCCACCACGCCATGGCGGGTGAGAGCAGCCACAACGACAACAGCGGCCACGCCAGCCACAGCACCATCGGACGGTGCAGCGCCAGCGCCACGGTAAGCAGCACGGCCAGCGCCGGACCGACCCACATCTGGCGCCACACGGTCGCGAGGTCGTTGCCGCCGCGCTTGGCCACCTCGCTGGAGGTTTGCCATTGCAAAAAGTGCCGGTGACTGACCGTGATCCGCCACAGCGTGCGCACGATCGCATCGAGGTAGTACCACGCCTCGTGGGGCAGCCAGGCCAGGCCCAGCAGCATCCGCGCCACATGCTGCAGGCCGGTGGTGAGGCCGGCGCGCAGATGCTGGTCCAGCTGCACGTCCTTGGGCTTCTGCACCAGTTCCAGCAGGGCCGACAGCGCCGGCGACAGCAGCACCATCGCCAGCACTGCCACCGTCCAGGACAGTACCGAAGGCAGTACCAGCCAGCCGGTGATCAGCAAGCCCAGCACCGCCGGGGGCACCAGGCTGCGGCGCAGGTTGTCGAGGATCTTCCAGCGCGACAGTGCGGTCAGCGCATTGCGCCGCCAGCCGTCATGTGCGGTCGGCGCCCACGGCAGCAACCACGGCAGCAACTGCCAGTCGCCGCGGATCCAGCGCTGTCGGCGCTTGACGTCGGCGCCGTAGCGCGAGGGGTATTCCTCGAACAGTTGCACGTCGCTGAGCAAGCCCGAACGGGCATGGCAACCTTCGACCAGGTCGTGGCTGAGAATCCGGTTTTCCGGAAAACGGCCATCCAGGGTGCGCTCGAACGCGTCGATCGCGTAGATGCCCTTGCCGATGAACGAGCCTTCGTGGAACAGATCCTGATACACGTCGGAGACCATCTGCGTATACGGGTCGATGCCGGCGTCGCTGCCGTACAGCTGGGCATAGCGCGAGCGGGCGGTGCTGGGCAGGCTGATCCCCACGCGCGGCTGCAGGATCGCGTAGCCGCTGACCACGCGGCGTCGCTCGGGGTCGTACACCGCGCGGTTGAGCGGGTGATCGATGCTGCCCACGAACGACTGCGCCGCATCGCGCGGCAACTCGGTGTCGGTGTCCAGGGTGATCACATATTGCACCGGGGGCAGGCTGGCGATGTCGCCCACGACGCGCATGAACCGGTCATCGCCGTTGCCGCGCAGCAGCGCGTTGAAGTCGGCCAGCTTGCCGCGCTTGCGCTCGTGGCCCATCCAGCAGCGCTCGGACGGATTCCAGCGCCGCGGCCGGTGGAACAGGAAGAAACGGTCGGACTCACCGCTGGCGTAGCGCTCGTTGAGCGCCTCGATGCGGCGCTGCGCCAGCTGCAGCAGAGCTTCGTCGCCGGGCAGGGTTTCGCTGTCCGCGTCGGTGAAATCGGTGAGCAGGGCGAAGTGCAGATGCTCGTCGCGATTGCCGAGAAAGCGCACCTCCACCGACTCGACCAGCTCTTCCACATCCTGCGCCCGCGCCAGCAGGCTGGGGATCACCACCATCGTGCGCGCGCTGGCCGGGATACCCTGGGTATAGTTCATCCGCGGCAACAGCTGTGGCAATACCGACAGGGTCGCCATCCAGTTGAGCAGACTGGAGCCCAGCTGGCTGGCCAGCAGCAGCGCCATCATCGCGATCAGGATCCACGCCCACGTGGCCAGGCCGGCGGCGACCGCCGCCAGCACCAGAGGTTCGGCAAACGCAACCGTCAGCACCAGCAGCAGGCCCAGATAGATGGTCACCGGCGCCCGGTCGAAGCGGCGCCGCATGCGGTCGCCCCATCGCGGCCGGATGCCGAGGTGGCGCTCCAGCTGCGGACGCCCGCGATCGATCAGATAGAAACCCACGTGCCGCGGCAGCGACGGTGCCGGTTCGGTCGGGGCGGCGGCGCGACACAGCTCCACGGCCGCTTCGGCGACCCGCATCTCGTCCAGCCGGTGCTGCCGTGCCAGCCGCTCCACCACGTGGCGGTAGCGGTCGCGGGTGGCGAAATCCATCGCCGCGTATACGCCGGCCGGATCCTCGCGCAGCTGCTGCTCGATCAGGCTGGCCCGCTCGACGAAGTCGCGCCAGTCGATCGCCGACAGCAGCCGCAGGCTGACAATGCTGTTGCCCACGGTGACCTGCGCGGCAGCTTGTTGTTGCGCCTCCAGCTGGACCAGGTGTTCGATGCTCTGACCGGACTCGGACAGACGTTGCTCAATCCAGCTCAGCGGCAGCGCCAACGCTGGACTCTGGCCCTGCAACCGGCGCGCCATCTCGGCCACGAACGGGCTGTTCATGCGCGGATCCGAGCGCGCCATGTCGGCCACCACCAACACCACCGAGTTGGGATCGCGCTCGGCGGTCGCGGTCAAGCTGTCAGCCCAGCGCACGGCACGGCCACGATGGCCCCAGTCCGCGATCACCCGCGCGGCAACCCGGCGCAGGTTTTCGATCAGGGCCAGGCGCAGCATGATCGGGATCGCCCACAGTTCACCCAGCCGCAGCGGGGTCACTTCCTGGTAGGCGTGAATAAAGCGGTGCAGGGTCGCGGTGTCGACCCGACCATCGCCGTGGGAGATGATCTCCAGGGCAATGTCGTAGACCCGCGGCAGACCCGCGGAGGCGCCGTTGTCCAGGCGCGGCAGCTCGCGGCTGTAGCCCTTGGGAAGATGCCGGCGGGCGGTGCGGATCTGCTCCTCGATCAGGTAGAAATTGTCCAGCAGCCACTCGCCCGCCGGAGTGATCCGGCGTTTGCGCCGGGTCGCGTTGGTCATCCGCTCGCAGCTATCGGTGATCACCGCCTCGTTGTCGGCCAGCCGACCCAGCAACAGGTCGGCCTGCGAGCGCGAGCGCAGCCGATGCTGGGCGGCCAGCAGCCGGCCGTGGCGCTCCATCTGCTCGGCGCTGAACAGGTCCGCGCGCAGTGCCGGCTCCTGCTCCGGCCGCGTGCGCGCGGCGACACGGCGACGGCGAAAAGCTTGCAAGCGGCGCAGCTTGAGCCGATCGAAAAGGCTACCGATTTTCAAGCGCGACGTTCCTTGCAATTGAATGGCGATGCGGCCGCGTAGCGCGCCGACCATGGAAAGCCTCGCCGGCGTGCGCAGTGACGCACAGCCACGGGCTGGCCGCCCACTTTACGCGTTGCCATGTGAAGATCGCGCAGGTTGTCCTTTCGACCGGTTGAAAGCTTCGCTTCCCTCCCACGGAACAGGCTCGTCTCGGCTGTCTCTTCACCGGATGGGAGAATGGCGCACAGATTTCAAACATCACGATGGCCACATCGGTGAGATGGGTCCTGTTCTTTTTGTTTTTGCCGGAGTTACGCCATGTCCTTGCTCATCCGCGCCGCCACCTCCGCCGATATCGCCGATCTGGCGAACTGGAACCAGGCGATGGCCTGGGAAACCGAGCACAAGCGGCTGCAGCCGGAAGTCGTTTGCCGCGGCGTGGCCGGCGTGCTCGAACAACCGCGCCGGGGATTCTATCTGGTCGCCGAACACGACGACGTCGCCGTGGGCAGCCTGCTGGTGACATACGAGTGGAGCGACTGGCGATGCGGCGATTTCTGGTGGATCCAGAGCGTGTACGTGGCGCCTGCGGCGCGGCGCGGCGGCGTGTTCCGCGCGCTGTACGCGGCGGTGCAGCAGCGTGCGCTGGCCGCCGGCGCGGTCGGCCTGCGCCTGTACGTGGAAACGGAGAACGAACGCGCGCAACAGACCTATGCCGGACTCGGCATGCGGCCCTGTCATTACTTCATGTACGAGGCGCTGCTGACGGGCGACGCGGGCCAGTAACGCTCAGCATGCGCGTCCATCTTGCGCCGTGCTTGCCGTTGGTCGGGGCCTTTCTCAATGCAGCACGGTCGCGGGCACGCCCAGTTCGCCCGCTTCGTCCAGCACGACCCGACCCAGTGCGTCCAGCTCGCTGGCAATGCCGTACTCGGCGGCCAGTCGCTGCAGCAACAGTCCCAGCGCCCGTGGCTGCAACGGGTAGCCGTGCGCCAGCACGCGGGCGCGCCCGGCCCCAGCCGGTTGCGCCACGGTGACGGTAACCACGCCCAGACCCGGCGCCTCGTGCGCGAACAGGTGCGGGGAGCCAAGCTCGGCATCGGCTGCCGCGCGAGTTTCCAGCAGATAGCCATCGCTCGCTTCGGTCTTGAAATCAGCCGCTTCCAACTGCAGCGGAACCCGGTGCGCCTCCAGCAGGGCGGCATACTGGCGCAGTTCGAAGACGATGCCCGCGAAATCATGGGCGCGCTGACCCAGCTCGCCGGTCTGGCGGGACAGCCATTGCGCGGGTGACTGCGCCAGCACGATGCCGCCGGCATAACGCAGCGACAAGCCGCGCGCGCTCATCGTCGATTCGTCGCGCTCCGGGGTCAGCAGCGCGGTTTCCAGCAATGCCCACAGCGGCGTCAGGTTGACGTGTTCGTACTGCACGCAGGTGAGCGCGAGCAGGTCGTTGCGACTGAGATAACGCACGTGTTCGAGGCGGACGCCGAGCGTGCGCATCAGCCAGTCGGCGGTCTTTGCGCCAGCCTCGCCGCGGCCGACCAGCTGGAGTTCCACCTGGGTGGAAAGATCGTCGACCAGGGCCGCCGGCGCCAGCAGGCTGATCGGCAGCAGCCGCATCGGACCATCGGCGTAAAGAGTGGACGGCTCCAGTTCGGGTGTCGGCATGCGCCCCTCATGGGTGCCGAACGCCAGCACACTTTCCAGCGCCGCACGCGGCGTGCGCAGCGCCAGTTCGTCCAGCGCCGCCCACACCGGAAAGCCTGGCCGCAGCAATTCGACCTGATCGAACAGGGCGCCGGCAAGCACCATCCGCGCACTGGCCACCTGCGGCACCAGTCCGAGCAGATCCGCCGCCACCAATTCCGCCAGGGCGGCTGCCTCGTCGCGCTCGAGGGTCATCCGCGCCGGCGGCTCGCCGACGACCGACTCCAGCGCCACCAGCACCGGTAACGGCAGCAACGTCTGCACTTCCACGGCCGCCACTCCAGATAAAAAGAGCGCTCATTCTACCAGCGAGCTGCAGCACGCCAGCGCGCCGTGCTGAATGAATCGGCATAGCCAAAGGCGTTTGGGCTTTCGCGCGGCGGCACGGCGGGTTAGCCTTGAAGCAATCGAATGAGGGATTGTTCAGGGCATGGAAAACACGCACCGGCGCGTCGGGGTCATTGGCGGCGTACGCATTCCGTTCTGCCGCAACAACACGGCCTACGCCGACGTGGGCAACTTCGGCATGTCGGTGAAAGTACTCGGCGCCCTGGTCGAGCGGTTCGGTCTGCACGGAGTGGAGTTGGGCGAAGTGGCGCTCGGCGCCGTCATCAAGCATTCCGCGGACTGGAACCTCGCGCGCGAAGCGCTGCTCAGTTCCGGGTTGGCGCCGACCACGCCGGGCATCACCACGGCGCGCGCCTGCGGCACCTCGCTGGACAACGCCATCATCGTCGCCAACAAGATTGCCGTGGGCCAGATCGAGGCCGGGATTGCCGCCGGTGCAGACACCACCAGTGACGTGCCGATCGTTTACGGCCGCCGGCTGCGCAAGCGGGTGCTGGCGGTGAACCGGGCCAAGACCGCGACGGAGAAGCTGAAAGCCGCCGTAAGCGGGTTCTCCTTCAGGGAGTTGAAGCCCTCGTTCCCGGGCGTGGCCGAACCGCGCACCGGCAAGTCGATGGGCGACCATTGCGAACAGATGGCGCGGCAATGGCAGATCAGCCGCGAGGCACAGGATCAGCTGGCGCTGGAAAGTCACCACAAGTTGGCCGCCGCCTACGATGCCGGCTTCTTCGATGATCTGCTGATTCCGTTCCGCGGCCTGCGCCGCGATGGTTTCCTGCGCCCGGACAGCAGCATGGAAAAACTCGCCACGCTGAAGCCCGCGTTCGACAAGCGTTCCGGCCACGGTACGCTCACCGCGGGCAATTCCACCGGGCTATCCGACGGCGCCGCCGCGGTGCTGCTGGGCACCGACGAGTGGGCCGCGCAGCGCGGGCTGAAAGTGCAGGCCTACCTGCGCGACGCCGAAGTCGCCGCGGTGGACTTCGTGCATGGCGAGGGACTGCTGATGGCGCCCACCATCGCGGTACCCAGACTGCTGGCGCGCAACGGACTCAGCCTGCAGGACTTCGACTACTACGAGATTCACGAGGCGTTCGCCGCCCAGGTGTTGTGCACGTTGCGCGCGTGGGAATCGGCCGAGTACTGCAAGCATCGGCTCGGTCTGGACGCACCGTTGGGAACCATCGACCCGGCCAGGCTCAACGTGCACGGCTCCAGCCTCGCGGTGGGTCATCCGTTCGCCGCCACTGGCGCCCGTCTCATCGCGACGCTGGCCAAACTGCTGGAACAGAAAGGCGCCGGCCGCGGCCTGATCTCGATCTGCACCGCCGGCGGCATGGGCGTCACCGCCATCCTCGAGCGGCCGTAACCCCGCGACCATGCTGCGCCTGCGCACCACCACGAGTCTGAGCACGCTGGCGTTGCTGATCGGCGTCGCTGGCACGGGCTGGCTCAGCAGCCTGACCAGTCAGTGGCATGAGCCATCGAACCAGCCAGCGATAGTCGGGCGCCTTCATTCCGCGCCGCGGACGACGCCCAAAACGCACCGCGTGCATGGTCCGGTCACGGTGGTGGCGACCCGCGTGGTGTCAACTCGCCGGGCCTGGCGGCATGACCCAATCGGCCCCCAGGCGCCCCGCGTCACGACGGCCGCCTCACCCGCCGCGCTGCAGCCGCTGGCCACTCCCGACGACACCAGCCAGCGCTGGGCGCAGCTGCGCGGTCACCTGGACGGTCGCGTGATCGTGCACCTGCGGGTCGACCGCGCCGGCAACGTCGACGACGCCAGCCTGGTTGTCTCCAGTGGCGATCCGGTCCTCGACCAACATGCCTTGCGCAGCGTGCGCGGCTGGCGCTTCGCGGTGCCGGCGGATCATCCGGATGGGTTGACTGGCGATCTGCCGATGCGTTTCTCCTCGCAGGATCGCCCACTGGGCGTGCTCTGATCCGGCGCTGGCCTCGCTGCGTGACAACGCGTGACGGCAATGTATATCTAAACTACTCAGTATGATATTGTGCCGGCCCGACGTACCTAGTTCAGGCCACTCCCGTGTTCAGCGACCTGTTCCATCCTCCATCAATTCTGCGCCGCCACCACACGCGTGCCTTCGTTGTGCTCGCTGCACTGGCGCTGGCCGGCTGCACCGTCGGTCCCGACTACCAGCGCCCGGCGCCGCCGGCGGTGAGCCGCTTCACTGCGCAAGCGCTGCCTGCAACCACGGCCGCAGCGCACACCGCCGATGGCGACGCGCAGCGTTTCCTGCAAGGCCACGACGTACCGGCGCGCTGGTGGACCACGTTCGGCAATGCCGAGCTGACCCGACGGGTAAACACCGCACTGCAGCACAGCCCCTCGATCGCCTCGGCGCAGGCCGCGCTGCGGCAGGCGCAGGAAAACGCCCGCGCGGCAGCGGGGAGCAACTTCCCCTCGGTGGACGCCAGCGCGGGCGCCACCCGCCAGAAGCAGTCCGGCGCCTCGGTTGGCGGCGCCCTCCCTCTTTCGCCGTTGACCGTCTACAACGCCTCGGTCAACGTGAGCTACGACGTCGATCTGTTCGGCGCTACCCGCCGCGGGATCGAGGCCCAGGCGGCACTGGCCGACGTGCAGCGGGCGCAGGTGGACGCGACCTACCTGACCCTGGCCGCCAACGTGGTCACCGCCTCGCTGCAGGAAGCGTCGCTGCGCGAGCAGCTGCGCGCCACCGAGGAGATCGCGGGCAGCCAGCGCAAGAGTCTGCACATCGCCGAACAGCAGCAGCAGATCGGCGCGAAGTCGCTGTCCGACACGCTGGCGGTACGCACCCAGCTGGCCACCACCGAAGCCACCCTTCCGCCGCTGCGGGCGCAGCTCGCCGCCACCCGCAACCAGCTCGCCACCTATCTGGGCACCACACCGGCGCAGCTGGAACTGGCACCGTTGCGGCTGGATGCGATCACCCTGCCGCAGGACATTCCGGTGAGCCTGCCCTCGACCCTGGTCGAGCAGCGCCCGGACATCCGTGCCGCGTCCGCCCAGTTGCACGCGGCGACCGCCCAGGTCGGCGTAGCCACCGCCGCGATGCTGCCGCAGCTCTCGCTTTCCGCCAGCGGCGGTTCGCAGGCGCTCAACGCAGGCGACTTGTTTGCTGCCGGTACCCGCGCCTGGTCGCTGGGCCTGGGCCTGACCCAACCGCTGTTTCACGGTGGTGAATTGCGGCACAAGAAGCGCGCTGCCCAGGCCGGCCTGGACAAGGCGCTGGCGGATTGGCAACAGACCGTGCTGGTCGCCTTCCAGAATGTCGCCGATGCGCTGCAGGCGCTGCAATTCGACGCCCAGGGTTTGGCCGCCCAGACCACCGCTGAAGGTGCCGCCGCGCAGCAACTGGCGTTGATCCGCCAGCAATACCAGGTGGGCGCCACCGGCTATCTCAACCTGCTCAACGCCGAACGCAGCTATCAGCAATCACGCATCGCGCTGATCCAGTCGCGCAGCGCCCGACTGGCCGACACCGCGGCGTTGTATGCCGCACTCGGCGGTGGCTGGCGAGGCACCGCCCGGCAGCAAGTCACCCAGCCGAGCCGTTAGTTTCCCATTGGCAGCGCGGGCAGGATGTCCGCTCTTTTGACCTTCGCGATCACGGATTGCCGCAACTAATGAACAACCCAAGGAGCCCGCGCATGCCCACGCGCGTCGACAACAAACCCAGCACCACCAAACGCATGTTCTGGATGATTGGCGGCGTGTTGCTGCTGATCGCGGTGATCGCCGGCATCAAGGTGCTGCTGGTGGTGCGCATGATCCACGCGATCCCCAAACCGGGACCCTCCACGGTGAGCACGGCCAGCGCGCGGGAGGAGCCGTGGCAACCCGCGCTGAACGCGGTGGGGACCCTGCGCGCCGCCAACGGCGCCGACCTGGCCATGGACGTCGCCGGACTGGTCACCGGCGTCGAGCTGAAATCCGGCGCGGACGTAAAGCAGGGCCAGCTCCTGCTGCAGTTGCGCGACGGCGACGACGTGGCCCAGCTGCAGCAGCTGCAGGCCACCGCCCGACTGTCCGAGCTGACCTTTGAGCGGGCACGCCAGCAGCTGGCGGTGCAGGCGATCAGCAAGGCCGACTACGACACCGCGGCCGCCGATCTCAAGGCGAAGCAGGCAGCAGTGACGCAGCAGCAGGTGGTGGTATCGAAGAAGCAACTGCGGGCGCCGTTCGCCGGCCGCGCGGGCATCATCACCACCAGTCCGGGCGACTACCTCAGCGCCGGCACCGCCGTGGTGACCTTGCAGCAACTTGACCCGCTGTACGTGGACTTCAACGTGCCGCAAAGCGAGCTGGGTCGGCTGCAGGTGGGGCAGGTGATGCATATGAAGGTGGATGCGTATGCGGGCCGCCAGTTTGCCGGCAAGCTCAACGCGATCAGCCCCAAGGTCGAGGCCGATACGCGCAACGTGCAGGTCGAGGCCACCGTGCCGAACCATGACAAGACGCTGACCCCGGGCATGTTCGCCAAGGTCAGTGTCGATGTCGGCAGCGAGCAGAAGCAGCTGACCCTGCCGCAGGCGGCGATCGTCTACAACCCCTATGGCGACACCGTGTACGTGGTGCAGCCTTCCAAAGGCAAGGATGCCAAGGGGCAGCCGCTGCCGGCCACGGTCAAGCAGACCTTCGTCACCGTGGGCGACACGCGCGGCGATCAGGTGGCGATCATCAAGGGCATCGACGCCGGCACCGTGGTGGTGACCAGTGGCCAGATGAAGCTGAAGAATGACGCACCGATCGTGGTCGACAACAGCGTGCGTCCGGCCGACAGCGCGCATCCCGCGCCGCAGGAGCAGTGAGCCAGTGAAAGAATCGCCCACCTTCTGCGCGCGCCGCCTGACGCCCGCGCCGGCGGCGCGCCGCGGACAAATTCGAGTCATTGGGTGCAGCAATCTCCCCGCAATTTATCCACGCCGCGGCTTGTCACGAACGTCCGCCGGCGCGCTCGCCACGACGATCGAATCTTTCACCGGCTCTGAGCAAACGTCATGAAATTCACCGACCTGTTCATCAACAAGCCGGTGCTGGCGATCGTTGTCAGCCTGCTGGTCCTGGTGCTGGGCCTGAAGGCCGTCACCAGCCTCACCGTGCGCCAGTATCCAAAGACCGAGAACGCCACGGTCACCGTGACCACTGCCTACTATGGCGCCGACGCGCAGACCATGGCCGGCTTCATCACCCAGCCGCTGGAGCAGGCCATCGCGCAGGCGCAAGGTATCGATTACCTCTCCTCCAGCAGCGTCTCGGGCGTGTCGACCATCACCGCGACGCTGCGCCTGAACTATGACGCCAACCGTGCGCTGACCGAGATCACCACCCAGGTCAACTCGGTGAAGAACCAGCTGCCGCTGCAGGCGCAGCAGCCGGTGCTGAACGTGCAGACCGGCGAAACGATCGACGCGATGTACATGGGCTTCTACAGCGACCAACTGCCCACCAACAACATCACCGACTACCTCTCGCGCGTGGTCAAGCCCAAGCTCGATTCGATCGAGGGCGTGCAAACTGCCGAGCTGCTCGGTGCGCGCAACTTCGCCCTGCGAGCATGGCTGGATCCGGCGAAGATGGCGGCGCACGGGGTCACCGCCAGCGACGTGTCCACCGCCCTGGCGACCAATAATTACCTGCCCGCGGTCGGCTCCAGCAAGGGCCAGGCGGTGACCGTGGACCTGACCACCGACAGCGACCTGCACACGGTCGAAGAGTTCAAGCAGCTGGCGATCAAGCAGGACAAGGGCGCGATCGTGCGCCTGCAGGATGTGGCCAACGTCACGCTGGGCTCGGACAACTACGACTTCAACGTGGCCTTCAGCGGCAAGCGCTCGGTGTTCATCGGCATCAAGGTGGCACCTGATGCGAACCTGCTGGACGTGGCCAAGCGCGTGCGCGACGCCTTTCCCGAGATCCAGCAGCAGCTGCCGAACGGCGTCACCGGCAAGATCGTCTACGACAGCACCGAATTCGTGAACAGCTCGATCAACGAGGTGATCAAGACCCTGATCGAGGCGCTGCTGATCGTCACCGTGGTGATCTTCCTGTTCCTGGGCAGCCTGCGCGCGGTGATCATCCCGGTGATCGCGATGCCGTTGTCGCTGATCGGCACGTTCTTCGTGATGCTGGCGCTGGGCTACTCGATCAACCTGCTGACCTTGCTGGCGCTGGTGCTGGCCATCGGTTTGGTGGTGGATGACGCGATCATTGTGGTGGAGAACGTCGACCGCCACATGAAGGAGGAGGGCAAGACGCCACTGCAGGCCGCACTGCTGGCGGCACGGGAGCTGGGCGGCCCGATTCTGGCGATGACCGTAGTGCTGATCGCGGTGTACGTGCCGATCGGTTTCCAGAAAGGACTGACCGGCGCGCTGTTCACCGAGTTCGCGTTCACCCTGGCCGGGGCGGTGACGGTATCGGCGGTGATCGCACTGACCCTGTCGCCGATGATGGCCTCGCGCTTTTTCCGCAGCGAGCAGGACAGCGGCCGGCTGGTGCAATTCATTGATCGGCAGTTTGATCGTGTGCACCACGGCTATCAGCGCGTGCTGCACAACGTGCTCTCGACCTGGATGGTGGTGGTGGTGATGGCCGCGCTGCTGCTGCTGGCCACGATTGCGCTGGGCGTGACCTCGAAATCGGAGTTGGCCCCGGAAGAGGACCAGGGCGTGGTGGTCGGTCAGATCGTCGGTGCGCCGAATGTGACGGCGCAGCAGATGAACGTCTACTCCTCGCAGATGTTCAAGCTGGCCAGTCAGCTGCCGGAATACCAGCAGATGTTCCAGCTCACTGGGGTGCCCACGGTCAACCAGGGCATTGGCGGCGTGCTGCTCAAGCCATGGGACCAGCGCAGCCGCGACGCACACGAACTGCAGCAGGTGCTGCAGCAGAAGTGGAACGGGATTGCCGGTGCCAAGATCGCGGCGTTCCAGTTTCCGCCGCTGCCCGGTGCGAGCGGGCTGCCGATCCAGGCGGTCATCACCACCACCGAGCCATTCGAGAACCTCAACGAAGTGGCGACCGAGGTGCTGCAGAAGGCGCAGGCCAGTGGCAAGTTCTACTTCATCGATTCGGATCTGAAGGTCGACAAGCCACAAAGCACAGTGAGCCTGGACCGCAACATGATCACCACGCTGGGCCTGAACCAGCAGGATGTGGGTGCCTCGCTGGGTGCCGCGCTGGGCGGTGGTTACGTCAACTATTTCTCGATCTCCGGACGCTCGTACAGAGTGATTCCGCAAGTACTGCAGGTCGATCGCCTGAACCCGGATCAGGTGCTGAACTACTACCTGCGGGTACCTGATGGCTCGGTGATCCAGGCGTCTACCGTGGCGAAAATCACCCATCAGGTGGTACCGCGCTCGCTCAACCGCTTCCAGCAATTGAATTCGGCCACGATCTCCGGCGTAAGCGGCATGGCGCAGGGCGATGCGCTGGCTTACCTGCGCGACCTGGTGCATCAAGTGGCGCCGAGCGGCTACAACGTGGACTACGCGGGGCAATCGCGCCAGTTCGTGCAGGAGTCCGGCGGCTTTGGTACCACCTTGTTGTTTGCGGCGATCATCGTGTTCCTGGCGTTGGCCGCCCAGTTCAACAGCCTGCGCGATCCGATCGTGATCCTGGTCTCGGTGCCGCTGGCGCTGTTCGGGGCGCTGATCTTCGTCAATCTGTTCACCAGCCTCAACATCTATACCGAGGTCGGCCTGGTGACCCTGATGGGACTGATCAGCAAACACGGCATCCTGATCGTGCAGTTTGCCAACGAATCGCAGTTGCGCGGCATGTCCAAGCGCGAGGCGATTGAACATGCGGCCGCGGTACGCCTGCGGCCGATCCTGATGACCACCGCGGCGATGGTGCTCGGCGTGATGCCGCTGGTGATCGCCGCCGGCGCGGGTGCGGCTGGCCGCTACAACATGGGCCTGGTGATCTCCACCGGCATGGCGATCGGTACCCTGTTCACCCTGTTCGTGGTGCCCGCGTTCTACCTGCTGCTGGCGGCGGATCACCACGGCGGCACGACCAGTGACGATCTGCTGCTGCCGGGGCCGGAACCGACGCTGCCGGTCTGACGACCGCACAGCAGAAAGGCGCGGTCACCCGCGCCTTTCCTGGTTGCTGCCGCGCTGATTCAGTTGCGCGACTGCAGCTTTGACAGCAGGCGCAGCAGTTCCAGGTACAGCCACACCAGGGTGACCACCAGCGCGAACGCGCCATACCACTCCATGTACTTTGGCGCGCGGGCGTTGACGCCCTGCTCGATCATGTCGAAATCGAGGATCAGGTTGAGTGCGGCGATCACCACCACCACGGCGCTGAACGCGATGCCCAAGCCGCTGCTGCCGTTGACGAAGCCCATCGAATGGCCGAAGAAACCCATCACGAAGTTGGCCAGGTACAGCAACATCACGCCGCCGGTGGCGGCCACCACGCCAAGCTTGAACTTCTCGGTGGCGCGGATCAGTCCGCTGCGGTAGGCCAGCAGCAAGGCCGCCATGACACCGAAGGTGAGCCCGACCGCCTGCATCACGATACCGGGGTAGCGCATCTCGAAGATCGCCGACAACGCACCGATGAAGACGCCCTCCACCAGCGCATACAGCGGCGCGGTGACCGGTGCCCAGGTCTTCTTGAAGATGGTGACGAACGCCAGGATCAGGCCGCCGATGGCGCCGCCGATCATCAGCGGTGCCATCGCCGGCAGGCTGGTCGGGCCCTGGAACTGGTCCCAGCTGAAGATCGCGCCGACCACGACCAGGGCCAGCAGCAGGCCGGTCTTGTTGACCGTGCCATTGAGCGTCATGACCTGGTCGCCGTGCGACACCACCGCACCGCTGGCAGCGTCGAGGAAAGTGTTCTTGTTGAGTGCCGGGTTGCCGCTTTGCATGATGAACTCCGAAAGGTTTGTCGACATCGTAGCCGGAGCGCGCTGGCGGGGACAGCCGCAGCGCGCTGGCGCCGCGCTGCGGCGAACCGGCCATCTGCGCGACAATGAGACCTTGCCGACTGTCATGGAGTTCCAATGAGCCCTTCCACCTTGCGCATCGCCACCCGCAAGAGCGCACTGGCGCTGTGGCAGGCCGAGCACGTCGCGACGCTGCTGCGCTCGGCGCACCCCGGCTTGAACGTGGATCTGGTGCCGCTGAGTACCCGCGGCGACGAAATCCTCGATCAGCCGCTGGCCGCCATTGGCGGCAAGGGATTGTTCCTGAAAGAGCTGGAAGTGGCCATGCTGGACGGCCGCGCCGAGCTGGCGGTGCACTCGCTGAAGGATGTGCCGGCCACGCTGGAAGCTGGCTTCACGCTGCCGGCGATCCTGCCGCGGGCGGACGCCGCCGATGCGTTCGTCAGCAACCAGTACACCGATCTGGCCTCGCTACCACGTGGCGCGCGCGTGGGTACCTCGTCGCTGCGCCGCCAGGCCCAGTTGCGGGCGCTGCGCCCCGATCTTGAATTGCTCGATCTGCGCGGCAACGTCGGCACGCGCCTGGGCAAACTTGATGCCGGCAACTACGACGCCATCGTGCTGGCCTGTGCCGGACTGGAACGGCTGGGCCTGGCGGCACGCATCGTGTCGCGGTTGGCCGCGCCAGACTGGCTGCCAGCGCCGGGCCAGGCGGCGATCGCGATCGAGGCACGCAGCGCCCATCCGGCGGTGCTGGCCATGCTCGCCGCGCTGGATGACGCCGACACCCGACTGACCGTGAGCGCCGAGCGCGCGATGAACCAGGCGCTCGGCGGCAGCTGTACCGTCCCGATCGGTGCATGGTGCGTGCTGGGCGAGCACGGCCTGCATCTGCGCGGCCTGGTCGGCGACGTCATTGGCGGCCGTCTGCTGCGCGCCGAGGCCAGTGGCCCGGCCGACCAGCCGGTGGCGTTGGGTGAACGCGTCGCGGCGGCGTTGCTGGAACTAGGCGCGGCCGAGTTTCTGGGATAGAGCGGCGCAAGCGGAACGGGAAACGGGAAGCTCGATGGGATATCCAGTGGCCGCCATGAACCGGCTTCGGCACAGCGAGCTGAGCCAAAGCGCACAGCCCGCACTCGCCAGGCTCCCTGTTCCCCGCTTTCAACTCAGAAGCTGTAAACCAGATTCGTCGTCGTCAGCGTGTCCGTCTTCTTGATGCCCGGCTGCACTTCGCTGTTGTAGCGCACCTGGAAGCCCACTTTCAGTGCCAGCTTCTTGGTCATGCTGACCGCCAGGCCGGCATCGTTCTGCACATAGGTGTTCTTCGAGCCCGCTTCCGTCAGGAACGTGTCCTCGAACGCGGTGTTGGCGCTGATCTTGTACTTGTAGTTGATCAGGCCACGGGCCACCACTTCGCCTTGCGTTTCCTGCTGCTGCGGCACCAGTACGCCGTTCAGCAGCACGTGATCGTCTGCCGGACGATAGCGCTTGTAGCCGGGGCCGATTTCGAATGACAGCTCGTTGCGCTCATCCTTCAACGCGATGTAGCCATAACCGAGCGAGACGGTGGCCTGCCACAAGTTGGCGCCGAACTGGTCGTGCTCGTAACGGCCCGCGCCGACGATATAGCTGCGCGTGTCCAGCTTCAGGCCGACCGAGGCGCCACCGTCATAGCGGTTCGCCGTGGTGTTGAACTCTTCAATGGTGTTGCCACTGGCATCGACGACCTTTTGCTGCGCCTTGGTACGCAACACGTCCACGAAAAATACGTTTTTCCACTGGTCGTTTTCCTGCTTCAGGCCCAGCTTCGCGTCAATATTCTGCGAGCGCGTGTTGCCGGTAGCCGAGGCGAAGCCGAATTCGCCCGAACCGGTCCAGCCGCCCGTGTTGCTGGCGTTGCTGGTGGTCGAAGCGTCCGGCGCAGTGTCCTGGGCCTGGACGGCGAAACTGGCGAGGCCGGCCAGCAACAGGCCGGCAATCAGGGTCTTGTTCATCGCGAGACATCCACCTGTTAAAGATTCGTAACCCGCTACCTTAACCGGATGGCTTGAACTTGCAATGAACGGCACCCGGAGCCCGTCGGGCTCTGGTGGTCGAGGCGAGAATTCGGCTGGGTGAGGACAAGCAGATTGCTGACGATGCGCCGGCCCACCGTGGTTCTGCGGACCAGGAATCGGCGGAATTGGACCACCCAGGCGGATTCGCAGGCCGGCCAACCAAAGCCCCACAAGCTGCTGGGGCCGCGTGGTCGACTTGCGGCCGACTGCGGGCGCCAGCATGCTACGTGGCGCCCTCCCTCCTCCAGGTCGCCAACCAAGATGGATCGCTACGAACGGATACTGACCCTGCATCGCGTGCTGAAGGCGGCGCACTATCCGGTGCCGCTATCGCGGCTGCTGGGGGAGCTGGAATGCTCACGCGCCACGCTGTACCGCGACGTGGCGTTTCTGCGCGACGCGCTAGGGGCGCCGATCGAGAGCGCCGGCACCGATCAGGCGGCGTTTTGCTATGAGGCTGGCGAGGGCGAGAAGTTCGAGCTGCCAGGGTTGTGGCTGACCTCGGACGAGCTCGCTTCGCTGCTGGCTCTCAACGAACTCATCAGTCGCTCCGGGCCGGGTGTGCTGGCCGGCGCGCTGGCGCCGTTCAGGGCGCGCATTGAAGGCTTGTTGTCGCACCAGGGCAGCGGCAAGGCGTTGCCACTGGAGCGGATCCGGGTGATCCCGTGGGGTGAGCGCAAGCTTGACCAGCAGGTATTTCGGATCGTCGCCGGCGCGGTGCTGGAACGCCGCCAACTGCGCTTCCGCTATCGCGCGCGCACCACCAATGCCGACAGCCGGCGCATCGTTTCGCCGCAACGGCTGACCCATTACCGCGACAACTGGTACCTCGATGTGTGGGATCACAACCGCGAGGCCTTGCGCAGTT